>CAZDTG010000370.1:0-3372 GCA_964508005.1 uncultured Steroidobacteraceae bacterium
GGTCCTCGATTTCCGCCGCCAACACCTTCAGGCCATAGACTTCCGCCGCAGTCTGGCCGGCAATCGCCGCGGTACCTTGCTCGTCCCGCGCGCGCCGGGCCCCTTCCGCATTGCTCGAGACGGGCACCTGCTCGACGCTCGGCAGATGCTCATCCAGCCAGGCGCGGCACTGCGCGAGCGACTGGGGATGGGAACAGATGCGCACGATGCGGCCGAGCGAGCCCATCAGGCCCATCAGGTTGTGATGGATGCGCAGCTCCACCTCGCCGCAGATCTTCAACGGCGACAGCAGAAAGCGGTCGAGAGTGTGGTTCACCGTGCCCTCGGTCGAGTTCTCGATCGGCACCACGCCGAAATCGGCGCTCGCCGCCTCGACCTCGTGAAACACTTCGTCGATCGAGGCGAGCGGCAGAGCCCGCACCGAGTGGCCGAAGTGGGTCAGCACCGCGCTTTGCGTGAACGTGCCCTCGGGTCCGAGGAAGGCCACCTTCAGCGGCTCCTGCTGCGCGAGGCAGGCTGACATGATCTCGCGGAACAGGCGCAGGATCTCCTCGTCGCGAAGCGGCCCGGAGTTGCGCTCGCGGGCCATGCGCAGCACCTGCGCCTCGCGCTCCGGCCTGTAGAAATCGACCGTGCGCCCCTCGCGCGTTTTGGAGATGCCCACGAGCTGCGCGAGACGCGCGCGATCGTTGATGAGGCTGTGGATCTGCTCGTCGATGGAGTCGATCCGGCTGCGCACCTTCTCGAGATTCAAGGCGGGAGCAGCCATCTGCGCAGCGACAGCTTCCTGCGCGGACCGTGCCGCCTGCTGCGGCGTCGCGCGACGCGTTTTTTTCTTTCGGGCCATGGGGGTGCTCGGGCTACTGGGGCCCGGGCTCATCGCCGCTGCGCTCCTGGCCGCCGCTCTCGTCGCCGCCAGCGACGTCTCCGCCGGCCACGTCGGCGCCTGCGAGCGCACCTTCGGCCGCCTCCAGACTTTCGATCCGCTCGATTCCAACCAGACGCTCGCCCTCGGCGAGCCGGATGAGACGCACGCCCTGGGTGTTGCGCCCGAGCACCGAGATCTCATCGACGGCAGTGCGCACGAGCGTGCCGGTGGAACTGATGAGCATGATCTCCTGACCGGCCATCACCTGAAGCGCGGCCACGGTGGTGCCGTTCCGGTCGGAGGTCTGCAGCGCGATGACGCCCTGGCCGCCGCGGCCATGCGAGGGGAAATCATCGAGCGGTGTGAGCTTGCCGTAACCGGTGGCGGAGGCCGTCAGGATGTGACCGTCGCCCACGACGATCAGGGCGATGAGCTCCTGCCCGTCGCCGAGCTTGATCCCGCGGACACCGGCGGCTTCGCGCCCCATCGGCCGCACCTCGTCCTCGTGAAAGCGGATCGCCTTGCCGCCGCTCGAGACGAGGATGATCTCGCGCTGCCCGTCGGTGATGGCGACACCGACGAGGCGGTCGTTGTCCGCGAGGTCCACGGCGATGATGCCGTTCGAGCGCGGGCGTGAGAACGCCGTCAACGGTGTTTTCTTCACGGTGCCCTGGCTCGTCGCCATGAACACGAAGTGCTGCTCGTCGTACTGCTTGACGGGCAACAGCGCGTTGATCTTCTCGCCCTCCTCCAGCGGCAGTAAATTCACCATCGGCTTGCCGCGCGCGTTACGTCCGGCCTGCGGCAGGGTGTAGACCTTCAGCCAATAGACCTTGCCGCGGTTCGAGAAACACAACACGGTGTCGTGTGTGTTGGCCACGAAGAGCTTCTCGATGAAATCCTCGTCCTTGACCGCGGTGGCCGCCTTGCCGCGCCCGCCGCGCCGCTGTGTCTGGTATTCGGTGAGCGGCTGCGATTTCGCATACCCCGCGTGCGACAACGTGACCACGACATCCTGCGGCTCGATGAGATCCTCGGTGGTGAGATCGAGATGGTCGCGGTTGATTTCCGTGCGGCGGGCGTCGCCGTACTGGTCGCGGATCTCGATGAGCTCGCCGCGCACCACCTGTGTCAGGCGCTCGGGACGCGCCAGGATGTCGCCGAGATCGCGGATGCTCTCGAGCAGCACCTTGTATTCGTCGATGATCCGATCCTGCTCCAGGCCGGTGAGCCGGTTCAGGCGCATGTCGAGAATCGCCTGGGCCTGCGCTTCCGACAGATGGTAGGCCGTATCGCGCAGGCCGAATTCCGTGCCCAGGCCGGCGGGCCGGGTCGAGATCGCGCCGGCGCGCTCGAGCAGCTGGGGGACGATGCCCGAGCCCCAGGCGCGCGCGAGCAACGCAGCGCGCGCTTCCGCCGGCGACGGCGACGCCTTGATGAGCGCGATCACGTCGTCGATATTGGCGAGCGCGACGGCGAGTCCTTCGAGGATGTGGGCGCGCTCGCGCGCCTTGCGCAAATCGTAGATGGTGCGGCGGGTGACGACTTCGCGCCGGTGCCGGATGAAGGCATCCAGCATCTCCTTCAGCGACATCAGCCGCGGCTGCCCGTCCTGCAGGGCCACCATGTTGATGCCGAACACCGTTTCCATCGGCGTCTGCGCGTACAGGTTGTTGAGAACGATCTCGGTCACTTCGCCGCGCTTGAGCTCGATGACGATGCGCATGCCGTCCTTGTCGGACTCATCGCGCAGACCGTCGCCCGCGATGCCGTCGATGAGCTTCTCGCGCACGAGCTGCGCGATGCGCTCGATGAGGCGCGCTTTGTTGACCTGGTAAGGCAGCTCGGTGACGATGATGGCCTGGCGGTCGCCCTTGCCGACGTCCTCGATTTCCACCTTCGCGCGCACGGACAGCCGGCCGCGGCCGGTGCGGTATGCCGTCGCGATCTCCTGTGCGCCGTTGATGATGCCGCCGGTGGGGAAGTCGGGACCCGGCACGTGCTGCATGAGCGCCGCGAGCGGCAGTGACGGATCATCCAGGAGCGCCAGGCAGGCGTTGATGATCTCGGTGAGGTTGTGCGGCGGGATGTTGGTCGCCATGCCCACCGCGATGCCGGTCTGCCCGTTGACGAGCAGATTCGGGACGCGCGCCGGCAGCACCGAGGGCTCGTGCTCAGATTCGTCGTAGTTCGGGATGAAGTCGACGGTTTCCTTGTCGATGTCCGCGAGCAGCTCGTGCGCGATCCGGGACATGCGCACTTCCGTGTAACGCATGGCGGCGGGCATGTCGCCATCCACCGACCCGAAATTGCCCTGGCCGTCGATGAGCAGGTAGCGCATCGAGAACGGCTGCGCCATGCGCACCATGGTGTCGTAAACGGCCGTGTCACCGTGCGGGTGATATTTACCGATCACGTCGCCGACGATACGCGCCGATTTCTTGTAGGGCTTGTTCCAGTCATTGCCGAGCTCGCGCATGGCGAACAGGACACGGCGATGGACG
>CAZDTG010000371.1:0-3366 GCA_964508005.1 uncultured Steroidobacteraceae bacterium
CGCGGTGCTGATAACGCCGAGGTAGATGGTTCGAGTCCATCGCCGCCCACCACCCCGTTTCGAATTCAAACTGACACCCTAACGGCCGTTTCTGGCCTGTTAACGAGTTAGCACAGCGCTCCGAGTGGCGATGCCATTCCAGGTGGCGATCAACGCCACCGCGGATCAGCAGACCCCTTTGAAGCTGCTTGGACACCCTGTGTTCGGGCGGTCGTTTATTGGCGGGAGCGCACCGTTTGCCACCAATTGGTTGACGTCTGGCTCGATCGGCAGGGCAGTGACTGGGGCAGTCCACACGGACAGTTAGAGTCCAGTGCCATCTATTGCGCAAACGCGCCGGCACTAATGCTTCATGGTGTCAGGAGCGGTTGGGGGCCGCCGCCAGCGGCACCAGCGCCAGCGCCGCGCCTCCTAGCTCATTGCCCGACGGAAGCTGCGCGTGCCCCACCAAAGAGCGGCGATGGCGGATGCGACAACGACCGCCCATCCACGGTCGACGCTTGGCGAGTTGAGGGTCCCCGAGGCGAGATCGCGGCCAGCCTCGACCGCGTAGTACAGCGGGTTGAGGTGCCCAAGCGTCCTAAGCCAATCGGGCCCCAGGGACAGCGGCAGCAGCACCCCGGCGAGCAGGGTCAGCGGGAGCTGAAGCCCCGTCACCACGGCAGCCACGCTTCCCACGTCCTTGAGGGTGATGCCGACGGCTGAAGAGGCTGCCGACACCGCTACTGTGAGCAGGGCGAGCAGGACCAGGAGGATCGCGATCCCAATCCAGTGCGGATGAAAGCCAAAGGGGATCGCGAGCAGGACTACGAGCACCGCGGGGACGACGAACGTCACCGCGTCTCGGAGGACGGTCCCGAGCAGGAGGGCCAGGCGGCTGCCCGGTGTCACCCTGAAGCGTTCGATAACACCAGATTCCATCTCCCAGATCACGACCCACCCCGCACCCATCCCAGATCCGAATGCGAGCAGGACCAAGATCCCGGGGATGAAGACGTCGAGAATCCTTCCCGATGGGAAGCCCGGAGCTCCCGAGAGGGATTTCAGGAGTGGTGCGAACAGCGCTAAGTACAGCAGCGGGACCGTAAGGCCCATCACCACCCATACAGGCTGCCGGAGTGTCTCCAGCATCTTCCGGCGGAAGAAGAGCAGCGCCTGCAGTGCCAGATTCATGCCGCCTCCTGCCGCTGCGTCTTCTCGGCATCCCTTAAAGAGCGGCCGGTCTCGTGAAGGAAGACGTCGTCGAGCGTTGGCTCGGCGACCGATACCGACTGCAGCTCCACCTCGTTGTTCCGGAGGCGAGCCAGGATCGCCGCCACCGCCTGTGTCGTATCCGTGACGTAGAGCTGGACGGATGCGCCAGTCACACGGGCCTCGCGAACGAAAGGCTCTCGCGCGAAGTCGCGGCTCAAGTCGCCCACATCTGCGCTTCCAGTCTTGGGCGTGATGGTCACGGCACCGGACGCCAGCCGGCGCTTCAGCTCGTCCGGCGTGCCCTCGACGATCACCCTGCCGTGGTCGATGATTGCGACCCGGTCGCTCAGCTGATCGGCCTCCTCTAGGTAGTGAGTCGTCAGGAAGATCGTCGTGCCAGACGCTTTGAGAGCGCGAATCTGTTCCCACAGGTTCGCGCGGTTCTGCAGGTCGAGCCCTGTCGTTGGCTCGTCCAGGAAGAGCACGTCCGGCCGGTGGATGATGCCGAGCGCTACCTCAAGCCGACGACGCTGGCCGCCCGAGTATGTCCGAACGATGCGGTCGAGTAGGCCATCGAGATCCATTGTCGCGGCAGCCTGAGCGCTTCGCCGTTTGGCGTCAGCCGCCGACAGCCCGTAGAGCCTCGCTTGTAGGAGAAGGTTTTCTCGGCCGGTAGCCGAGTGGTCGGCGCCGCCGAGCTGACCGACATAGCCGATGCGGCGCCGCACATCGCCGGGCCGGCGGCTGACGTCGTGTCCGGCTACCGTGGCCTTGCCGGCGTCGGCGCGCATGAGTGTGGTCAAGATCCGAAGCATCGTCGTCTTGCCAGCACCGTTGGGACCGAGGAAGCCGAAGACCTGAGCCGGGGCGACTGCGAGGTCGACATCGACCAAGGCCTGGATAGGTCCCCCCTTACCCGTGAACGACTTGCGAAGGCCGGTGGTTTGAACCACGAAGGGTGCGCCTGACACTTAGCGGCTCTTCTCCCACTTCGCCATGTTCTGGCGCTTGTCCTCCAGCATGTACCGCCGGGCCTTCGCGGCCTCGGCTATGAATTCCCTGAACCGGCCAAGCAAGAACCGCCAAGCGTTTTTCATGTCGCTCCTCCTGTATACTCTCGATCCATCGAATGATTCCAACGAGAGAGTGTCTCGATGAGCCGAATAATTCCATGAACCGAGAGGGTTTGTCAAGAGCTGAGCAGTTCGACCGCATCTCCGAGCTGATGCGCGAGGCCGCGACCTTCGGCCTGCTGATCCACCAGTCGATCGCGGACGAGCTGGGTCTCCACCCGACCGACCTCAAGTGCCTGGACGCGGCCCGCGGCGTCGAGCGGTTGACCGCCGGCCGGCTGTCTGAGATCACTGGCCTGAGCACGTCCGCCACGACCGCGGCCCTGGACCGCCTAGAGCGGCGCGGCTTCATTAAGAGAAAGCGCGACGATCGGGACCGGCGGCGCGTTTTCGTGGTCTCGACCGGCCGACACGAGGCGCGAGTCCAGGAGCTCTTCACGCCTCTCGCCGTGGCGATGAGGCAGCTGCTGGAACAGTACGACGACGCGCAGCTTCAGCTGATCGCCGACTTCCTCCAGCGCCTCGACGAGGTGAACCGGCATCTGGTCCGCGAGGCGCAGACGGACAGTGGCGTCGCAACGACGCAGTAGCTCGTCGAGGATGTCACAGGTTGTCGTGCGTCGGTGGCCGTCTCGCTACTGAACGACTTACCGCCGAACATTCGGTAGAGCGAGCGAACGGACGCGACGGGGCGCCACGCAACGGCGCAGACAGGGATTCCGGTCGGCTCGAGCAGCGGGTACTGACAACCAGCTAGACATCCAAGCCAGCGGACAAACTTGGTCGTCCGTGGATCCGGCGGCCGCAGGCGGGCGGAAGTCCGAGTGTTAGCGGGCGTTCCAGGACGTCGCTGGACGGCTAACGACCGAACTTCAAGACCGTTTGTGCCCTGCGGCGGCTCGCGACCTCCACCGTGTCGGCAGCCCGAATTGGCTCGTTGAAACGGACAACCTAACTCGGAGTCCTTCGTTACCGCCATCCGAATTCAGAAGCACAGCGCTCAGTCCGGGCTACCGCCGAGGTAGATGGTTCGAGTCCATCGCCGCCCACCACCCCGAGCAGAACACGAACCGGGACGCGGAAGACCGGAGTGCTCTCG
>CAZDTG010000372.1:0-3339 GCA_964508005.1 uncultured Steroidobacteraceae bacterium
AGTGGTTCCCCGACCGGCGCGGCATGTCGACCGGCATGGCCATCATGGGCTTCGGGGGCGGCGCCATGATCGGGGCGCCCCTGGCCGATCAGCTGATGAAGCTGTTTGCCACGCCGGCCCAGGTGGGCGTGTGGCAGACGTTCCTCGTGTTCGCGGCCGGCTATTTCGTCTTCATGATGGCGGGCGCTCTCGGCTACCGCGTACCCGCCGCCAATTGGAAACCCGAGGGCTGGAAGCCGCCGGCGCGGCAGACGCTCGTCACGGATGGCCAGGTGCATCCGGACGTCGCCTGGCGCACGCCGCAGTTCTGGCTCCTGTGGGCCGTGCTGACACTCAACGTGACCGCCGGTATCGGCATTCTGGGGATGGCCTCGCCGCTGTTGCAGGAGGTCTTCGGCGGCCGGCTGATCGGCGTGCGGGCGGCGTTCGATGAGTTGACGCCCGCGCAGCTGAGCGTGATCGCCGCCATCGCGGCGGGATTCACCGGGCTGTTATCGCTGTTCAACATCGCCGGCCGCATCTTCTGGGCCTCGCTCTCGGACCAGATCGGCCGTCAGGCCACCTACATGGTGTTCTTTCTGTTCGGCGCGGCGCTGTACGCGGCGATTCCGTGGACGGCGGATGACGGCAGCCTGGGCCTGTTCGTCGCCTTCTTCTGCCTGATCCTCTCGATGTACGGCGGCGGCTTTGCCACCGTGCCCGCGTATCTCGCGGACCTTTTCGGCACGAAGATGGTGAGCGCGATCCACGGCCGGCTGCTCACCGCCTGGGCGACCGCGGGTGTGCTCGGCCCGGTGTTGGTGAACTACGTGCGCGAATACCAACTCGAGCACGGCGTGCGGCGCGCGGAGGCCTATAGCATCACGATGTACGTTCTCGCCGGCCTGCTGGCGGTCGGGTTCGTCTGCAACCTGATGATCCAGCCGGTGGCGAAGAAGCATTACATGACGCGCGCGCAGATCGCGGCGCTCGACGCGGCCGACACTGGCTTCAGCGGCCGCGCCGATGCGGCAACCGGCGCCGTCGAGGCCACGACACCGGTGTGGCTGCTCGCCGCGGCCTGGCTCGCCGTCGGAATTCCGATCGCCTGGGGTGTCTGGGTGACCCTGCTCAAGGCAGCGGTCATCTTCACCCAGGGATGAGCCGATCGCACCCCCGGTCAGCTCCCTCCGCCCAGGGAGTGCAGCAGCGCGCCGAACTGCTGCGGATCGGTCAGCAGAACGAAAGCGAGCCCGGTCAGGGCCCCGAAGATGTGAGCGTCGTGATTGATGTTATCCGGCGCCCGCCGGCCCGATGAGTAGTAGCTGAAGGCCAGGTATGCCAGGGCGAACAGCGGCGCCGGAATCGGCACCGGCAAGGGCAGAATGAAGAGCCGCTGCCGCGGGAAATACACGATCGAGGCGAACAGCACGGCGAGAATCGCTCCCGAGGCGCCCAGGGAGGCATAGTTCGGCTCGTCGCGGTGCTTGATGCAGGTCCCGATCGCGCTGACCAGCAGCCCGCAGAAGTACAGTACGACGAACCGCACCGTGCCGATCGTGCGCTCCAGCACGAAGGCGAACGAATAGAACGTGATCACGTTGAAGAGCAGGTGCGTCACATCCGCGTGCACGAAGCCGCTCGTGAGCAACGTCAGATATCCCGACCCGCGCGCGACCTGGTAGGGGCGCAGCACTGCCCGCTCGATGAACTTGCGCGAGAAGAGGCCGATGACGCTGACGAGAATCGTCACCACGAGGATGATCGCGGCGCCTGACATCGGTACTACCTGACCGCTGCCGCGCGGGCGCGGAAGATCGACAGGGTTGCGAGGAGGGTGATGACGGCTACACCATAGCTCGCGCCCACCGTCAGGGTGATGGCGGGTCCTAAACCCGCCGCGGCGCCGAATATGCGCTCGCTGGCAACGGCGACCGCGGTCGGGCCGACTCCCGCGCCGAGTGCCACATTGAGAAAAAAGCTCACCGCCATGGCGAGCCCGCGCGAGCGGTTCGGCACGACGTCCAGTATTGCGGAGAACCCGCAGGCGGTGACGACGCCCGATAAGGCGAAATAGAGCGGCACGGACAGCAGCACCACGTCGAACTGTCCCGCATTGAGCAACAGGGACACGGGCAGAATCAACAGCCCGGACACGAGACAGACGCCGAGCTTGTGTGACCAGCCGCCTCGGGCGCCAACCCGGTCCGCCAGCCAGCCCCCGAGCAGCACGCCCCCGCCGAAGCCGGCGGTCAGCAGCAGCCCGAGCTCCATGCCCACCTGCGCCGCGTTCCTGGCGAACTCGCGAATCAACAGCGTGGGTGCCCACGCGCCGACGGCATTGTCCACCAGCGACGCGGTAGCCACGACGAGGTAGATGGGGGCTACGCGCGCCCAGGCGGCCGCGTTGATCGTCGCGCCGCTGCCGGTCATCGCGGCAGGGCCGGTTGTCGCGTTAACCCTGCTTGTCGCGTCAGCGCGCGCGGCAGTGTTCGCGTCGTCCAGCGAGCCCTCAGTCGCCTGCCGCACCGGCTCCTTGATCAACAATATGACCAGCGCCCACAGCACCCCGGGCGCCCCGATCAGCAACAGCACCAGCCTCCACGCCGCCAGGCTCGCCAACGGGGTCCCGGCCAGCGCCCCGGTCTCCACAATGTGCAGTACGCCGCCGCCGATGAGGATGGACGCCCCGATGCCCATCGCTATCCCGCTCAGAAAGCACCCCACCGCCGTGCCGCGGCGCGATGGCGGGAAGTAGTCGCTGATCAGCGAGATCGCCGCGGGCGCAAGCACCGCCTCGCCCAGTCCGACGACGATCCGCGCGGTGAACAGCTGCCCGAAGCTTCGCGAGAATCCGCACGCCAGTGTGCCGCAGCTCCATACCAACACGCCCGCGAAGATCAGATTGCGGCGCGAGCTGCGATCCGCGAGGTAGCCGAGCGGAATTCCCGCGATCCCATACACGACCGCGAACGCCGTGCCGAGCAGCAGGCTGATCTGCGTGTCGCTGATACCCAGAGCGGCGCGGATGGGGTCGACGAGCAGGCTGAGCACCTGCCGGTCCGTATACGACAGGACCGCCGTCGCGATGAGGATCGCGACGACGGTCCAGGCGTATGCGCGGCCCGGATAGCCGTCGTCGGCCATGTCAGAACCTGTAATTGAGATCGACTCCGAAGGTGCGCGGCCGATTCGTCGCCACGCGGTTGAAGATCGGCACGTTGGCGGAGAGCGCGCCCGTGTCGCTGAGCAGCGCCTTCTTGTTCGTCAGGTTGTCCACGAAGAACATCGCCGACCAGTGGTCCGCCTCCACGCCCGCCCGCGAGTTGACGAGGTCGTAGGAGGGCAGCGTGTTGCGCG
>CAZDTG010000373.1:0-3310 GCA_964508005.1 uncultured Steroidobacteraceae bacterium
GTTTCCACGGAACGATATATAGCACCTTCGGCAACTCCTGGTTACCGGTGATCTGCGTGGTATCGAGCTGCAGGCGATCCTGCGCCTTGCCGCCCTTCGCACCGGAGTTGGCGGCCTGCGCGGCCGCGGGCGCTTTGCCGCCCGCAGGCGCGGGGCCGCCGGCCGCCTGGGTGTCGGTTCCCGGATTGTCAGCTTTCGAGCGGGCGGGTGCGCTGCCGCGCGCCCCGGCCTTGCCTGCTTTCGGTTGAGAGCTGTCGCCGGAACCCGACACAGTCGCAGGGCTGCCGGCCGAATGCGTCGGTGCCGGCGCCGCGCGAGACGGTGCTGACCCCGCAGGCGCCGGTGTTACCGAAGTATTCACACCCGGCTCGAGCTCATCCGGGCGAGGCGCGTCATGCGCCGGACCGGGCGGCGGCGGGCCCTGCTGCGCCCATGAGCAAGGGGTGGCAACCAACAGGCCGATTGCAACCCACCGTACATACCCGACGGCCCGCCACCGGTTGGAGCGCCACCGGGTCGATCTGCGCGCCCCGGCGCATTGTTGCCTTGCGGCGGCAACGACAGCGGCCCGCGAAAGAGTCGAGTTGCGCGAAGTCACAATGCACATTGTCAGTCTCCCGCGTGCGGCGGAGGAGCGGCAGCGGCCGGCGGTTGGCCGCCCCGCGGCTCCGCGGGTTCCCGGGACTCCGAGGCGCCTGGGGCTGCCTGGGGTGCTGCCGGCGGCCCAGCTCCAGGGGCCGCTGCGCCAGGCACCGCGTCCGAGCCGGAGGCCGGCGCCGCTGACGGGCGCTTCAATGGCGGCTTACCCGTTCGTTGCCGCAGCTCCGCAATCCACCCGCTGACCGGCTTCTCCTCGCCCGTCAGCTCCTTGTAGCGCTCGAACGCCGTGAGGGCGCGCTCGGGATCACCCAGATAGAGGTCCGAGACCACTCCGAGGTTCCGATAGGCCGGCGCAAAGTTGGGATCCGCCGCGATCGCCTTTTCGTACGAGGCCGCCGCATTCGGGAACTCGCCGCGCAGTCTCTGGGTGGCGCCCAATTCGGTCCAGGCGACGGCGCTGCCGTCATTGCGCTCGACCGCGGTCTTGAGCGCCTCCTCCGATTGGTCGAGCCGGCCGGTTTTGCGGTAGAGGATGCCGAGGTTCACGTAAGGCGCCGAGAGCTGCGGAAACTGCAGCGCAACCTGTTTGAATTCGAGCTCCGCCTCCGTGGTATTGCCGGCACGCATGAAGCCGACGGCACGATCGAAGTCGGCCTTGCCCCGCGGCGTGACAGGCACGCTGTTGGGAGCCGCGCTCGCATTCGAGCCCGACTGCGCGGCGCCGGCAGCGGATGCCGGCGGGGCGGCTGGCTCCGGCCTGGTGGGCGCGGACTCGCATGCAACCAACGACATCGCCGCGATCGCGAGCACCACGGCCGGCTCCAAAGCCAACCGTACACGCGCCGTCCCGCCGCCCGCACGGCAGAGCGTCGAGGCGTCACGCCCGGCGCTGTCAGTTGAGACTCGTGACCACATCCTGCGTCAACTCCGACTTGCCGTAGCGGGCAGGCTTGAGCTCGGCCAGCGCCTGGAAGCTCTTGCGCACCCACTCGTCATACACACCGTCCTTCGCCCGCGCCGTGTTCAGCTCGTGCGCCTTGATGGCCTGCTCCTCGAAGGGAAACACCTGCTCCTCGAGCAGCGAGTTATATTCCTCGAGCTCGTCGCCCTTCAGATTCTTCGGCCGCTCCGAGGCCATCACGTCCTTGGCGAGCGTGCGATAGAGCTCCGCCATCTCGTAGGTCGAGGCGGTGGTGACCTCCGCGACCTGGTATTCGGCGGCTTTCTTGTACCCGTCCATGGCCGCCTCGAGCGCCTTGCGCTTGGCGGCGAGACTCTTCTTCAAGGGCGCCGTGAGACGCACGGCGCGGAACTGCTCACGGGCCGGCTGCGCGAGCGCGAGCTGCGCCTTCGCGGCGAGGTAATGCGTACGCTCCGTCCGCTGCGCCCCCGCCTGGCTGTCGACCTTGATGATCTCGCGATACCAGTAATCCCGCCTGTTGGTATCGCCCGTCTTCGCGGCGTAGTCCGCGAGACGCTGCCGGGCCTCCTCGGCGTCAACCACCGGCGCCGGGTTGGAGGCGACGAACTTCTCGAGCATCGCAACCGCCTTGGGCACGTTGTTCGCTTTTGCGTACAAGTCAGCCGACTGCAGCAAGGCTTCGCGCTGCACCGCGCGCTGCTCGCCCGGACTCGTCGCGATCTTCTCGAACTCGCCGGCCGCCTCTCCCGGACGCCCGGCCTCCGCGTACGCTACGGCCAGCTTCTTCGTGATATCCGCGCCGTGCTCGTTCTTCGGGAACTCGCGCCGGTAATCCTCGAGCACGGTGATGGCCCGATCCCACTGTTTGAGGACGATGAGCTGCGCGGCGGCGTCGTACATTGCGGTGGCGCGGATCGTCGAATCCGGAGCGACGCGCGCCACCCGCAGATAGTCTTCCACCGCCCCCGCGGAGTCGCCGGACTGCTGCTTGGCCTCGCCCTGCTTGTAGACGCTCGCCGCGAGACCTTCGGTGAGATCCGTGCGCAACTTCTCGTCCGTGCCGGCCAGCTCGCGCGCCTTCACGAAAGCGGGCTCCGCCTTGTCGAATTCGTTCTGGTTGTAGTGCGAGCGCGCGATGATCGTCCAGGCGATGCGCTGCTTCGCCGCGTCGACCGGCGGCTGCCGCGCCAGAATCGACTGCGCCACGGTGATGGCGCGCGGCAGATCCTTCGCGGCGTAAATGTCCTCGGCGGCGCGCGTCAACACGCCGGCGCTGTCGGGATGCTCCGGAAAAGTCTGCGCGAACTTGATGCCTGCATCGGTGGCCCGTTTGTGCCATTCGACCTTCGCGCTGTCGGCGAGACCCTCCTCGCCTTTCTGGTACGAGACGAGCGCCGCGTAGGCGGCGGTCGCCGACTTGGCGTTCTTCGGATAGCCGTACGCCGTACGCTCGTACTCGCCGGCCGCCTCCGCGTACTGATGGCTCTCGAAGAGCGTCTCGGCGAGCAGGTAATTGGTCGCGGCGGAATCGGGATCGTCCGGAAACGACTTGAGGTAATCGCGATACCAGTGCGAGGCCTCCTGGTAGTCCTCGACGCGCTTGGTCTTCTGCGCGGTGGCGTGGAAGTACGTCGCCACGTCCTTGAGATTGATCTGCAGCTGCTGCACGACCTTCGGATACTGCGCGCGGCCGCGGCTGCTCCAGAACGGCGAGCTGAAGTTGTAGCGCTCGACGAATTCGTGCTTGCCCTGCAGAACGAGCTCGCTGAAGCCGCCCTTGCCGTAGGC
>CAZDTG010000374.1:0-3307 GCA_964508005.1 uncultured Steroidobacteraceae bacterium
TCGAGTGCGATCGGGGTGCGGCTGCCGATGCGCTCGACTTCGCGCTCCTGCAGGACGCGCAGCAGTTTCGCTTGCAACGCGAGCGGCATCTCCGTGATCTCATCGAGCAGCAAGGTGCCGCCCTGCGCCTGCTCGAACTTGCCCGCGTGCGCGGCTTGCGCGCCGGTGAAGCTGCCGCGCTCGTAGCCGAACAGCATGGCTTCGAGCATGTTTTCGGGAATCGCCGCGCAATTCACTGCCACGAACGGCTGTGCGGCGCGCGGCGAGCTGCGGTGGATGAAGCGGGCGAGGACTTCCTTGCCCGTGCCGGACTCACCGACGATCAACACCGTGCAATCGCTTGCCGCGACACGCCGGGCGAGCTCGATGAGGCGCAGCGAGCTGGGCGCGTAGGCAACAGGCTCCGGCTCCACGCGAGTCGCGCAGACCGCGGCGGTTGTTTTGTCGGTAACGTCATCAGTCATTGGACCTCCCCGGCGTTGGGGTACTACCTGCGCAGGAGAGGGTGCAAAAGGCGTGCCGGGTTGGAATCGGCCGCAAAGCGTGAGAGGAGTCACATGCGCGGCAACGAACGGCCGCGCGAGCGTCAATCTTCCGTCACGGCCCGGGGGGTCAGACGGGCTCTTCGACGTCGGCGATGCCCAGCTTGCGGAGCTTCTCGACGAGCGTCGTGCGCCGCAGGTTGAGGAGACGGGCCGCATGCGCGACCGTGCCCTTCGAGCGCTCGAGCGCCTGCTCGACGAGCTGGCGCTCGATGGCGAGCAGATGGGCGCGCAGGTCGAGCCCACCCTGCGGCAGGATCGTGACGGCCTCGAAGGGATCCGGGGTAGCCGCCTGCAGGGTGGTCGGGGCAAGGCCGTCGGGCTCGAGCGGTTGCGGCTCGAAGGCCTCCGATTCCAACACCGTGAGAGCGGCTTCGTCGCTGAGCGGCACTTGATCCTCGACGGCGACCGCTTGCGATGGGTCATCGAGGGCCGACACGCACAGCGAGCTGTCGAGCGCCTTGATCTCGAGCGTCCAGTCATCCGGTGGCCGGTATTTCGGCGGGAGGTCGCGAACTTCGACCACGCGATTGCTGCAGACTATGGAGAGTCTCTCGACGAGGTTGCTGAGCTCGCGGACGTTGCCGCTCCACGGATGGAGGGCGAGGGCTGCGAGCGCGCGCTGCGACAGTTGCAGACGACCGCGGCCTTCCGCGGCGTTGTGTGCGACGAAGTCGCGTACGAGCAGCGGGATGTCCTCGCTGCGCGCGCGCAGGGGCGGCATCTCGATGGGGAACACGTTGACGCGATGAAAGAGATCTTCGCGGAACGTGCCGCGCGCGATCGAATCCTCGAGGTTACGATGGGTGGCGGCGATGATGCGCACGTTGCAACGGATCGGCGTGTGGTTGCCGACGCGCTCGAAGACTCGCTCCTGCAGCACGCGCAGCAGCTTCACCTGCATCGAGGGGCTCATGTCCCCGATCTCATCGAGGAACAGGGTGCCGCCTTCGGCAATCTCGAAGCGGCCCTTGCGGGCGGCGATGGCGCCCGTGAAAGAGCCCTTCTCGTGGCCGAACAGCTCGGATTCGAGCAGCTCGGCGGGAATCGCGCCGCAGTTCACGGCCACGAACGGACGGCCGCGCCGCGGGCTCAAATCATGGATGGCGCGGGCGACGACCTCCTTGCCGGTGCCGGACTCGCCGAGCACGAGGGCCGTCGAGTCGAACGCCGCGACCTGACGGATCAGGGCGATGACATCGCGGATGGCTGTGGACGTGCCGGTCGGCAGACGGACCGCCGCCGTGATGGCAGTGACGACGCCCGTGTTGCTCGTTCTAGTTGCGCTTCCGTTCAGCCCGGACGCCGAAAATGATTCCACCGCCGCCGCCATTTAGTCTCCAGCCCTGTCCAACGCTTTTTTCTTCTCGAGATGTCAAACGGGCCCGTGTCCGAGTGCAGGCCCCGCTCACGGTTGGTATGTTGCTCATTGGGGACAGTAAAAGCTGTGAAGCGCATCCGACTTGGACCGCATGCGCGACAATCCGCGCGTGATGGCATTCACACCCGCTGCCACATCCATGCGTCGCCGGCATGCAGCGGCGTTCGTACGCCGCGGTACTCTTAACTCTGTCCACGCCGCGGTTGGCGGCTCCCGGCAATTTGACGCCGGTGGCGGCGGAAGGCGAGCTTCTCGATGAGATCGGCTACTGCCTCTCCGACTGGAGCAAACCGCACCTTGACGTGACCGTCGGGTGTGACGTTCGTCACGCGCCCGGGCAATCGCAGCGGCTGCGCGAGACAATCGTGAAGATAGATTTCAGCTACACCCTGCTCACCGGCCTCGGGAAGCGGGGCCGTGCCGCGCCACATGCCGCCGAGCGCGTTGAAGCGAACGGCAACCGCGGGCGGCCGCGGCCGGTTGGCGGCAAGGATTTGCCCCACCATGTCGAGCAGCAGGTTGATCTTGAGGTCCAGGCGCATGATGTCCGCGGCGTACGGCGCGCTCTCATCGGGCTTGTCCACCGCGCTGTGCTCGTCCATGGCATCCCAGGCCTGCAGCACCTGCAGGTTGCGCTCGGAGAAGCCCGCGGCCATGTCGCGGTCCGCGGGGTTGGGCATCTGGCGCCACACGACGGGTAACACGTCCTGGAAGGCCAGCTCTTCGTATAGAACGACTGTATCGGCGCCGTCGAACATTCGAATCTCCGTGCGACGCCCGAGGCGCCCCGTGCTAATTCCTCGAGACTGTGCGCACCTCCGCCGGCATGAATGGCCAGGCGGCACGAAGCGCTTCCAGCAGGTGCGACACTTCATCGAGTGACGCAATTCCGTCCTGAGCAACGGCGGCCCCGAGCCGCCGGCACATATAATCGTACAGGTCATCGAGGCCCGCCGCGATGGCTCCTCCGCGGCACAGGTCGAGTCCGGTCCGCAGCTCGCCAAGGATTGCGACCGCGGACTGCAGCAGCCGCCGCATCCGCGCCGCCTCGCCCTGTCCGCGGGCCGCCTCGATCCGCTCGAGCGCCCCGTCCATCAGCATCCGGGTCACGGTGCCCCGCCCCCTGCTGGAAGAAGCGGCGCTGTTGGTGACCGATGCACGGGACTCGACAGCCAATGTCATGGGGACTCCCCGAGCCTGCAATGGGCTCATGACCCGCTATCGGCAGGGACCCTGGGCAACTTGAGGTGGTTTGCGCCGGAGCTCGACTCGAGGCGGCGCTCCCGGGGGGGGGGCGCGACCTCACTCCGTCGTGGTGGTCACCGGTGTCGCGTGGCTGGCGGTCTCGTCGAGGAAGAAGCGCCGCACCATCATCGCCTGCTGC
>CAZDTG010000375.1:0-3302 GCA_964508005.1 uncultured Steroidobacteraceae bacterium
GTGTTCGGCATCGGCTACTCCTTCGACAGCCGCACGGAATTCAACTCCGAGTACGAGCTCGAGCACGCGGTGAGCTCCTCGAGCGATCCGGGCGAGTTCGAAGTCGAGCAGTTCTATGTCGACAGGCAGCTCGGCGATGCGGTCGCCGTGCGCGGCGGCCTGTTCCTCATGCCGTTCGGGTTCCTCAACGAGCACCACGAGCCGACGAATTTCTACGGCGTGCAGCGCAACTTCGTCGAGACGCTCATCATTCCGAGCACCTGGCGCGAAGGCGGATTCAACTTCCACGGCGACACCCGCTCCGGCTTCGGCTGGAACGTCGGGGTTACCACCGGCGTCGACCTGTCGAAGTGGAATCTCACGCCCGCGTTTCCGCAGTACACCACCGCGTTGGAGCTCGAGGACAACAGGGTGGCGCCTCTCCAGGCAACTCACCAGGAGCTGGCGCTCGCGAAGGCCCACAACCTGTCGCAATACGCGGCGCTCAGTTATTTCGGAGCGCCTGGACTGACGCTGGGCGGCGCCATCTTCACCGGCAAGGCTGCGCCCGTTGCGGCGGCGATGGCTGGCAGCCAGCGCGTGACCCTGTGGGAAGGCCATGTGCGCTGGACACCGTCGAAGCTCGATCTCACCGCGCTATACGCGCGCGGCTCCATCAGCAACCTGGCGTCAATCAACGCGGCGAATCCCGGCGCCCGCAATCCGATTCCTTCGTCCTTTTACGGGTACTTCTTCCAGGGCGCCTACGATGTGTGGCAACACGGCGATTATCGCCTGTCGCCCTTTGCCCGCTGGGAGGTTTACAACATGGGTGCGAGCTACGAGGGGATCCCCGGTCCGGCGATCCCCACGGGCTCCATTCCCCTCACGGCAGCCCCGGGCGACTACGGCCGGTGGCCTCGCAACGAGGATCGCATCTGGACGGTCGGAACGAGCTTCTATGTCACGCCGCACGTGGTTTTGAAGCTCGACTATCAGCACTTCCTCATCAATAGCGATTTCACCCGCTTCGACCTGGGTCTCGGGCTCGCCTTCTGACGGTTTGGCGCCCGTCGAAAGAGAGAGGCGCCTGCGCTGTGGTTCGGTGAAAATGCCGCTTCGCTGCGCGGCGCCTGGAGTGACGGCCCGCCGCGCAGGAGGTTCGAGGCACGCGATGAGCTTTACCGGAAAACGCTATGACTTCCGCGACCAGGCCGGCGACTACGCGCATCTGGCCGAGGAGCTGCGCGGGCTGCTGGGCGGCGAAAGCGATTTCGTCGCCAACGCGGCAAACACGGCGGCCTTGATTTTCGATGCGTTGCCCGATCTCAACTGGGCGGGGTTCTACTTTTTGCAGCGCGATGAGCTGGTCGTGGGGCCCTTCCAGGGCAAGCCCGCGTGCGTGCGCATCGCGCTCGGCACGGGCGTGTGCGGTACCGCCGCGGTCGAGCGAAAGACGATCATCGTGCCGGACGTCCACGCCTTCCCCGGCCATATCGCCTGTGACGCCGCTTCGCGGGCGGAGATCGTGGTACCGCTCATTGCGGGCCGCATGCTGCTAGGCGTATTGGACGTCGACAGTCCACGTCCCGCGCGCTTCGATCAAGGCGACGCGCGTGGGTTGGAGCGGCTGGCGGCCCTTTTCCTCGAGAGCATTCGCCCCGGGGACATCGCATAACACATGCCGCAATGCACCTCCACCGCTGCCAGCGGCCACGCCGCGGCGGCGGGAATCGTCGACGCCACCTCCGCCAGCGGCAAGCCCGCCGCGAGTGCGCGGTCCGCATCATCAGCTCGAGGTCTGCCGGCCGCTGTCGCCGCGGCTGTGATCTGGGGCGCTTTTCCGCTGTATCTGAAGCCTCTGCACGACGTTCCGTCGCTGCAAATCATCGCCCACCGCATAGGCTGGGCGTGTGTGTTCATCCTCGCCTGGTTGCTCGCGAGTGGCGAGCTCGGGAAGCTGCGTAAGCCGCTCACGGATCCGGCGATCCTCGGCCGGCTCACCGCTTCGGCGCTGCTGATCAGCGTCAACTGGCTGGGCTATGTGTGGGGTGTAGGGCACGGACACGTCATCGAGGCGAGCCTGGGATACTTCATCAATCCGCTCGCCAACGTGCTGTTGGGTGTAGTGGTCCTGCGCGAGCGCTTGAATGTGGCGCAGTGGACGGCGGTCGGCATTGCAGCGGTTGCGGTGGTGTACCTCAGCGTGGCGACCGGCTCGGTCCCGTGGATAGCGCTCACTCTGGCGGCGAGCTTTTCTACCTACGGCCTCATTCGAAAATTGGTCCAGGTCGAAGCGCTGCACGGGCTCGCCGTGGAGACGCTGGTGCTGATGCCGTTGGCGTCAGGCTACCTGCTGTGGTGTGAAGGGACCGGCAGCGGTGCGCTCGGTCATTCGAGCCCGGGCGTCGACGCGTTGCTCGTCGGTTCCGGGCCGATCACAGCCGTACCGTTGTTTCTCTTTGCGTTCGGCGCACGCCGCCTTGCGTACTCGACGGTAGGACTGCTTTTGTATATCGCGCCCAGCCTGCAGCTGCTATGCGGGATCTTTTTCTATCATGAGCCGTTCGCCGGCGCGCGCGCCCTCGGCTTCGCGCTCATCTGGCTGGCGCTGTTGATCTACGCGGGCGATGGGTTTGTGCGTGCTCGCCGCGCTGCCGCTCCACCTCTCACCCGTTGAGCCTCACTGCTTCGCGCGCGAGACGTACTCTCCGGTACGCGTATCGATGCGAAGGATCTCACCTTCGTTGATGAACAGCGGGACGCGCACTACGGCGCCGGTTTCCAGCTTGGCGGGCTTCTGACCGCCCGTCGCGGTGTCGCCGCGCAGCCCGGGATCGGTCTCGATCACCTTCAGATCGATGTGAGCAGGCGGCATGACAACCAGCGGCTCGCCGTTCCAGAGCGTCACGATGCAGACGATGCCGTCTTTCAGCCACTGCGCGTTGTCGCCAACGGCAGCCTTGCCGGCGGTGTACTGCTCGAAGTTGTCGGGCACCATGAAATGCCAGAATTCCCCTTCCTGGTACAGGTACTGCATTTCCATGTCGACGACGTCCGCCGCCTCGAGCGACTCACCCGAGCGGAAGGTGCGCTCGATGGTGCGGCCGGTCCTGAGATTGCGGATCTTGATGCGATTGAACGCCTGCCCCTTGCCGGGCTTGACGAACTCGTTCTCGATCACGGCGTAGGGCTCGGCATCGAGCAGGAGCTTCATGCCCGAGCGAATCTCGCTGGTGGTGTAACTGGCCATTTCTTTCTCGCGGCAGGGGCTGCAGAATGCGCGGCCCACAAAAGGGCCGCGTATGATAACGGCATCGTCC
>CAZDTG010000376.1:0-3302 GCA_964508005.1 uncultured Steroidobacteraceae bacterium
GAAGAAGCCCGCCAAGACTTTGGAGGAAAAGCGCGCCGCCAAGCGCGAGAAGAAGTCGAACAGAGGGTAACCCATCGGACCTTCAGCGCCAGCTGGGGGACCGGAGCGAGAAACGGGAACGCCATGTGAGGCCGTGCGCGCCGCGGCCCATGCGCCCGGGTCGAGTGCTGTCAGGACAGCAACGCTTCGAGCCTCAGGGGGCTATTCTGGCCGAGAATCCTGCGCGCGCTCGTGATCTCGTCCTCCGCGCGCGGGTGCACGGTGACTGCGGCGTTGCCCTTGACCACTCTGTTGGTGAAGTCTTGCGCCTGCGCCTGTTCGTCCCGCTGATCGAAGATGGTGTGGAAGTAGTTCGCCACGCGCTCCGCGAAGTGATCACCGGGTTGCGGCTCCGCCTGCCGCGCTTCCTGACGTGAGGTCACCTCCACGCGGTCGGTGGGGAAACCGTCGGCCACCAGTTGCGTTCTGACACGGTCGGCAGTTCCGTAATCGTCATAAAGCGCCACAATGACAGGTGTCATGAACGTACCTCCTGAGCGTGAAAACGACGGGTTACGGCGCCGGTTCCGTTGGCTTTGCATAACACCGTGAGTCGAGCCCGCGGCAACGCTCCGGGTGGATGCCCTGTGGAATGTGATGGCCGTCACGCTCTGGTTGGCGCCTCCGCCCGAGCTGCACCGCTACAATTGGGTGCGAGGCGAGCCCCATGACCGGAAAAAAGTAAAACCAATGACCATAGAGTCCAGAGGCCAGGCAGCGGCGGGCGACACGCTCGAGCGTCGTCGGGGGCCCGATCGCCGTAAACATCCGGTGAGGGCATTGCTTTACGGGAGTTTCAATCCGCGCCGTCGCGGACCGCGCCGGGAAGGCCGGATGAGTCTCGCGGACGTCGACTGGCACGACTCGCAGTGGCTCGCGGTGGCGATGCTCATCGTGCTGTTCTCGTGTCTGGATGCGTTTCTGACGCTGACGCTCATCGATCATGGCGCCTATGAAGTGAATCCCTTGATGGCGCCGCTGGTGGGCGGTTCGGCGCTGGCGTTCGCGTTGGTGAAGATCGGACTGACCGCGGGCGGCGTCGTGCTGCTGACACTCCTGGCGCGGATGAGAGCGTTCGGGCGAGTCCGCGTCAGTCTGCTGCTTTATACGGTGCTGCTGGGCTATGGCGTGCTGCTGGTCTACGAATTCCGACTGCTGCAGGAGACGCTGCCTTCCTGAACTCGCTTTCATGAAGCCGGCGTCTTGGGCCAGCGCCAGGCGTCCTGGGCTCGGTAACACCCCATATGCTCAGCAAGTCGTATCCCGATCACGGCAACGCTCCGGCTGCGTGCCCACTCTACGCGCCCCCGGCAGGTCGAGCGCGGTTCCTCGCAGACCCCGATTCCGTTAAACTAGCGCTTCGCAGTTCGCCTCTCCAGCATGCTTGAACCGACACCCCTCCACGGCGGCAACGCCGATTTTCTCGACGCCCTCTACGAGCAGTATCTCCGCGATCCCGCGAGTGTAGAGGAGCGTTGGCGCAGCTATTTCGAGCGTCTCGCCCCGGCGGCGCCGGGCGAGCAGCCGCACGGTCCTGTGCAGGCGGGTATCGCGGCACGAGCGCAGCAGCCGCGCACTGCCGCGGCACAGCCGCCGCCGGATACGAGCGGCGCGGCGAGCTCCAAACAGGCCGCGGTCTCGCGTCTGATCCAGATCTGGACCAATCGCGGGCACCTCATCGCGCAACTCGACCCGCTCGGGCTCATGCAGCGCCCACGCCCGCGGGTGCTCGACCTCGAGTACTTCGGGCTCTCGGCGGCCGATCACGATACCGAATTCTTCACCGGCAGCCGCACCGATGCGGTGCCGAAGCGCATGAAGCTGCGCGAGATCCTGGCGCAGCTCGAATACATCTATGGCGGGCCCATCGGCGCCGAATTCGCGCACGTGTCGGATTCCGAGGAACGCCTGTGGCTGCAGGACCAGTTCCAGTCCGGCCGCCTGCAGCATCGCTTCAGTGTCCAGGAGCGTCGTAACATCCTGTGGCAGCTCACGGCTGCGGAGGGTCTCGAGCGCTACCTCCACACGAAGTACGTCGGGCAGAAGCGTTTCTCGCTCGAGGGCGGCGACTCGCTCATGCCGCTGCTGGACGATCTCATACAACAAAGCGGCGCGGCGGCCATCGAGGAGGTCGTGATCGGCATGGCCCACCGCGGCCGCCTCAACGTGTTGGTGAACCTGCTGGGCAAGTCGCCTTCGGTGCTGTTCTCCGAATTCGAGGGGAAATACGACCTGAGTCATCTCAAGGGCTCGGGTGATGTGAAGTACCACAAGGGCTTCTCGGCCGATCTGCGGACCGCCAGCCGCAATGTCCACACCGCGCTAGCCTTCAATCCGTCGCACCTCGAAGTGGTGGATCCGGTGGTGGAAGGGTCGGTCCGCGCGCGTCAGGAGCGCAGGGGTGACGAGCTCGGCGAGCACGTGCTGCCGCTGCTCGTGCATGGCGATGCCTCGTTCGCGGGACAGGGTGTGGTCATGGAGACTCTGCAGCTCTCGCAGGCGCGGGGCTATTACACCGGCGGAACGGTTCACGTCATCGTCAACAACCAGGTCGGGTTCACCACCTCGGAGCCGCGCGACGCGCGCTCGACGATCTATTGCAGCGACGTGGCGAAGATGCTCGAGGCACCGATCTTCCACGTGAACGCCGACGATCCGGAAGCTGTCGTGTTTGTTACGCGCCTCGCGCTCAGCTACCGCATGCGTTTCCACAAGGACGTCGTCATCGACCTCGTATGCTACCGCCGCCACGGCCACAACGAGGCCGACGAGCCGGCCGCGACGCAGCCCGGCATGTATCGGGTCATCCGGCAACATCCGACGGCGCGCAAGATCTACGCGGACAAGCTCATCGCCGAAGGTGTGCTGTCCGAGAGCGAAGCCGCGACAATGGTCGAGCAATACCGCGACGGTCTCGACCAGGGGCGCCCGCAGGCGCGCGCCTCCCTCGGCATGATCGGGAACAAGTTCACGGTCGACTGGAGCACCTACTCCCAGACCGACTGGACCGAGCGCGTGCAAACGGGCGTCGAGATGCGGCGCTTGCGGTCGCTCGGCGAGCGTATCGTCAGCTATCCGGCCGGCTTCAACCTCCACCCGCGCGTGGCCCAGGTCATCGCCAACCGCAAGAAGATGCTGGCGGGCGAGCTGCCGCTCGACTGGGGCTGCGCCGAGACGCTCGCTTACGCGGCGCTGATCGAGAACGGCTTTTCGGTCCGCATCTCCGGCCAGGACAGCGGGCGTGGCACATTCTTCCATCGCCA
>CAZDTG010000377.1:0-3300 GCA_964508005.1 uncultured Steroidobacteraceae bacterium
TTCGCAGTTGCCGGGACACTGTACCATCCCTGGAGCCGTAACCCGGCCGGCCATCCATGGCCGGCGCTCGGCCCTTCGGGCCTCGCCCCTTGCGACAACCTCAATGACCACCCTTCGCTGCGGCCCCAAAACCCTCGATCTCTCACACCCCGTCGTCATGGGCGTGCTCAATGTCACTCCGGACTCCTTCTCCGACGGCGGCCGCTTTCTGGCAGCCGAGGCTGCGGTCGAGCACGGTTTGCGGCTGGCGGCGGAAGGGGCCGCCATTATCGATATCGGCGGCGAATCCACCCGTCCGGGCGCGGCTCCCATTCCTGCTGACGAGGAGCTCCGCCGCGTCCTGCCGGTCGTGCAGGGCCTGAGTCAGGCTACGCAGGCCGTCATCTCGGTCGACACGAGCAAGCCCGAAGTCATTCGCGAGGTCGTCGCCGCCGGCGCCGGACTCATCAACGATGTGAGAGCGCTCAGAGAGCCGGGAGCGCTCGACGCGGCTGCAGCCGGCGGCGCCGCGGTCTGTCTCATGCACATGCAGGGCGATCCCCCCACCATGCAACGGGCGCCCCGTTATGTTGATGTCGTGAAGGAAGTCGGGGCATTCCTGGCAGAACGCGTGCAGACTTGCCGCGCCGCGGGGATGTCATCCGACCGTATCGTAATCGATCCGGGTTTCGGTTTCGGCAAGACGCTGGAGCACAATCTCGAGCTGCTGCGACACCTCCGCGAGCTCACGGCACTCGGGCCGGTGTTGGTCGGATTGTCGCGCAAAGCGATTGTCGGCACACTCACCGGCCGAGCCACCGGGGAGCGTGTCCACGGGAGTGTCGCGCTGGCGGTCATCTCGGCGATGAATGGCGCGCGGATCGTCCGCGCGCACGATGTCGCGGCGACGGTCGATGCACTAAGAATGGTTGCCGCAGTGATTGGGAGATGAAAAGAAGTGGGACGTAAATACTTCGGTACTGATGGGCGAGCCGCGCAAGCGGGTGAGCCGCTACAGCGGCGAACGCCCGCCATGGATGGCGGGCCGGGTCGCGGCTCCAGGGACGGTACGATGACGAGGGTAGCGCGGTTGAAGCAGGGGAGTTGAATGGGACGTAAATATTTCGGTACTGATGGGCGAGCCGCGCAAGCGGGGAGCGCACGCCCATGGATGGGCGGGCTGGCCAGCGCTCCAGGGATGGCTGCTTGTGGAGGAGCTCAATGAGTCGAAAGTATTTCGGTACTGATGGTCTCCGCGGTCAGGTCGGCGAGTTGCCGATGACCGTCGACTTCGCATTGAATCTTGCGAGCGCCGTGGCGCGCGTCCTGACTCCCGAGGGCGGCACGGTACTGATCGGCAAGGACACGCGAGTGTCGGGTTATATGTTCGAGTCGGCCCTCGAGGCCGGATTCGTGGCGGCCGGCGTGCACGTCATGCTCATCGGACCGCTGCCGACGCCCGGCATTGCCTACATGACCCGTCGCTTCGAGTGCGATTTTGGCGTCGTGATCAGCGCCTCGCACAACCCCTACGACGACAACGGCATCAAATTCTTCGACGCCACCGGCGCAAAGCTTTCCGACGAGCTCGAGGACCGCATAGAGCAGGAGCTCGCGCAGCCGCCGGTCACGCGCACCTCGCGCAGCCTGGGTCGCGCCGTCCGCGTGGACAAGTCACGCACCCAGTACCAGGATTTCTGCGCTTCCACGCTCCCGCCGGGCACCGATCTCAGCGGCCTCAAGATCGTCATCGACTGCGCCAACGGTGCCGCCTACAAGGTGGCCCCGCGTGTGCTCGCCGACCTCGGCGCCGAGATCGTACCGATCGGCTGCTCCCCGAACGGCCGCAATATCAATGACGGCTGCGGGTCGATGGCGCCGGACCTTCTGCAGCTCACGGTTCCCGGTGTCCGGGCCAACGTGGGTCTCGCCCTCGATGGGGACGGCGACCGTCTCGTGATGGTCGACCATCTCGGCCGCCTGGTTGACGGCGACCAGTTGCTGTACATCATCGCGCGCGCCCACAAAGAGGCCGGCACCCTGCGCGGTCCCGTGGTAGGCACGGTCATGAGCAACCTCGGCCTCGAGGTCGCGTTACGGCAGAGCCGGATCGAGTTTCAACGGGCGGCGGTCGGCGACCGTTATGTGCTGGGCTTGCTGCGGGACACGGGGGGCATCCTCGGCGGGGAGACGTCGGGACACATCATCTGTCTCGACAAAACGACCACCGGTGACGGCCTCGTCAGCGCCCTGCAGGTGCTCGCTGTCATGAAAAAGACGGGACTGTCGCTCGCCGAGCTCGCCTCGGGCATGTTGAAGTTCCCGCAAGTGCTGCTCAACGTGAAGGTTGCGAAACGCTTCGATCCCGCCTCCGTCCCGGCCGTACAGGATGCGGTACGCGGCATTGAGAAGCGCATGGGCGGCGACGGCCGTGTCGTGTTGCGCGCCTCCGGCACCGAGCCCGTGATTCGAGTGATGGTGGAGGGCCGGAGCGAAGAGGCCACCCGCTCTGCCGCGACCGAGCTCGCGGAGGTTGTGAAAGCCGCCGCCGCGGGCTGATCCCACCGCCGCGGCCTGCCACCACACGCTCATTGCACCCGCGTGGGCGCATCGCTATCATCGCGCGCCCTTGGAGCCGGCCAGTCAGGCTCCGGACCCGGACCCTTGAGAGAGGTCGGTTTGATGCGTCGCCCGATAGTCGCGGGAAATTGGAAGATGCACGGGTCGCGTGGCGAGAACGCGCGGCTCATTGAAGAGATCGTTGGCGGTTATCCGGCCCATGTGGCCGCCGATTGCGTCGTGTGTCCGCCATTCGTGTATCTCCAGGAAGTGGGGCGGATGTTGCGTGACTCCCCGGTCGACCTCGGGGCGCAGAACACCTGTGCGGAGGCCCATGGCGCCTTCACGGGCGAAGTCTCCGCGGGGATGCTGAAGGATGTCGGTTGCCGCTACGTGCTCGTCGGGCACTCGGAGCGCCGGCTCATTTATCGCGAGAGCGATCAGCTCGTCGCGCGCAAGTTCGCGGCGGCGCATGCGAAAGCTCTGATTCCGGTGCTGTGCGTCGGCGAGCAGCTGTCGGATCGCGAGGCGAGCCGTACGCAAGAGGTGATCTCGCGGCAGCTGGACGTGGTGCTGGAGCTTTGCGGGCCCGAAGTATTGGGTCAGGGCGTGGTGGCGTACGAGCCGGTCTGGGCGATCGGCACCGGACGTAATGCGACTCCGGAGCAGGCGCAGGAGGTGCATGCGTTCATCCGTGCGCGGATAGCGGCTCGGGATGCTAGAATTGCGGCTGACACCCGGATCCTGTATGGCGGCAGCGTG
>CAZDTG010000378.1:0-3297 GCA_964508005.1 uncultured Steroidobacteraceae bacterium
CCTTCAGCCCCATCTCTTCGAGCGCGAGACACATCGCCGAGCGGATATCCTGGAAAGCATCGACCGGCGGCACCGGGAAGTAGCCGCCCTTCACGCCCGGACGGTGGCCCGTGTTGCCCGCCTCGTACTGCTTCGAGGAGTTCCAGGCGCCCTGGACGGAATCGATGTGGTAGCCGCAGCCGTTCATGTCGTTGTTGTAAACGACGCTGTCGAAAATGAAGAACTCGTTCTCGGGTCCGAACAGCGCGTAATCGGCGATGCCGGTCGACTTCAGATAGGCTTCCGCACGCTTGGCGAGGGAGCGCGGATCGCGCTCGTAGCCCTGCATGGTCGTGGGCTCGATGACGTCGCAGCGGATGTTGACCGTCGTTTCCTCGAAGAAAGGATCGATGACGGCCGTGCCGGCATCGGGCGCGAGGATCATGTCCGACTCGTTGATGCCCTTCCAACCGGCGATGGAGGAGCCGTCGAACATTTTGCCGTCGCCGAAGAACTCCTCATCGACGAGCCGCGCGGGGATGGTGACGTGCTGCTCCTTGCCGCGCGTATCGGTGAAGCGCAAGTCCGCGAACTTGACCTCTTTTTCTTTTATCAGTTTGATGACATCGGTGGGTGACATATCGCTCTCCGGAAAAGGGTGGTCCCGCCTGTCGAAAGCCTGGAACCGCTCGTGTGCAGCTTGACCCATTGACTGCCACGCCCGGCCTTGGCGTGGCGGAGCGGGGTGATAGTGCAGGCCCTATGCCAATTTGGCGGGCCATGAAAATCAAATGCTTAGCCGCACCGCGAGCCTTTGTTGCACAGATATGGTGCGGGGTCCGGCTGCGATTGCACCATAAAAAGGCGTAAGGAGGCGCCGTTTTTGACCTCCACGGGCCTGGGGACGCCTGCTTTCGGTGCAGGATAGTCCACTTGTAGACTTCTGGCGGACTATAGTCTATATATGGACTGCGGGAGGAGATCCTATCATGAGCACTTCAGTCCATTCGGTGCATTCGAAACAGGGGGGCGCGAAGGAAAGCGCCGCCGGGGGCGCGGGCTTACGCGCGTTCGCGAAGATCGCGGAGCTGTGGCGCCTGTCGGTTCCGGAACAGCTCACGCTGCTCGGCATCACCTCGCGATCGACTTACTTCAAGTGGCGCAAGGAGGTGGATCCGAAGCTCCCTCGGGACACTCTCGAGCGCCTCTCTTACCTTCTCGGCATCTACAAAGCCCTGCAGCTGCTGCTTCCGGACAATCAGGCGGCAGACGAGTGGATCCGCCGACCCAACGATGTACCGCTGTTCGGCGGGAGATCCGCGCTCGAGCGAATGCTCTCGGGCAATGTCGCGGATCTATACATCGTGCGGCAGTACCTCGACGCGCAGCGCGGCTGAGCGTTTCCTCATGGCGAACTCCCACCCGGCCCTCGCCGTCGGCGAGGTGCGCTGGCAACCGTGCTTTCGAGTCATCTCGAGCCGATTTCCGCCCGTCCATCTCTTCGAGCGCGTCGCGAGCGCGGAGGACTGGGAGGCGCTCTATTGGCTCGAATCCCTCACGAATCCACGGTTACGCGACGAGGTGGGCGAGATCGAGCTCGTCCCGCCCGAGGACCGCGTGTTCGGCCCCAACGCCTCGATCATCATGGCGGCGTTCACGCATCTCAATCCCGACGGCAGCCGCTTTGCCGACGACACCTTCGGCGCCTTTTATGCGGCGGCGAGTCTCGACACCTCGATCGCGGAGACGCGCTATCACCGTGAAGTCTTCCTGCGCGCAACACGCCAGAGCGCCATGGAGCTCGACATGCGGAGCTACCTCTGCGACGTCCGCGCAAGCTTTCACGACATCCGCGGCAAGCGGGACAAGATGCCGGACATCTATGACCCTGACAGCTACGCCGCCTCCCAAGAGCTCGCACGCGCGCTGAAGCGCGCCGGCTCGAATGGTGTCGTTTATGACAGCGTGCGCCACCCTGGTGGGCAGTGCCTTGCGGTTTATCGTCCGCGACTCGTGCAGAATTGCCGCCAGGGAGCTCATTTGCGTTACGTCTGGGATGGCGGGCGCATCAGCCAGGTCTACGAGCTGCGGCTGATGGATCAATGATGGGCACCCTCGTATCTCCTGCGCGGTGCCGAGCGAGCCTGGGCCGCGCGGTGTCCCGGAAAACCAGCGCCCGGGCAAGCCGCTATAATTACGAGCTTTGAGCCGTTCCCCGGGGAGCCTGTCTGACGCATTTCAGTCGGATCCCCTTCCCCTCGAAGTCCTTCACCGCGAGTTTTTGGCCCATGAAAATCGGCACGGCGCCGCAAACATTCCAGGAGCTGATTTTTGCCCTGCAGCGCTACTGGTCGGAGCGCGGCTGTGTGATCCTGCAGCCGTACGATATGGAAGTCGGCGCGGGTACTTTTCACACCGCCACTTTCCTGCGCTCCATCGGCCCGGAACCGTGGAGCGCCGCGTACGTGCAACCATCCCGCCGGCCGACCGACGGCCGCTATGGCGAGAACCCGTTCCGCCTGCAGCACTATTACCAGTACCAGGTGGTCATCAAGCCCTCGCCGCTGGAAATCCTCGACCTTTACCTCGGAAGTCTGCGAGCGCTCGGCCTGGATCCCCTGGTGCATGACGTGCGCTTCGTGGAGGACAACTGGGAATCGCCGACACTTGGCGCCTGGGGCCTGGGCTGGGAGGTATGGCTGAACGGCATGGAGATCACGCAGTTCACCTATTTCCAGCAGGTTGGGGGCCGTGAGTGCCGGCCCGTCACCGGCGAGATCACGTATGGACTCGAGCGGCTCGCGATGTACCTGCAGGGGGTCGAAAGCATCTATGACATCGTGTGGACGGACGGCCCGTTGGGCCGCGTGACCTACGGCGACGTATTCCATCAGAACGAGGTGGAGCAGTCGGCTTACAACTTCGAGCACGCCGACGTTGCGACGTTGCTGCGCCATTTCGAGGATCACGAAAGGCAGTGCAAGGAGCTGCTGGCCGCAAAGCTCGCCCTGCCTGCCTACGAGCAGGTGCTGAAGGCCTCGCACACATTCAATCTGCTGGATGCGCGTCGTGCGATCTCGGTCACGGAGCGTCAGCGTTATATTTTCCGCGTGCGCACCCTCGCGAGCGGTGTAGCGCAGGTCTACTACGACAGCCGGGAAGCGCTCGGCTTTCCGCTGTTGCGACAGGCAGGTCAACCCGTGGCCGCACGTGATGAGGCGGCCGCATGAAGATGGAGCGACACGATTTTCTCGTCGAGGTCGGCACCGAGGAGTTGCCGCCGAAGGCACTTCGCGGGTTGGAGGAAGCGTTCGCCTC
>CAZDTG010000379.1:0-3290 GCA_964508005.1 uncultured Steroidobacteraceae bacterium
ACCTTCCATGTTGGTACAGCACTGAGATGATCGGCTCGGCCAGCACCATCAGGCCGATGGTCGCGGGAATCGTCATGAGGAACGCGAGCCGCATGCCCCGGGCCAACTCACTGCGAAACGCCACTATGTTGCCGGTGGCCGCCATGCGCGCCAACAGGGGCAAGGCGACCGTGCCGAGCGCGACACCGAAGATCCCCAGAGGAAGCTGCATGAGCCGAAAGGCAACGGTGAGCCAGAACGTGGGGCCGTCGCCGAGCCCCGACGCGAACACCGAGTTGACGAGAACGTTGACCTGCGTGGTGCTCGCCGCGACGACCGACGGTCCCATCAGGCGCAGAATCGCCTTCACACCCGGATCGCGCCAGCGGAAGTCCGGATGAAACACATAGCCCAGCCGGCGCAGCGAGGGCAGCTGCACGACCAGCTGCAGCCCGCCGCCGATGAGCGTGCCCATCGCAAGACCGAGGATGGCCTGCGGCCCGAAGCCCGGATCCAGCCACCATCCGAGCAGCACGCCTGCGACGATCGAGCCCAGATTGAAGAAGCTCGAGGCCATCGCCGGCACGCCGAATACGTTCTTCGCATTCAACATCCCCATCACCAGTGCCGCGAGCGACACCAGCAGGATGAACGGATACATGATGCGCGTCAGGGTGACGGTGAGCGCCGCCTTGTCTGCCTCGAAACCCGGCGCCAGCACCGACACGAGCCACGGCGCGGATGCGATGCCCGCCAGGGTGATGGCGCTGAGAAAGACGATCGCGAGGGTGGCTGCTTTGTCGGCCAGCCGCCAGGCCGCCGCATCCCCCTCCAGAGCGGTCTTCTTGCTGAAGACCGTGACGAACGCGGTGGAGAGCGCCCCTTCCGCAAACAGGTCGCGCAGCAGATTCGGGATGCGGAACGCCATGGTGAAGGCGTCCATGAGGCGCCCACCGCCGAAGAGCGTGGCAAAGATCACCTCCCGGGCGAGGCCCAGGACCCGGCTGCACAGCACAGCAAGACCGACGATGCCGGCGGCTTTGGTATTCAGCTTTTCAGCGCGGAGCTCCGGTGCCTGCGCGGGCGCTCCGGACGCGGGTGTCTCGCCTGGTGGCATGCGGGCGCGAAGGTAGCATCCTTCGCCGCGCTGCGGCGATGATTTGCGTCCCCGGCGCCGGTGCTCGGCGGCCGTACCTGCCGCGCGTCGCTGGCGGTGCTCGCGCACAGCGGCGGGCGTTTCGAGCGCTGGCTTGCGGCCCCGGGCCGCCACATTATATTATTGACGCGATAATATTAAACGCCCGCCGCGGGCGGCTGCTTGCGAGGGACGTCCCATGAATTCCGATGTCATCATCACCTGCGCGGTCACCGGCGACGATACCAAGGTCACCAAGAGCCCCCACTGCGCGATCACGCCCGAGCAGATCGCCAATACGGCGATCGAGGCGGCCAAGGCCGGTGCCGCCATCGTTCACATCCACGTGCGCGATCCGGAAACCGGGTCCTTCAGCATGGAGACCCGCCACTACCGCGAGGTCGTGAAACGGATTCGCGAGAGCAAGGTCGACGTCATCGTCAATCTCACCTGCGGCATGGGCGGGTATATCTGCGTCGGCGACAACGGCCTGAAGGACACGCCCGCTCCGGGAACGGACTTCGTGAGCCAGGAAGACCGGATGCGGCACGTCATCGATCTTTGCAACGAGGGGCTGTACCGTCCTGACATCGCGACCCTCGACTGCGGCAGTCTCAACTTCGGCGATGGCAACCGTGCTTATGTGTCGACGCCCAACTATCTGCGCAAGGGCGCGGCGATTCTGCGCGATCTCGGTGTGAAGCCGGAGCTGGAAGTGTTCGATACGGGGAACCTCTGGTTCGTGCGCCAGATGATCAAGGAGGACCTCATCCCCTCCCCGGCCCTGATTCAGCTGTGCATGGGCATCGCTTACGGCGTTCCGGCAGATACCGGGCACTTGCTGGCGATGGTGAATACACTGCCGCCGGATGCGGTGTGGACGTCTTTTGGCATTGGACGCATGCAGATGCCGTGGGTGGCGCAGTCCGTCATGGTCGGCGGGAACGTGCGGGTCGGACTGGAGGACAATCTCTACTTGAGCCGCGGGGTGTACGCGAGCAATGCGCAGCTGGTGGAGAAGGCGCGCACCATCATCGAGGCCATGGGAGCGCGCATCCTCACTCCGGCGCAGGCGCGGGAGCGGTTGAAGATCCGCTGACCGGCCGCCGCCGTGGCAGAGCTCATCTACCGGACCGCGCTGGCGCCCGAATGGATCGACTATAACGGGCATCTGCGGGATGCCTATTATGGGTTGATCGTGAGCTATGCGAGCGATGCGCTCATGGATCGGCTCGGCATGGATGCTGCGTATCGCGAGCGCACGCGCAATACGCTTTATACGGTGGAGATGCATGTCCACTACCTGCGCGAGGTAAAGAAGAGCGACGTCGTTCTCGTCAACGTGCGGATGCTGGGCGCGGACCAGAAGAGGATTCACGCGGCGTTCGATGTCGTGAGGGAGGCGGATGCCGTGGTGGCCGCCAGCGCCGAGATGATGATGCTGCACGTGCATCAGGGCGAGAATGTGACGACTACGGCGTTTCCGCCTGAGGTCAGCAGCGCTATCGACGCCCTGCTCGCATCCACTGCCGGCGCCCCCGAGGTTGGGCCAGGGTCCAGGCGCATGGAATTGCGCCGCCGCCGAATGTGACTGAGAGGGGTAGGCACATCGAGTCATCTTCCATCAAGAGGCTACTGGCCCCGCGCAGCATCGCGCTGGTAGGTGGGGCCTGGGCCGACGCGGTCGCCAATGCTTCGCGCGCTATCGGCTACACGGGGCAGCTTTGGCGCGTGCACCCCAAGCGGCCCTCCACTCCTGAGACGCCCTACTTCCGGTCGATCGACGAGTTGCCCGGATCGCCCGATGCTGCCTTCGTCGCAGCCCCGAACGTGGAGGTGCCCGAGATTGCCGCGGCGCTGGTGCGGCGGGCGGCCGGCGGCTTCGTCTGTTTTGCTGCCGGATTCTCCGAAACCGCGACCGAGCGGGGCGAGCGGTTGACCCGGGAGCTCATGGCCAGTGCCGGCGAGCTGCCTTTTTTCGGGCCCAACTGTTATGGGCTCATCAACTTCTTCGATGGCGCGGCGCTGTGGCCGGATCAGGTGGTCGGAGAGCGGCGCGAGCGCGGGGTGGCGCTCATCTGCCAAAGCGGCACGATCGCGTTGAACCTGTTGTTCAACGATCGCTCGTTGCCGATCGGCTACGTGCTCACGGTGGGGAATCAGACGCGGCTGGCCG
>CAZDTG010000380.1:0-3276 GCA_964508005.1 uncultured Steroidobacteraceae bacterium
CTGGGCTTCAAGATAGAGCCCCTACGCTTCGGCAACGTCGAGAACTTCTGGGCGACGCACGGCCACGGCGGCCCCGTGTTCTGCTTCGCCGGTCACACGGATGTGGTGCCGACCGGCCCCCTCGAGGAATGGCGGACGGACCCCTTCGTCCCGACCATCCGGGAGGGGATCCTGTACGGCCGGGGCGCGGCCGATATGAAGAGCGGGCTCGCGGCCATGGTGACGGCTACCGAGGAGTTCGTCCGCAGCCATCCCCAGCACAAGGGTACGATTGCGTTCCTCATCACGAGCGATGAGGAAGGTCCTTCAGTCGACGGCACCAAGCGCGTGGCCGAGATGCTTGCGGGGAGGCGTGAGCGCATCGACTGGTGCGTGGTGGGTGAGCCTTCGAGCGAAGACGCGATTGGCGACACCATCAAGGTCGGCCGTCGAGGATCCTTCAGCGGCCGGCTCACGGTCCATGGCGTGCAAGGGCACGTGGCGTATCCGCAGCTCGCGGAGAATCCCGTGCATACGCTGGCCCCTGCTCTCGCGGAGCTCACGAGCCGCGTGTGGGATAACGGCACGGAGCATTTCCAGCCGACGAGCTTCCAGGTCTCGAATCTCAATGCCGGAACCGGTGCGCCGAACGTCATCCCGGGCGAGCTCAAGGCACGCTTCAATCTGCGCTATTCGCCGGTGCAGACCCAGGAAGCTCTCAAGGAGATCGTGGAAGGCATCCTGCGCAAACACCGGGTGCGGTACTCGATCGAATGGTACGTGTCCGGCGAGCCGTTCTATACGCCTCCCGGCGCGCTCTCGAATGCGGTCGGCGCCGCTATAGAGGAAGTGACCGGATCGCGGCCGAAGCTGTCGACGGGCGGCGGTACTTCCGATGGGCGCTTCATCGCCCCGCTCGGGGCGCAGGTAGTCGAGCTCGGCGTGACCAATGCGTCCATCCACAAGGTCAACGAGAGTGTGCGCGTAGCCGACATCGACGCGCTTCATCGCATGTACTTCAACGTGCTGCGGAATCTCTTGGCGTAGGCGCTGAGTTGGCGCTGCGGTTGACGCGAGCGCCACGCCCACATGGCCCGATGTTTGCGGCTACCGGCTGCCTGAATGGCCGCCACCTCGTGAACCTGCGCGTTCGAGCTCCATTTGGTTCACCACGCGAGTCACGCCAGGTACGCCGGCCGCAATCCGCTTGGCTTTATAGAGGGCGTTTGTGTCCCAGATGTATCCGCTCAAGCGGGTAACACCATGATCGACCTGTACGTCCACGTGGCGATAGAAGTAGATCGGGTCCGCGTTCAAGGCCGCATAAACCCGCGCGGCAGTGGCCTCGTCCGCCTCACGCTCTTGGGGAGACTTGGGCGGAGCTACGGAACAGGCGGTGATCAACGTCACCGTTATCACCCATAAGGGAATCGACAGAAGGTGCATGAGAAACCCGAAACCGGGCGCTGTATTGCGTACTCTTTAGGACCCTTTCCGCATGCCGGCGTTCGGCAGCGTCAAAGCGACGCCGCTATCATGGGCATACGCGTGGCGCGAGCTGTACACCCGCTAACGGACGCTTAGGGGCGTGCGCGCCGCAGCCCGGGGGGCGACCGTGCCGTTCGCGGTGACGCCGAGGGCGCCCAGAATGAGCGCGCAGATCAACACCCACGTCGGCATGGCAAGGCCCAGAAACCTCCAGGTGACCTCACTGCATTCGCCACTGCCGGTGAGGACCTTCCGGATGACCTCGGTCACCGGGGTGAACTTCAGCAGGACTTCCAGCGGCGCTCCGCACGACGGCAGCGTGCCGGGCGGCAAATGCTGCACGTAGACGTGGCGAGCGGCTACGCCGATCGCGGACAGAGCGGCGGCGGCTATCAGCACCGCGTATACGCGCGCTCCCCAACCCCGCGGATGATGAAGCGCAGCGATCAGGAAGACGACTCCCAGCCCGGCAATCCCGATGCGCTGGAAGATGCACAAGGGACAAGGCTCGAGACCGAGCTCGTACTGCGCGTACAGCGCATAGGCGAGAAGGGCGACACACGCCCCGAACCCCGCGAAATTGATCAATCGACGATTGTGGAGCACGCCAGGATCGTACTGGACTGCCGCCGGTTCGGCATTAACTGTCTTTGACGTATCCGGGGGCGCTCGTTCCCTGTCCGAGCTCGCGCTCGACGTCTTCCAGGGAGGTATGGCGGATGTCCTTCCCGTGGACCATATAAATGACGTACTCACTTATGTTCTTGGCGTGGTCGCCGATGCGCTCGAGCGCACGCACCACCCACATGACGTCCAGCGCGCGCCGGATCGTGCGCGGATCCTCCATCATGAAGGTGATGCTCTGGCGTTGGATGGCCTCGTATTCCTCGTCGACGAGGCGATCCTGCCTCGCCACCCGTAACGCGGACTCCACGTCCATGCGCGCAAAGGCATCGAGCGCGTCGTGCACCATCTCGGAGACCACGCGGCCAAGGTGCTTTATCTCGCGGTACTTGTCCGCGGGGCGCTCCATCGTCGCCAGACGGGAAGCGATGTAACCGATCTTTTCGCCCTCGTCGCCGATGCGCTCGAGGTCGGTGATTGTCTTGATGATGGCGACGATCACGCGAAGATCGCCCGCGGCGGGAGCGCGCGTCGCGAGGATGCGGCTGCACTCCTCGTCGATGGAGACTTCCATGTTGTTGACCTGGTAGTCGTCCATGGCGACGGATTCGCCGAGCGTGCTGTCGCCTTCGATGAGCGCCGTAATCGCCTTGTGGAGCTGCTGCTCGACGAAGCCACCCATGCCGAGCACTTTACTGCGGACGCGTTCGAGGTCTTCGTTGAAACGACGCGAGATGTGGTGGCTGAGATCCGCAGTTTCCATCAGTTGGCGTCTCCGGTTCCGCTCGCCTGCATGCGCGCGAGAATGCGCGCGATGATAACGGAACTACGGCGGACGGCCAGGGTGGCTCGCAGAGCCTGCGGGATCGGCTCGAGTCCCGCCAGAAATTGCGCCGTCGCTGCGTCCCACGTAAAAGCCGCGGCGTGCTGCGCGCAGACACCGCGATCGAGACTGAGGGCAGAGCGTACGGCGGCGGCGAGATCTTCGTGAAGGACGCCGGTCACACCTTGCTCGATCACATCGATCGGACCGGGAACCGGGAATGCGGCAACCGGTACACCGCAGGCCAGAGCCTCGATCATCGCGAGGCCAAATGTGTCGGTGAGGCTCGGAAATACCAGTACGTCCGCGCTGCGAATCATGCTGGCGAGCTCGCTGCCGAAGCGATAGCCCGCGAATTTCAC
>CAZDTG010000381.1:0-3242 GCA_964508005.1 uncultured Steroidobacteraceae bacterium
GCGGAAGCCTCTGCAGCACCTTGAGAACAATCGTATCCAGATCGCCGCGCAGCTGTCGCGCAAGCTTTTTCCGCGTCGTGGCCCGGAGAGTCGCAAACTCGTCCGTAACCTGCTCGCTGGGCCGCTGCACCCGCGTGTCCGCGACCGCCCGCCCAAGATCTGCGAGGGATGCTCCGGCCTCGAGCTGGTACGGAGGCCTCCCGCAGAGCAACTCGTAGAGCACGATTCCCAGCGCATAGATGTCGCTCGCCTCAGCGGCTGCTTCGCCCCGCAGCTGCTCCGGACTCGCATAGTCCGGGGTCAACGCCTGGCCATACATGCGGGTCAGTTGGGGCGCCGGGTCTTCGTCTGCCTCGGACAGCAGCTTGGCAATTCCGAAGTCCAGCAGCCTCACCTGCCCAGATTGGTTCACCAGGATGTTGGAAGGTTTCAAGTCCCGATGAATGACGTGGTGGTCATGTGCATATTGCATCGCGTCAAGCACCTGCAGAAAGAGCTTCAGCCGCTTGCTCAGTGCCAGGCGATGCGCATCGCACCACGCGGTCAGCGGCTCACCTGCTACATACTCCATCGTCAGGTAGGGCGAGCCCTCGGAGGTCACGCCCGCATCGTACAAACGGGCGATGTTCGGATGCTCCAGGCCCGCTAAGATATCCCGCTCGCGCTCAAAACGCGGCGCGAGATCCTTGCGCAACCGCGCCAGCATCGGCAGCTTCACGGCTACCTCGCGCTTGTATGCGCCGTCGGCGCGTTGCGCCAACCACACTTCAGCCATGCCACCGACACCGAGTTCGCGCATAAGCCGATACGGGCCGACGCGGTCGCCCGGCTTCAAGGAGCTGCTTCGCTCGCCCTTATGGATATGCACTGTAGGCAACGTGGCCAGTAGGTCGAGGCCTTTACCTTGGCCGTCCCGCGGTAACAGCGCCTGTCGCAGCGCTGATTCAAGATCCTGATCTTCTGGCGCAAGTTCACTCAGCCAAACGCTCCGCGCGCCTTTGTCCAGCGGAAGTGCCTCGTCGAGCAACCGGCTCATCCGGGCCATCTGTATCGCCGACAGCCCCATCTACGCTCTCCCGTGATCTGGCTCATCGGAACATCCCGCACGGTGCCTTCTCCGCCGCATGGGCCTCTCTATTGGACTGCAGCCGCCGAAACTTCGCAATGCGCCGAGGGCTGGACACGGAGTCGCCGGATCGAATGAGTCAAGGTCGTGCGCAAGCGAGAAAGTCCGTCTGTATGAATAAGGAAATCGAAACTGCCCGCGGGTCCCGTCCGGGCGCACGCTTTTGTCACTCACAAGTGAACACCATGACCGACAAAACCCAACAAGCAACCCTGCGCACATACGGTGCGCATTTGGGACTCGTCACCACTTAGGAAGGCAGCAGCGATGCGCTGCCCAACTGAGCAATGACGATCGCGTTGACGCACATTGCGCGCCCTGAAAGCCGATCGCAGCCGAGCAGCTGGCGCAGGAGTGAAATTGACGAGAGGAGACCCTTGTTGCACTGACACGAGCATCAAAATCCGCCGCGCTTTTCGCGCCCCGGTTTTGTCAACACGACATTTGTGATGACACGAGGTTGCAATGGCGGGTTACCGGTGGCAGCGATGTCGGGAATCGGCGGCGTACTGCGTCTGTACCAGTGAGGCGGCGGAAACCACACCACCGGAATTCGATGCATTACCCACATTTCCCGACGGAGAACTTCAATGAACAGATCAAATATGGCGATTACGGCAATGGGATTGGTATCGAGCATGATGTCGTACGTCGCTTTTGCCGGGTGTCCCACCCTTCCACCAGCCGTCCCTATACCTCCTCCGCTGACGACCACGACGCTGAACGAATTACTGGGCGGCAACGGTCTTGCTGCACTCGAGCTAGACGACGAAGGTCTCGTAGAGTCGCCTCTCTACCTCAATATACGCAACGTGAACACAAGCAGTGGAAGCTTCGGCGGGACCATATCAACCGCTCCTCAGGGCGGAATGGCTGGCCAGACCTATTATTCTGTGAGCGGAACGTTGACCCAAGAAGGCTCTGGTTTGGGGATTAGCTTTTCTTACTCGACGAACTCCAATCTGCGTCTCGGCGCCTTGTACAACTATTCTGGGGCGATAGCCGAAACCTGCAACAACGGACTATTCCTCGCGGGCACCTATACAACGTCCCAGTATGTTCTGGTGCAAGTGAGTCTTGGCATGTTCCAGTGGACCTGGATAAAGTCTGCACCCTTACCGTTTTCATCGGGAAAGCAGGTGTTCTATTTCTGGCAATAGTATGAACTGGGAGTAGCCTTGCTCCCCAATTCGATGACTCGCAGGGCAGGGAATTGAGCAAAGTGGCGCAATTGCTTCCGCATTCCTGGTATTCGCTCGACTCCCATTCTCTGTTTGAGAGATCCACTGCGACGGACGTGCAGATTTTCATACCACGTGGGGTAGCGCAGGGCAAACTGAAGGCAATTGCGCGACAGTAGGGCTTTCTCGCACGGAACGCATTGGACGCGTCCGTACTTACGGGTCAGGCGGTCGAACCTATGGCCAGATGCGCCGGAATCGAACCTCTTGTCCCAACGTCAGAAGGACCGGCAGAGTCGGTGTCGGAAACCGGCGAGGAAGTCCGTCTCTATGAATGAGGTGGCTGAACTTACTACCGGGTGCAATGAAAGCCATCACCCTCAATCGGCGGGAGCGGGCCTGTGTTGCATTGATGCGATCTTTGTAATCTGGTTCTCGAGGGCATCCGTAGCGCAACGATAGCCAATATCGATCGCGCGACCGAAAGCTTGCCAGTCGAGCAGGTCAACGCGTTCGAGAGGCGGTCTCAATAACATCGGCCAACTCCCGTTGGCCAATTGTCGTGACAGCACTGTTCAGCATTCCGGCACGGAGAAGGATCTGCATGATATTGACGCGGGGCCACCGGCGGCCGAGCGGGCTGGAAATCCTCCATAGTGGAGGGGTCTCGGTCATTTCAAGGTCTCTGATGAAACCCCGGTCTGTACCTGCATCAACAGCGATTATTGGGCCATTGAGATCCTCGCGCATGATGTCAACGGGAAGCTTGTTAAGCGTCGCGCCGTCAACGTAAGCCTGGTGTTGTGTAAATACGGGCGGGAGCACGCCCGGCATCGCGATTGAGGCACGCAGCCACATTCATAGCACGGCAACGCAGGGCAGCCCGAGGCAATGAAGGATGGAGCGGGTGATGGGAATCGAACCCACGTTAGCAG
>CAZDTG010000382.1:0-3226 GCA_964508005.1 uncultured Steroidobacteraceae bacterium
GGTGCGAAGTGCGACGGGAATACTTTTACCGGGGCCGCGCAGGCTGTAGCCTGTGCGACCATGAAACGCCAGGTTGCAATCGTCGAAGACGAGCCCGCGATCCGTGACAACTACGCGGCGGCATTCACCCGCGAGGGCTACGTCGTGCGTGCCTACGGCAACCGCAAGCAGGCCATGGCGGCCTTCGCGACGCGGCTGCCGGATCTTGCGGTCGTGGACATCTCGCTCGAGGACGAGCCCGAGGGCGGCTTCGAGCTCTGCCGACAACTGCGGGCGCTATCGGCGGAGCTGCCGATCATTTTTCTCACCGCGCGCGACAGCGAGCTGGATGCGGTATCGGGATTGCGGTTGGGCGCGGACGACTTCCTGACGAAGGACCTGAGCCTTGCGCATCTGATTGCAAGGGTGAACGCGCTGTTCCGCCGTGTCGATGCGTTACGTAAGCCGCACGAGGCTTCACAGGTCATTCGACGTGGGCCGCTCACGCTCGATGGCGAGCGCATGCAGGTGGAATGGGAAGGCCAGGTGGTGCTGCTGTCGCTCACGGAGTTCTGGATCGTCCATGCGCTGGCACGCAACCCGGGACATGTCAAGAACCGGCAGCAACTCATGAATGCGGCGAACGTCGTGCTCGACGACAACACGATCACTTCTCACGTCAAACGCATCCGGCGCAAGTTCCAGAGCATCGATCCAACGTTCGACGCGGTGCAGACGGTGTATGGCATGGGATACCGCTGGGTTGAGTGAACCGAGGCTCACGCGTGCGAAGCGTCATGCCGCGCCAACGCCGGGCGGATTCCTGACTCAATGTCCCTGCGACTGAAGCTGCTGCTGCTCGGGCTGGCAACACTGGTGCTGCCCTGGGGCGGCTGCCGGTACGCCCGGCAGATGGAGGCGGCCTTGCGCGAGGGGGAGCAGAACTCTCTCCAGGCGGTTGCCCAGACGATCGCCGCCTCGCTCCAGGGGCGCAATGACCTTCTGTACAGGGAAGGCCGGAGCCGCGAAGACGACTCGCAGGCCGGGCCGTCCGGGCCGCAGGGCGCAGCGTCCGATGTGGAACCCGCCGCTGCGGCCGAGGCACAAACCAGCCCTTATGACCTGCAACCGGTCATGCTCGGCGCGCCGCCATTTCTGGACGGTTATGCGGACGAATGGCCGCGCGCACCGGGCTCGTGGCGGTACTTCACCAAGCAGGGGCGTCGATTTGGAATTCTCACGGGCGTGTATGAGCGCATGCTGTACGTGCTGCTCGACGTCGAGGACAGCCATCTCGTCTACGACACCCCGGGAGCGAATCCGCTCGAGCCGGGCGCTATCGGAGATCGTGTCTGGATCGGTATGCAGGACCCGGAGGGACTCGAGCGGCAGTTTTTCATTGCGGCGACCGGGCCCGGCTCCGTCACGGCGCGCCGCATCGAGACAGGGGAGTATGGGCAGCAGCTTGCGGTGGACGAGCCACGCATCGTGGGCGCGTTGCAACCGAGCCCGAAGGGCTACCGCGTCGAGCTGCGCGTCCCCCTTTCGATGATCGGGCGGCGGTTCGGCGTATTGATCGACGATCGGGATCTGCGCGGTGCGGTGCCCGTGAGCTACGGCACTCTGCGCAGTGACGACCTGCATACGGTCGGTCGCCTCATCGTGTCCGCGCCCGAGCTCACCGGCTATCTCGCGCAATTCATGCAATCCGGACTGCGCCTCTCCGTCACGACCCCATCGGGCCGTCTGCTGGCGCAGGCCGACGCCCTCGCGCAGGTGACCGAGCTCAGCCGACAGCGGGGCATTCTCGCCCGCTTCTACCGCCGCTTCGTGGACCGACCGGGCGACCGGACTTACATCGAATCCGCCGCACCGATCTACGATCGCGACCACCGCGAGATCATCGGCAACCTGCGGGCCACGGAGACGGGCGACCGGTGGTTCAATCTGCGCGACCGGGCGCTCACGCAGATGCTCAATTTCACGCTCATCACGACGGTCGTAGCCGTGGTTGCCATGTTCGCATTCGCGGCGCGACTTGCCGTGCGGCTCTCCCGGCTACGGCGCGCGAGCGAATCCGCCCTCACTCGCGAAGGGCTCGTGACGACATTTCCGGAAACGCACGCGCCGGATGAGCTCGGCGACGTGGCCCGCGGGTTCTCGACGCTGCTCGGCCGCCTCAACGAGTACACGGGCTACCTGCGGACGCTGGCGGGCAAACTGGCTCACGAGATCCGAACGCCCCTCACGATAGTGCGATCGTCACTGGAAAACCTCGAATCGGAGGCGGAGGTCCCCGCCAACGCGCGCGTCTATGTCGACCGTGCACGACAAGGCAGCGAGCGGCTGAACGCCATTCTGATTGCCATGGGGGCGGCGACTCGCGTCGAAGAGGCGATCAGCAACGCCGAGCGCTGGAGGTTCGATCTCGTTCCGGTCATCGCCTCCGCGGCGGACGCTTATAAGGTCGCATTCCCCCACCGCGGCTTCGCCACCGAATTACCGGGCGAACCCGTCATGATCGACGGGGCTCCCGACCTGATCGTGCAGATGTTGGACAAGCTCATCGACAACGCGGTGGACTTCAGCCCGCCGGCCGCGACGATCACCATCCGGCTGCGCGTGGAACCGGAGCTGGCTGTACTCGAAGTGGACAACCCGGGCCCGCCCATCGCACCCGAAACGCAGGGACGGCTCTTCGAATCGCTCTGGCAATCCCGCGGCGGCGGTGCCGACGGGGACAGCCGGCCACATTTCGGTCTGGGGCTGTACATTGTCCGCCTGATCGCCGAATTTCACGGCGGAAGCGCGGCGGCCGGGAATCTGCCCGGCGACACGGGCGCGCGTATTATCGTGCGGCTTACGCGACAGTAGCGACGGTTAGCCGCGTTTCTCGCCTCCGCACCCACGCGTTCGACCGCGAGATCCGGCAACCGGACGCTTCCGGAACGCATGCGCCGACGGGCGTGCCCGGAGTCGCGAAAGTTGCTATGTAGGCAAAATACTACATGGCAATTTCGCCGCAACGCGCTACACTCGGTCCCATCAGAATCCAGGCTGTCAGTCGCAAGTCCCGGTTTCTCCTGAATATCCCAAGGACTGGCACTCGACTTGCTTGGTTTTCCGGCGAGGCACGGCCTTCTCCCTGATGCGTGCAAGCCAAACGGTAGAAGCGGGTTCGGGAGGGAGCGAAATAGCACAAGAAACTCGGGTGATCGACGCGGGCACGGGTAACGGCAGCCACTAA
>CAZDTG010000383.1:0-3215 GCA_964508005.1 uncultured Steroidobacteraceae bacterium
GCCCTGAAGGACCAAGCCGCGGCGCGGGCCTGGCTGCTGACGATCGTGCGGCGCGAGCACGCACGACTGTATGAGCGCAAACGTTTGGAGCTGGTCGCCTTGGACGACGGAATCGAGCCTGAAGGCATGCCATCCCCGCCGGGACCTGACAGCGAGCTGGACTCGCTGCGCGGGGCCATTCTGAAACTACCACTCGAGTATCGTGAGCCGCTGATCATGCAAGTGCTGGGAGGGTTTTCCACAGCCGAGATCGCACAGGAATTGAGCCTGTCCTCCACCGCTGTGCTGACCCGGCTTTTCCGCGCGCGTAACAAGCTGCGCGCCATGTATGGACTGACGCCCGCACCGGACGATCCGGACGACGAGGGCGTGGCGTGAACCACAACGAAGCCCGATTGCTGATCGGTTCGGAGCCCCACTCGGTGCCGTCCGATCTCGCGCAGCACCTGGCGGGGTGTCCCGAGTGCACACAATTTCAGCGCGAGATGGTCGCGCTCGATACCAACATCCGCAAAGCTCTGGAACAAGGACCCCGGATCGCTGTCACTGCGCCTGTCATTCCCATCACGAGTGCCCGCCCGACGCCCCGGCGTAAGCTGACGAACGTCTGGTCCGCTTGGGCTGTGGCTGCGAGTGTCGCGCTCGTGGCGGTATTGGCCGTCTGGGCGCTCCGGCCCAGCGACACCCTCGCGCACGACATCGTCATGCACATCGACCACGAAGCGAACAGCTGGTCGAGCAAGCGGCCCGTCCCCGCCGCCTCGACCAAGGAGATCCTCGCCAGATCCGGCGTTGCGCTCGACATGAGCTCCGACAAGGTCATGTACGCTCAGAGCTGCCCGTTCCGCGGACACACAGTGCCGCATCTCGTCGTCAGCACGGCGCAGGGCCCGATCACGGTTCTCATCCTGCGCCACGAGAACGTAAAGCACCGGATGGCCTTCCACGAGGAAGGCATGACTGGTGTGATCACTCCGGCCCCGCACGGCAGTATCGCGGTACTCGCACAAGGGGATGAGAACATCGACGCGGTGGCCCGGCAGGTCCAGCAGTCCGTGCGGTGGTTGCCTCAGGCGACGCCGACCGGCGCGGTAACCGACCGCACCAACGCGGGACAGTAGTAAGGCAACGACCCGGTACGCGCGATGTAGTGGGCGTAGAACGCCCCCCGCAACCCCATATTACCGAACGGCAACAGCAGCCACGACGCTCATGTTTGCGCCAGATCCACCATGCCCGTGGGGTCGAAGCCAGGGTTCGGCTCGCCCGGCAGATAGCCCCGCGGGTTACACACGACGCGCGTGCCGTTCACGACGTAATCGATCGACTCATGCGTATGCCCATGCACCCAGAGTGCGACCGGCGCTCTCACCAGATGATCGAGATCGCTCGCGAAGCAGGGGTTGAGTTGGGTTCCCTCGTATTTGGGGTGAATGCTAAGCCGATGCGGCAGATGATGAGTGACGACGACCGTCGGACCGACGACGGGCTCGGAAAGCCGGTCGGCGAGCCACTGCGCCCGCGTGAGATGCATTTCTCTGACGAGTTCGGGCTCGAGCCGATGGCCGTTGGCCCACCTGATCATCGTGAAGTCGTTCATCTCATTTTTGGCGTCGGCCATCGCGCGATCGAGCTCCGCCGGCGTCGCTCCGTACAAGGCGTAGTCGGTCCACAACGTCGTTCCGAGGAATCGCGTCCCGCCGACGAAACACTCGTCGCCATCGAGAAGGTGGACGTCTCGGCGCTGCGCTTCTGCGCGCAGCGCCTCGAGCGCGGCCGGTAACTGTGCACCATAGAACTCGTGGTTGCCCGGCACGTAGATGATGGGAGTGTCCGGAAATTGGCGGCGTGCCCATTCGATCCCATCCGTCCCCACGGCGATGTCACCCGCGAGCAGGATGGCGTCAGCGGCCGCAGGCGGCGGCGTCCAGTCGGCGAACTCGAGGTGCAGGTCTGAAAAGATTCGAAAGCGGGTGATCGGCATCGTGCGGCGGCATCCTCTAGGTTCCGGTCAGGGATTCTCCTCCGCGTATTGTGCGTTACCGCCACCTAATCACCAATCCTTACGCGCCGTCCTGCCGCTCGACAGCTATCGTGCGCACTGGATCGGTCTTTGTTGCGTCCGCGCCATCACCCTTTTGGGGTGTGGTAACGGCAAGCACGACCATTAAAATCTTCGCGGTGACCCGCAGACGAGTTGTTTTGGATCAGCGCTCTACGACCTCCCCCGGATACGCTCTACGCTGTCACGACCTGCTGACCCCGACGAGGGAGAGCAATTTTTTTTGGACCCGGGCAACTGATGGACCGTTATTGTTGGCAGTGCCGCGAATCCAAGGGGAAACCCCGCGCGGCCGAGCCTCTGGAGCTCAAAACCATATTGCGTCAGCTCATGTATCTGGCCCTGATGCTCGGGGCCCTTGGGCCCCGGCTGGCCTGGTCGCAGACCCCATCGCCGCTGCAGGAATGGCAGTACTCGGGCGGCATCGTTCTGCAGAAGCTGTTCGAGCCGAACCTGCCTGAATGGCGCGTCGTGGTGGGCACGGCAGCCGAACTCGAGCCCGTCTACCTGGGCGCGCGCGCCTATCGCGTCAAGGGGGGGCCTGTCATCAACATCCGCTATAAGGATCTCGCCTTCCTTTCCACTGGAGAGGGTCTCGGCGTCAACTTGCTGCGTGGCCGGTACTACAGGGTAGGCGTCGCGCTCGGCTACGATCTCGGCCGGCGTGTCCCGGACGATTATCCCAACCTCCACGGCCTGGGGGACATTTCCCCCGCGCCCACCGTGAAGTTGTTTGGCTCCTATGTGCTCTCCAAGGACTTTCCCCTGGTGATCCAGACGGACGTGCGTCAGTTCATCGGCGGTGCCGCCGGCCTGGTGGGCGACCTGGAGGCTTACATGCCCCTGCCCGGCAGCTCGAGAAAGTTCGTCATGTTTCTCGGCCCCTCCATCACCTGGGCGAACCACCGCTACCTGCAAAAGGAGTTCGGTGTCACCCAGCAGCAGTCACTCGCCTCCGGCGACCCGATCTTCAACGTCCACGGCGGCACCAATTCGGTGGGAATCGGCTTCAGTACGACGACCTTCATCACCCAACACTGGCTGCTCAACGCGGATGGAGCGATCAGCCGCCTGCGCGGCAGCGCCGCCGAGAGTCCGATCACCGAAGCCCGCGTGCAGCGCGCGCTCGCACTCTCGGTCAACTATCATTTCT
>CAZDTG010000384.1:0-3192 GCA_964508005.1 uncultured Steroidobacteraceae bacterium
TCGCGATTCTCAGTAAAGGCATCGTAGTCGGGGTGCTCACGGGTGTGAGTCTGATCGTGTACTCGCTCATCGAACGCGACCTGCGGCCCTGGAAGCGGCTGCACCTTGCCGTGGGGCTGCCGCTCTTCCTGTTGGTCGGCGCCCCGTGGTTCGTAGCGGTGTCCTTGCGCAATCCGGACTTCCCGCGGTTCTTCTTCATTCATGAGCATTTCGCCCGCTTCCTGACCACCGTGCACCAGCGAGTGGAGCCCTGGTGGTTCTTTCTGCCGCTGCTGCTGCTCGGCGTGCTGCCATGGGGTCTGTCGCTCGCAGGCGCAAGTGCCCGCGCCTGGCGCGATCCCGGCTCAACTCCACGGTTCAAGCCGCTGCGCTTCCTGCTGATCTTCGCCGTTTTCACCCTGGTGTTCTTTTCCGCCTCGGGGTCAAAGCTCGCGCCTTACATACAGCCCATGTTTCCGCCCCTGGCCGTCATTGTGGGCGTGTACGTCGCGGACCGGACCGGCTTCTTGCGCCGCATGAGCGTCATTACCGCGATACTCGTGACGTTCGTGGCCGTCGGGCTGTTGATCTACTCGGCTGTGCGCAACAGCTTCGTCCCGCATGAGGCAGTCATCTGGGCGGCGGCCGCCGTGATCGCAATGTTGGTTGCAGTGGGCGCGGCCTGGACGCAGCAGCGCCGGGGCGTCATGGCATCGGCCCTGGTGGTCGCGGCCGCTGGCACACTCGCCTGGCAATGTTTCATGACCGCCCTCGGGGTGGTTCCGCCGGTGCGCTCCGCCCGCGATCTGGTCATGGCCGTAAAGCCTTACGTGCATCCGCAGACCGCGTTGTTCAGCGTCGGGCAGTACCGGGAGACGATCTCGCCGTACCTGCAGCGCACACTGACGCTCGTCGAGTTCGAGGGCGAGTTGGAATTCGGCCTGCACGCCGAGCCGGGCAAGCAGATGGCGACTGCCGCGGACTTCGTGACACGCTGGAACTCGAGCACCGACGCCGTCGCCTTCTTCGGTCCGAAGGTCTGGGACGCGTACCGGCATCGCGGTCTGCCCGGACGCGTGATTGCGGCCGACAACTACACGGTCGCCGTGAGCCGCTCATGAAGCTCGCCGACTTCAGTGTCCTGTGTTGCGGTGTGCTGCTCAACGCCTTCGCACAATTGTGGCTCAAGGCGGCGACGCGTATCAGCGGTCCGCTGGTGGCCTCCGATGCCGCAGTGGCGCACCGGGCATTGCAGCTTCTGGCAGTGCCCTCGCTCTGGTACGCCCTCACGGCGTACGGACTGAGCGTCATCGTCTGGATCGTCGGTTTGTCCCGGGTGCCCGTGAGCCAGGCTTATCCCCTGCTGTCGCTCGGGTATGTGCTGAACATCGGGCTTGCCTGGTGGCTGTTCGGCGAAGTGCCGAATGCGCAAAGAGTCATTGGTGTCGGTGTAATCATCGCCGGTGTCGTCCTCGTGGCTCGCTCGTGAGAGGTAGTTAGCGATGACCAAGATGTTGCCCTTTACGCGTCCGACCATCGACGAGGACACGATCCAGTCCGTCGTCGAGGTGCTGCGCTCCGGATGGCTGGCGACCGGTCCCAAGGTGGCCGCGCTCGAGGCCGCGCTGTCGGAGTACCTCGGCGGCCGGCCGGTGCGCACGCAAACCTCGGCGACCGCCGGCATGGAGATGGCGCTGCGTGCCTGCGGCATCGGCGCGGGGGATGAGGTCATCACCCCCGCACTGAGCTTCGTGGCCACCGCCAACGTCATCGTTCGCGTGGGCGCGCGTCCCGTGTTCGTGGACGTGGGCCTCGATTCGCGCAACATCGATCCGGACCAGGTGGAAGCGGCCATCACTGCGCGCACGCGCGCCATCATGCCTGTCCATTTCGCCGGCTTGCCGGTGGATATGGATCGGCTGTACGAAATCGCCCGGCGGCGCAAGCTGCGCGTCATCGAGGACGCCGCCCATGCGATCGGGTCGGCCTGGCGGGGGCGCCGCATCGGCAGTTTCGGCGACCTGGTCTGCTTCAGCTTCCATCCCAACAAGAACATGACCACCATCGAGGGTGGGGCGATCTCCGGCGGCTCGCCGCAGGAGCTGAAGGCGATCGAGCTGGAGCGCTGGCATGGTCAGATCAAGTCGGGAGTCGACGGCTTCGATACCCTGACTGCCGGGGGCAAGTCGAATCTGTCGGATATCGCGGCGGCCGTGGGGCTCGGCCAGTTACGGCGTCTCGAGGAATTCAACACCCGGCGGCGCGAGCTGGTGGCGCGTTACTTCGAGCTCTGGCGCGACAATCCGCCGCTGCGCCTGCCGGAGCGCGGTGATGAGGGACACAGCTGGCACATATTCGCGCCGCTGCTGCCGCTCGATGAGATCCGGATGACGCGCCCGCAGTTCATGGAGGCCATGAAGGAGCGGGGCATTGCCGTCGGGGTGCATTATCCGGCGATCCATTTGTTCACCGCCTACCGCGCGTTGGGCTATCGTGAGGGCCAATTCCCGAACGCCGAGCGGATCGGCCGCCAGACGGTGACACTGCCATTGTTCCCGGCGATGGAGCTTGCTGATGTCGACCGCGTGGTGGCAACCGTGACACAGATTCTGCGGGGAGCGCGTTAACGATGGCTGCGACTGTGTCGGTCGTCATTCCCGTCTACAACGAGGAGGCGGGGCTGGCGCACCTTTACGAGCGCCTGTATCCGGAGCTCGACAAGCTGGGTAGGCCGTATGAGGTCATTTTCGTGGACGACGGCAGCAGCGATCGTTCGGTCGCCTCGTTGCGGGAACAGTTTCAGCGCCGGCCCGACACGACGCGTGTCATCGTCCTCGCACGCAACGCGGGTCAGCACATGGCGATCATGGCCGGCTTCGCGCAGACGCGGGGCGACTACGTCATCACGCTCGATGCCGACCTGCAGAACCCTCCGGAGGAGATCGCCAAGATCGTCGCCGCGATGGATGAGGGGGCGGACTATGTCGGCACCGTTCGCGCGCGCCGTCATGATGCGTACTGGCGCAAGGCAGCTTCGCGCCTGATGAATCGAGTCCGCGAGCGCACTACCCAGATCAGCATCACCGACCAGGGTTGCATGCTGCGGGGCTATCACCGCTCCATCGTGGAGGCGATCAACCGCTGTCTCGAGGTGAGCACGTTCGTACCGGCGCTCGGCTACACCTTCGCCCGCTACCCCGTGGAGATCGAGGT
>CAZDTG010000385.1:0-2013 GCA_964508005.1 uncultured Steroidobacteraceae bacterium
TGCTGGTGGCGAAGATCCGCCGCGAGGACGACCGGATCGGGGTCATCGCCAACCGGATTCGACGTAACACCGTGACCTATCAGACCCTGATCCGGTTCCTGCAGACGCTGGGAATTCCGATCGTGGCAACGATCCGGGATTCGCAGAACTACGTGCGGGCCGCGGAGCTGGGAATCGGGGTGCACGAGATGAAGAGCTATCTCGCTGCGGAGGACATCGAGCAGTGGGAGCCGCTGGTCGAGTGGCTCGACAAGCCGAGCGGGACGCGGACACCGACCACGCACAATCCGCCTTCCGCCGTCGCGAGTGTTTGAAACGTAGAATTGCCGCCGGCGCGGCCCCTTCGGGCCGCGCTCATCGAGCGCTCGACCGCCGCAAAACTACCCGGCTATTTCCGAAATCGCGGGTCCGCTATTGCGAGCTGGCGGTTCGCGTTCGCACGCTGGCATGGAGGTTGTCGGCAAGCTGCTTGTGGTCCTCGAGCGTCGGCAGCGTCTTCTTCGCGAACGCCGCCAGGTCGGGGTCCTTGTTCAGGGTGGCGGCCTTGAACAGCGCCACCGCCTTGCTGTGGTCCTTCGCCATCGCCGCCGCGTAGGCCGCATCGAACTGGGCGCCCGACTTGGCGCTGATCTGCTTCACCATGGCCTCGTGCTTCGCTGCCAACTTCGTGGGCACGCTCAGGCCTTTGGCTTTGGCGATGCGCTGCAGCTCCGAGTTGGCCTGGCTGTGGTCGTGCAGCATTTTCTGTGCAAACTGCTTGACCTGATCGTTGCTCGACTTCTGCAACGCGACGTTCGCGAGCTCCACCTCGGTCATGCCGTCCTGTGCGGCCTCGCGGACGAACGTGGCCGGATCCGCGCCCGCGATCGCCTCATGCTGATGCGGGGTCGATGCGGCGGTCGGCTCGGCGCCGTTGACCGGGGGCGCCTCTTGCGTGTTGGCGTGCACCGTCTGGCGTTGATGCGGAGTGGAGGCGGCACTCGGGTCCGAGGGAGCGGTCTGCGGCGGGGCGCTGTCGGGTGGAGTCTGGGCGGCGACTATGGTAGCCGCGGTAGCCAACAGCGCAGCTGCGGTTGCGGTTGACAAGGCGTTCATGCGGGGGCTCCGAGTTGGTAAATGACGATTCATAACGATGCACCCTGCGCCCCGGGTGCCGCCATCGGCAGTCCTCCCGTAAGTGTGTCGGCGGTCTCTGACGAGCATGCGGCGACCCATCGGCCACGCCGTCGCCCGTGCTCGCACGACGACGATAAGTTGGGGCTGAAGCTGCGATGAGTCTGTTGGACGTCCCGCGCTGAGACCTGTCGCTGACCGCGGGTTCGAAGCGGGCTGCTACTGTGGCGGCTCTGTCTTCTGACTATCCAGCCGGCTCAAGGACGCATTCAAGGCCACGGCGAGCGCCGCCTCGCCGCTGGCGAGATCGGTCCACTTGAGCTCGAGGCCTTTGCGCTTCCCCTTCAACGTGAGCTTGAGTCCCTCGGGAGATATGGTCAGGACGTGCTCTTTGCCGTCGATCATCACGGCGCGCCGCAGCGGTTTTTCCAGAAGTGTGGTCATTGGAGCCTGGGCGAGGCCGCCGGCCTCGAAGATACATGATGTCAGGAAAGAGGTCGCAGGTGTTCCTGTGGGCTAACTCCCGAAACCCCGGCCGGTTGCCGGGGTATACGCACGAGTATATGTTGACGCTCCGGCATCCTGAGGAGTGATTCCGCAATGGCTCGCTATTATTTTTACAGCGCCGACCTGTATACGCGCGCGGAGACGCAACTCACCGGCGGCTACCATGGTGTGATGACGGTCGAGGACGGCGCGAAATCCCCGGGCGACGTCTTCGGCGAAGTGACGGACATGCTTCAGTCCCAGACGCAGGAATACGTCCAGGAGATCGCCAGAAACAGCGCGCAGCCGGCGGACCCGATGATGTTCTACTTTGTCGTGAAGGAGTTTTATAAGGTCGATTAGACGAGGCGGCCGCCGTAGTGCGCCCAGACCCGGCGCAAGTGCACGAGCAGG
>CAZDTG010000385.1:2113-3185 GCA_964508005.1 uncultured Steroidobacteraceae bacterium
GGTGGCGATCTACTCGCTCGGCGCGGACGCCGCGGCGGGGACCGAGCTCGGGCTGCGCGCGAAGCAGGTCCAGGCGGCCGCCGTGAACACGAGGGCGTTGGCGGCGATGACGGGCGTGGCGTCGATCAGGAATCCATAAACGATCCACAAAACCGAGCCGGCCATTTGCACCGCGCGCAGCGCGGCCGGCCGCACGAAGAAATACGACCCCACGAACACGGCCGTGGCCACCCATCCGAGAATCTGCGCCACGCTCACGATCTCCCCCATCAACTCATCGCTGGCACCGGCATCGCCGGAGCTTCCAGGATCATGACACGGTCGGTCCGGGCCCGTTCCCAATCGTGCAGCATCAGCCCGTTCGATTCGAACAGCGCGCGGATCTCCGGTGTCCGCATTCCCAACACCTGGTGCAGTATCGGGACGAGTACGCTGCAGGCGTTGTCGCTGAGCACCGTCGTCTTCGCGATTCGCGCCAGCTGCCGGTTACCGGAAACGGCTATCGTAAAGCCGTCGCCGTGATTCACATGCAACATCACGTGAACGTCGGAGCTGCCGTCGCCCACGTAGATGACGCGATCGGTGACGACTCCGAGCCGCTCCTCCAGCTCCTCGAGGACCGCGACTTTGCCGTAGCCCGCCGGAACGCGCGTGATGGCGCGCACTTCGCCGGACACGGCGTCGTGATCGAATTCCGTGCCGTAGATATGATCGGGCGGCACGATGCCCGCCAGCGCCGCAACGACGACTTCGCGGGGCGCGGCGGACACCACATAAAACGAGAAACGGCAGCCGTCCAGTCCGTTGTCCAGAAATCTCACCAGCGCCGGCAGCGCGAGCTTGAGGCGCACCCGGCGGCCGGCCTCGACCAGATGCTCGCGGCGCACGCCGCGAAAGTCGGGGTCGTGGCGGATGAGATAGGCCAGCTCGCCGCCCTGCTGCACGAGATTGCTGCGGCCCAGTCCTGCGACTTTGCGCTCGAAATCGTGAACGCCCAGCAGCTCGCTCAGCACGTGTCCGGAGTCGTTGAAGCTCAGTGTCTGATCGAAATCCGACACCACGAGATAATGTT
>CAZDTG010000386.1:0-3169 GCA_964508005.1 uncultured Steroidobacteraceae bacterium
TGTTGGCGGTATCGCCCTTCACGATCTCCTCGATCCACCAGCCGCCCTCGTCGTGCAGGCGGATGTGCACGACGTGCGTGTCGCCGAACAGGTTGTGGAGGTCCCCGAGGGTCTCCTGGTACGCGCCGACCAGGAACGCGGCCAGGTAGTACTTCTCGCCTTCCCGCAGCTCGTGCAGCTCCAGCGCCCGTTTCACTTCCCGTAGCGACACGAAATGATCGATCTTGCCGTCCGAGTCGCAGGTGATGTCGGCGAGCACGCCCGTGCGCGTCGGCCGCTCGTCCAGGCGGTGGATCGGCATCACCGGAAACAGCTGGTCGATGGCCCAACTGTCCGGCAGCGACTGGAATACCGAGAAGTTGCAGAAGTATGTGTCCGAGAGGGTCGACTCGAGATCCTCCAGCTCCTCCGGGATGCGCTCCAGCTTGCGGCAGAAGTCGCGCAGCTTGGTGCACGTGGCCCAGTACAGCCGCTCCGCCAGTGCCCTGAATTCGAGCGACAGCAGCCCGAGGTTGAACATCTGCAGCACCTGCTCGCGGGCGGTGAGGGCGTCGTGATAGCACTCCACCAGCCGGCGCTCGCTCACCGAACGATAGGCGTCGAACAGGTCCCGGACCGGCTGCGGCAACTCCTGGTCGCCGTTGTAGTCCTCAGCGACCTGCCCGGTGACCCGGAACTTGTCGAGCGCGGACGAGCCCAGTGCATCGAAAATGAGCACGCTGTGGTACGCCGCGACCGCGCGTCCGGACTCGCTGACGATCACCGGATGAGGGATGTTGCGGGCGTTGCAAACACTCGCCACGCGGTACACGACATCGCTCGCATACTCGTTGAGCGTGTAATTCATGGAGGAGGAGAAATTGGTGCCGCTGCCGTCATAGTCGACGCCCAGGCCGCCGCCCACGTCGATGTACTGCAGCCCGGCGCCCATGAGCTTGAGCTCCGCGTACACGTGGGCGAGCTCGTTGATGGCGTCCTTCACGCGGCGGATGTCCTGGAGCTGGCTGCCCGGGTGGCAATGCACCAGCTGCAGGCAGTCGAGCATGTCGCGCGCCTTGAGAACGTTGAACAGCTCGACAATCTCCGTGATGAACAGCCCGAACTTGGACTTCTCGCCCGCCGAGGCGCTCCATCTGCCCGAGCCCTCGCTGAACAGCTTCACGCGGACCCCGATGCGCGGGCGCACGCCATAGGCTTCCGCGTGCTTGAGGATGAGACCCAGCTCGTCGAAGTTCTCGACGACCGGAATGATGGTCCGGCCGAGTTTGGTCGCCAGCGTCACCGCCTCGATGTAGCTCTCGTCCTTGAAGCCGTTGCAGACGATGAGCCGGTCGGGCGCGTTTTCCGTCATGGCCATGACGGCCAGCAGCTCAGGCTTCGAGCCCACCTCGAGCCCGAAGCCGAACTCCTTGCCGTACCGGTAGACCTCTTCCACCACGAGGCGCTGCTGGTTCACCTTGATCGGGAACACTGCCGCGTAGCGGTTCTTATAGTTGTTCTCCGCGATGGCCTGCGCGAAGGCCCCGTGTATGTGCTTCAGGCGATGGGCGAGGATGTCCGAGAAACGGACGACCACCGGCGTCGTCAGATCGCGGGCCTTCAGCCCTTCGACGACCTCGAAGAGGTCGATGACGTTCGGGCCCTGCGTATCGGGCCGCACGATGACGTGGCCCGCGTCGTTGATCGAGAAGTAGCCCTTGCCCCATGCATTGACGTGGTAGAGGTCGAGCGAGTCCTCGACCCTCCAGGGCTGCGCGGGGTTGAACTTGCGGTTGCCGTTGACGGCGGTTTTCGGGTCTGCTGCCACGTGTCGTGTTTCCCAAAACAATCGTGGCCGGTCACCTGAGGGAGCCCCTTGAGGCTCGCAGTGCCCAGCCACGTCAGACAGTCTCAAATTGCGCGCACCATAGCAAAAATGTGTGTCAGGCAAGAGTCGCTTGTCACTCCCTGGCAGCCGCCGTCTCACACCGAGGGCGCCTGACAATGATGCGCCTACCACAGGCACCTGCCATGCCCGTCGCGCGTTCGGAGGGCGTCGGCTTGCGGCCGCACCCCCCCGCCCGTGCGACGCACGCGTCGCCGCCTTTTGCGCTCGCATTGCGCGCTCACAGTCGGACCAGGGCGGTGCCTCGCGGCCCCGCCCGTGCGACGCACGCGTCGCACCCTCGCTACGGTGACCATTACTGAGACAGGCTCCGCTGCACTCACGTCCCCGGGTCCTCTCCCCGGGCGACCGGCCGGGCGGGATCGCGAATCCATTCACTCCATGACCCCGCATACAGCCGCCCTCCGGGAAGGCCCGCGATCGCGAGCGCGAGCAGGTTGTGACAGGCCGTGACACCCGAGCCGCACATCGCGATCACCCGCGCCGCACCCGTTTTGCCTGCCGCGGGCTCGCCTGAAGTCGCCGCCCATCGCGTCCGGAGCTCGGCGGCCGGCAGGAATCGGCCCTGGGCGTCGAGATTGCGGGCGAACGGATGGTTGCGCGCTCCTGGGATGTGACCCGCCACCGGATCGATCGTTTCGTTCTGCCCTGCAAATCGGTCCGCCGCACGCGCGTCCACCAACACCGACCGGCCGCTCGCCAACTCGCCTGCTTTGAGTGCGCGCTCGAGCTCGGCGGTGCTGACGACCTGCCCCTGCACCGGGCGAGGCGTGAAGGTTCGAGGTGAGCGCCGCGCCGCCGCCGTGTCGGTGGGAAGCCCGGCTTGTTGCCATGCGGCGAACCCGCCGTTGAGCACCGCCGCCTTCTGGTGCCCCAACCATCGCAGCAGCCACCACACACGCGCTGCGTAGGCGCCGTTGCCCTGGTCGTACGCCACCACCTGGACCTTCTCGTCGATCCCCCAACGGCTGAACGTCTCTCCCAGGCGCTCCGGCGCCGGCAGAGGATGCCGGCCGCTGCCCGCGGAAACCGGTCCTGAAAGATCGCGATCGAGATGGGCGTACAGCGCGCCCGGAACGTGGCCCGCCGCGTACGCGGCCGCTCCCCATTCCGGCCGCGGGAGATCGAAGCGGCAGTCGAGAACAGCCCAGTTCGAATCGGCACCCGCCTCACGCGCAAGCGGGGCGGCCAACTCCTCGGGCTCGATCAGGGTGGTGTACATGAAGTCTCCTTTTGCGCAGACGTTGTCTGCTCACCGTCGATCCGGGGTGGTGCCTCCCGGCC
>CAZDTG010000387.1:0-3168 GCA_964508005.1 uncultured Steroidobacteraceae bacterium
GCTGGTCGACGTGATGGCACAGGTGTTTGCGCCAGAAAACCGCGTCAAATGCTAGCATGGCATGACTCACTGCGAAGCCCGTTGCATCGGCAGCACCTCGCGCAGTTTGTTGGAATACGGGTTTGCGACGAGGCCGCTCAGGATCTGCTGGGGAGTGACATCGGTGTGGTTGTAGTACGCCTGATTCGCGCGCTCATCGCTGGCGACCCTGGTGGCGCCCACCGCCGCACCGCCGAACAGGCCCGAGGTGTCGGACCAGACGACCACATCGCTGAGGGTTCCCGATTGCGGCGTGTCCTGCGAGTAACTCGCGGTCGTCAGTCCCGCGCCGGCATTCAGCGACCAACTGCTCGTCTTGACTGCGAATGCCTCTACCGCCTTGTCGCTCGTGAAAATCATCACTAGCGCCCCTTTGGCGCCGCCGATCTGCGCCCCGAAGCTGCCGCTTCTCGTTTTGTAGAACGCCGGGTCGCTCCACCGGCCGTTCCTCTGAACCACCAGCAGGCCTGCCCCGCCCTGGCCACCGAATACGAGGGCTGCCTTGATGAGATGCGGCACGATCAGCAGCCCTTTCGCGCCCTCAATGAGCCGGCTGACCCGCGCGTCGGACTCCATCCTACGCACGACAGACACAGCGTCGGTGACACGCTTTATGGGTTCGTGCGCCTCCACGCTGACACTATCCTCGCTCGATGGGGGTACGGCATCGCTGGAAGTTGTCGCGTCCTTGTGCGCGAGAGCCTTGGAACTGAATAGAATGACTGTCCACAGAAGGACAATTGCGCAAGCCGATGAGCGACGATCCACGGCAGCCCTCCGAGGTCGTGATACTTACGTCGAACGTTCTACCCAGCCATTCGGCAGCTAGTCAACAGGTCGTCAGACGTTGGCGGGATCAACGCCTTGAGTTTTGCAGGCGACGAGTTGCATCGATCCGGACGATAAGGCACCGCCCAAGCTGTCGGGAGGAAACAGTTTTGTCGCGCAACGCGGCGCTCACATCGCGCTGCAGCAAAGCCTTTGCGCTTCAAGCTGCCCGGGAACGTAACATCGCGTGAATCACTCGAGCTCGAACGGCCCGGCGAGTTGCTGGAACGGAAACTGCGTTAGATGATCTCAAATCGCACGCCGAAACTTAACGTGTGCTTTCGGCGCCGCTTGCTGCGTCTATGAGTACATGAGGAGCTCCATCATGGCGATCATTCCCTGTAGAGAATGCGCTCATCAGGTCTCGGATCAGGCCCGGAATTGCCCAGGCTGCGGCGCGCCTGTCACACGCACTGTCAAGATCGAGCGCCGTGGCAAGCGGGAGATTTTCAGAATCTGGGTCACTTTGATGACGCTTTGGACGGTTGGGACGATAGTGTGGCTGGCGGTTCCGCGCACTGCATCCAATCAATTGATCACGGGCGCGAAATTGTCGCTGCAGCGCTTTGATCGACAAATCGGGCAGTTCCCGGCTACTGACCAGACCAAGGCCACGCCTCGGAGCGCGGTCGCCGATCACACCCGCTCTTCCAACGCTTCCGAATCCCGCGATGGTCTCGCATCTTCCGAGCCGTCCAACTCGGCTCAGCTCGCAACGGCAGATGGACCCGGCTCCGCCCTACCTGCGCCCGTTCGCTCAGAACCGGCGCTGCGTCCTGTATATCGAACCACTGCGCAGCAGCTGTACCAGGAGTACAACGCCAACGTAGTTTCGATACGAACCAAGATCGGCGCGAGCCGGGTCCGCGTGACGGGTATCGTCGCCGAAATCGACCAGGACGTCGCCGGACGTCCGGTCGTGAAGCTCTGGACTGGCAAAGACAGTAGCGCCGCGATGGTACTCACCGACGATCAGCGCGGGGCCGCCGCGCAGCTGGCCAAGGACGAAGCCGTTGAAATCGAATGCGATAGGATCGACCACAGCGGAAAGTCGCTCGAGGGCGGTGACTGTATCCTCGCCTTGGTCGATGTCATGTCAAGGCAGGTGAACCTCGCCCTATTTGTAGCCAACGAAAACGGCACCACGGGCGTCTATGTCGTGGGCCCGATGTCCGAGGCTGCCTGCCAGGCCCAAGACGATAGCATTTCGTCGAAGCTGCCGGTTAATCACCGCGGCGAGTATGTTGTTTGGAGAGGTTGCACCGACGCGGCGCGCGAAAGCATTCCGCCTGGAGGTTGTCGCCTCGCCTCGTCCTCAGTGACCATTGCGGACATGCCGGCTGCGCATCTCTGGCGATACGACTGCGGTTCGCCCAGTTCGCAGCGCACGAGCGCGCGTAAGAGAACGGCGACAAGCTTTCACGGGACCGCGGCTGCCACAATGGACCCGAACAAAGAGTCCGCAACCGGGATGGAGCCTGCAACAGGGAACCCATCGGGACGAGATGAGAGTCAAGGCTCAACAGCCCCACCACCATTTCCCATTCCCATGCTAGTGTCCAAGGCAGTCGAAGTCGCCCCGGCGCAGGCGGCCACTTCGCCGGCGGGCACGGCCGCTCCGGTCGGTGCAGGCACAGCTCCCGCTCCACGGCCGGCTGCACACGCGGAGACGAACGACATCCACCTTGCGTCAGCCAGCGACTCCGATATCGGCACAGGGACCTCCGCGGCCCAAGCACCAGTCGAAGAAGTCACGGTCGCACACGCCCCTCAGGGCCGTGTCGAACATACGGCGAATCCTCAGGGCGACTCGCGAGGCACAACCTCCCAGGCTCCGACCGCAACTCCTCCCGATGATCTTGCGCAGGTCAGAGCTGTCGATCCCCAGGCCGCCGATCACATTGCCACCTACTGCTCCAAGACTCTCGGATCGGCCAACCGAAACACCCTGATGAGTGAATGCCGGCACAGGGAGGCGGAGGCCTGGACGCGCCTCGTCCTCCAGAAGGAGTTTCCAACACTGGACGAGGCGACTCTCAAAAAATGTAGCGAGCCACCGTTCCCGGACACCTATGTCGCGAAGGAGAGCTGCGCTCGGTACGAGTTACATACGAACTGACCCGGCCAGCTCCTTCATGACGCGATACAGCTCGTTCTTCGCCTCAAAGCCGATCCCGGGAATGTCCGGCAGTTTGACATAGCTGTCTTCGACGGCCAGACCGTCCGCAAAGCCGCCGAAGGGTTGAAAGATGCCGGGATAGGACTCATTTCCGCCCAGGCCCAATCCGGCCGCCATGTTGA
>CAZDTG010000388.1:0-3160 GCA_964508005.1 uncultured Steroidobacteraceae bacterium
GGTGAAGGCGAACATGGACCTCGTAGCCAGCATAGGTCCATGGTCTGACGGTTGGCTTGACAGTGTCGGCCAACCAACGATCGAGGTACTCGCCCACCGTCAGACCGTGCGAGTCAGCGACATGGCCTGCCTCAACGGCACGCAGCGTCCCGGATAGTCTGCGTCGGAGCTCCTGCTCGGAGTGCCCGTACAAGTCGTAAGACGGCAAAAGTCGGTCTGAATCCAAGCCCGAGTCGTTGGCCTGCCGCTACTATGTTCTCCCGGTGCTCGGCGCCCTTGTCGCTCTCTTCCGCTCTCGCCGAGACCTCGTGCTCGAGAATGCCGTCCTCCGACACCAGCTTGGGGTAGCTCTCAGAACTAATCCCCGGCCTAGGCTGAAGCAAGTTGACCGGATTCTCTGGGTCTGGTTATCGCGACTGTGGCCCCAAAGCTGGCGCCAGCACCTCGCCATCGTGCAGCCGGCCACGGTCATCAATTGGCACCGCAAAGGCTGGCGGCTCTACTGGACCTGGAGATCGCGCACCCGACCCGGTCGGCCTCGACTGACCCAGGAGGTCCGCGACCTGATCGCCGAGATCTCTCGGGACAATCCTCTGTGGGGCACCGAGCACATACGGGGAGTGCTGCTCCAGCTCGGAATCGTGGTCAGCAACCGCTCCATACGGCGTTACCGTTGGCGACAGCCTCGACCGGGCGGGACGCAAAGCTGGCGCACCTTCCTGGTCAACGAGCTCAAGGGCATCTGGGCGGCCGACCTGTGCGTAGTGCAGACGCTTGGCTTCCGGACTCTATACGTGTTCTTCTTTATCGCCCACGCCCGCCGAGAGATCGTCCATGTGAACGTCACTTCCAGCCCATCTGCGGCCTGGATCTGGCAGCAATTCATTAATGCCACCTCCTGGGGGAAGCAGCCGACCCATCTCATTCACGACCGCGATGCGGTCTACGGGAAGGCCTTCGGCGCCAAGCTCGAGGGCCATGGTGTAACCGACATCCGAACGCCGGTGCGGGGTCCGAATGCGAACGCGGTCGCCGAGAGATTCGTGCGCACCCTGCGTCAAGAATGTCTTGATCATGTCATCGTGGTCAACGAGCGGCACCTGCTCGAGGTGCTGAGTGAGTTCACCGACTACTACAACTCCCACCGCCCGCACCGCAGGCTGGACCTGGAACCACCCTTGCCGACTGAAGTTGGAAATCGAGATGGACCGGTGGAATCACGCTCGGTTCTGGGTGGACTCCACCACGTCTATGCCCGAGCCGCGTGACAATCGAGCCTGCGTTTCTGCTGATGCTTCCGGCCACTCGAGGATGATCCCGGCGCCGAGACCATGCTCAATCGCGCGGCCCTGATCCTTCGCTATAAACAACCCTTCGTCGATTGGATCAATGCCGCCGATCCCTCGCCTACGACGCGCAACCTAACCTTGGCCGAGGTCAACCTGGAGCGCACGGTGTATCTGGTCGAGGTTGAAGATGAGAACGAACTCGCCAGGTGGCTTGCCCGGAACTATCAGCAGCTCTTCGAAGAGGAGCTCATGGGGTGGTACACGGATCCGGAGCTGTGGCCGCGGGACCGATCACTAAAGCTGCTCCGGCAGTGGTGTTCGTTCGAGCTCCACACCGTCGTGATCGACACCGGTGCCTCGGCCATTGAAGACGATGAATTGGAAGGGTAATGGCAAACGCGGTGGAGTTTTGCCGTCCTTCGGGCGCGATCTTGAACCGGACGTCACCGGACAACTTTCGTCATCAGGCGAAAACAGCTATACATTTCACTTTTGACGTAAACTGCACTCATGATCAGTCGGGTTGAAGCTGTCTGGCGGCATCTCCTTGTCTTGGCTCTCGATGAAGGCGAACGCCGTTCATCGATCACCAAGTTGAGCGGCCAGCTTGGTTTCCCCGTGTCCACGATTCACCAAGCTCTGGAGCGCCCGCGGTCGATGGGAGCCATCAAGGCCGGTTTCGACGGCGTTCGAGTCGTTGACCCGAAGCGACTCCAACTCCTGTGGGCTGCCCGTCGGGACCTCGTCGCGGACCTTGTCTATGAGACCCGGGTGGCGCTGTCGGTCGAAGAAATCGAAGGCCGACTCCCGTTATCAGCCATCCCAACCGCCTTCACCGCATATGTTCGATTGCAGGGAAGAAATCTCGTCGCGGACTACGAGGAGGTTGTCGTGTACGGGACTGCCAATGAGCTACGTCGTCGGTTCCCTCCCAAGAAGGGCAAGCCGAATCTGATCGTACTCGACCCGGATCCCCTCTTAGCGCGCTACGGCGCGGTGGCTCCGCGATGTCAGATCTACGCTGATCTATTCAACCTCCCGTCATGGCAGGCGCAACGGTTTCTGCGCTCCATGGACGAGCACTGGCTGAGTGATGTCGCCTGAGAGGCATCGGCGACCATCGGCCGAACTGGTCGAGCAGGTGATGCGGAGGTTCGTCCGCGAATACCCAAATGCGGTCCTTTTCGGAGGCTGGGCGACCTACCTGCGGACGGGTGTGGCGAAAAGCCACGACATCGATGTGATCGTTGACCATCCGACTCTGGATCGTCTGCGCTCCAAGCACGCGTTGTCAGAGAGCCGCCACATCGGCGGCAAGAAGTTCGAGCTGAAACTGGAGGGCGTCGAAGTCGACGTGTATCCCGTGTATCAGTCCAGGCTCGGCCGCGAACTTCAATTGCCGGTCGAGGCTCTCATCGGCTGGTCAGAAAGGATCGGCCAGGTAAGGGTCCTCACGGCGGAGGCGCAGTTCACGGCCAAGATGGCGGCGTTGCTCGATCGTCCGGTTACGCTGCCGGGCGAGAAGGATCGGCAAGAGATGTGGGCATTGCTCAATACCGGTTCGGGCTTGGACTTCGAGATCGTGGCGTCGCTTCTTCGGCAGGCGGGCAAGACTCACCAGCAGCAGGTCGCGCTACTGACCACGACGTTTGACCTTCTCGCGGAGACGTCCGACCTGAGCAAGACAGACCGTTCCGCGTTCCACCGGCTCCGAAACCGCGCTCTCGAAACCGTGCAAGGCCTCGAACGGGGCTCCAACGAGTTCGAGAGGTAAGCCTGGGTTCGCATGCAGCCACGCCGGTGGCAAACGACGGCATTTGGCGAACTCGGCGGCATTGGGCGAATTCGAGTCAAGATCGCGATCTTCAAAA
>CAZDTG010000389.1:0-3147 GCA_964508005.1 uncultured Steroidobacteraceae bacterium
GCCCAGCAGGCGAGGCCCTTGGTCGTGGCAGCGCAGGCAGGGCTGCCCGCCGATCGGGCAATTGTGAACTTTTCCGGCGCTCGTGAATTCCTCAAGCACTGCCTTCGGGTTGAAGGCGGGGCGCTCTCCGAGGAATTTAGATGCTGCGTCCGGCTCGTCCCCTGTCCGTGCTCGTCGCGATCGCGCTATTGGCCGCATGCAATAAGCATCACAACAACGCTGCTCCGTCCCAGCCTGCGGCCGGCCCGACGCGCGGGCAACTGGTCGGCACCGCGACATTGTCCGGTTCGTACTCGCCGTCCGATCTGCTTTCCCAGCTAACGGGCGACCCGCTCGGCAAGGAGCTCCTCAAGCTGACGTTTTCGCCGACCTGCACCGTGAATGTCTATCACCTCGGATATCAGACCGTCGGCGGGGCGGGCGAGCCGACGACCGCCTCCGCCGCGCTGATGGCTCCAACGGGCAACGGCGCCTCGTGTCAGGGAGTGCACCCCGTCGTGACGTACGCCCATGGAACAAACGCGTCGAAGACATTCAATATGGCCGATCTCTCCAACAACAGCGAGGCGCTGCTGATGGCAGCGGTGTTCGCCGCGCAGGGTTATATCGTCGTGGCCCCGAACTACGCCGGCTACGACACCTCGACACTGGCATATCACCCCTATCTGAACGCCGACCAACAGTCCAAGGACATGATCGATGCGCTCGCCGCCGCGCGCAGCTCGTTCACGACGGTGAGCACGAGCGACAACGGCAAGCTATTCGTAACGGGGTATTCCCAGGGCGGCTTCGTCGCCATGGCCACTCACAAGGCGATGCAGGCCGCCGGTACTGCCGTCACGGCGTCGGCGCCGATGTCGGGCCCCTACACCATGGCTGCCTTCGGGGATGCGATCTTCGAGGGTGAGGTCAATACGAGCGGGCCGCTCAACTTCGACCTGGTGGTCACGAGTTACCAACATTCATACATGAACGTCTACGCAAATCCGACGGACGTGTACGAGGCGCAGTACGCCGCCGGGGCCGATGAGCTGCTTCCCAGCACGACCCCGACGAGCACCCTGTACAGCGAGGGCAGGCTGCCGCAGAACGCCTTGTTCGACAGTACGCCGCCCAGTCCGGCGTACGCCGCGATGACTCCTGCGACCCAGCCTGCCAAGCTCGCCCCGATTTTCGCGCAAGGCTTTGCCCCCAACCATCTGGTCACGAACGCCTATCGGTTGTCATATCTGCAGGATGCCACGTCGAATCCCGATGGGGGATTCCCGAACACGACGACCGGGGTGCCCGCGCCAGCGCCCGGGAATGCGCTCAGGCAGGACCTCAAGACCAACGACCTGAGGAACTGGGCGCCGCAGGCGCCGGTCCTGCTCTGCGCCGGTGACAGCGATCCGACGGTGTTCTACCTCAACACGCAGCTCATCCAGGGGTATTGGGCGAAGACTGCCCCCACGAGCAGCGTCACGCTTCTGGACGTGGATTCCTCGCCATCGAGCGGCGATCCCTACGCCAACGAAAAGAACGGCTTCGCGGCCGCGAAGGCGGCTATCCAGGCCGCCGCGGTACTCGGGGGAGCCAGCGACGGCGGAGCAATGGAAGTGCTGAAGGATTACCACGCCACACTCGTGCCGCCGTTCTGCCTGTTTGCGGTGAAGTCGTTTTTCGACGGGCACTGACACGAGCAGCAGCGCGCCCGATGTCGTGACGGAATAGCGCGCGGCCGGCCGCGGGTGTGTTTACGCCTTGCGGCGCATTCCTGGCACACATCGTCCCAGCACGAGGCCGGCGATGGCAGCCACTGTCGAGGCCACCAGCACCGCACCTTTGGCCGTCGCCAGTAAAGCGGGGTCGGGAAAAGCCAGGTTGGCGATGAAAATCGACATCGTGAAGCCGATGCCGCCCAGGCAGCCGAGCAGGATCAGGTGGCGCCACCGGACGCCCTCCGGGAGGGCGCATATGCCCGAATGTACGGCGGCGGCCGCCGCAAGCACGATACCGAGAGGCTTGCCGAGGACGAGGCCAAGAACGATTCCCGAGGCGACGGTGAGCGGCGCGCCAGCGCTCAGGGAAAGTTCTTTCAGGCTCACGCCGGCATTCGCCAGCGCAAACAGAGGCATGATCGCGTAGGCCACCCAGGGGTGCAGCCGGCGCAGCACATGGCTCGAGGCGACCGTGGCGGGAGCCATCATGCCCAACACTACGCCGGCGAGCGCGGGATGAATGCCCGAACGGAGCATCCCGAACCAGATCAACACTCCCGGGACGACGTAAGCGGGTGCAGGTCGAATTTTGAGCCGCCGCATCATCCACACCACGAGCGCTCCACAGGCGGCGAGCGCCAGCCCGGGGAGCCGGATGCCGCTCGAATACGCACAGGCGATGATGAAGATGGCGACAATGTCGTCGATGATCGCGAGCGTCAGCAACAGCATGCGCAAAGCCGGCGGGATCCCTTTCCCTACCAGGGAAAGTATGCCCACGGCGAAGGCGATGTCCGTTGCGGCAGGTACTGCCCACCCGCGCCGGGGGACGGAGTTGGTGTTGAGGAGGAGGTAGATGAGCGCGGGCACGAGCACCCCGGCGATGGCCGACACGATCGGGAGCGTCGCGATCCTCGGGTCGGACAGAGATCCATGGCGCATCTCGTGGCGGATCTCGAGGCCCACCACGAGGAAGAAGATTGTCATCAGCCCATCGTTGATCCAGAAACGCAGGGGGTGCGCAGCCACGAAGTCAGGCAGCGCGCGCACGGGCGCAAGCTTTGCCTGCCAGAGCGCCTCGTAGCTGGCGTGCCAGGGAGAGTTGGCCCAGGTGAGGGCCGCTGCCGCGGCGATCAGGAGAGCCAGGCCTCCGGCGGTCTCGACCCGCAGAAAGCCCTCGATCGACAGGAGAAGCCGCCGGACGAGCGTCTGCTCGGAAGTGGGTGTGACGTTCTGGTCCATCGGCCGCGGTCGTGGTGTGACGGCGGCCCGACCGGCACGAAACCTGTCGGGAGTCCTGAGAGACTGGCTCTCAGGCGATGTCCCGACACCCGATATCGATTAGACGTAAGCCCAGAGTTGCACGCAAGAGGATCGCGCTACATCTGCGGCGCCCAGGATGAGCACCAGCCTGCGGCCTTGACCTGTTTGCCGGGGAATATCTGAC
>CAZDTG010000390.1:0-3140 GCA_964508005.1 uncultured Steroidobacteraceae bacterium
CCAACATGTCGCACGAGCTGCGCACGCCGCTCAACAGCATCCTCATCCTCGGGCAGCAGCTTTCGGAGAACGCGGACAAGAACCTCACCGCCCGGCAGGTCGAGTTCGCGAAGACCATTCACGGGGCGGGCACCGACCTGCTGAACCTCATCAGCGACATTCTGGACCTGTCGAAGATCGAGTCCGGCACGGTCACGGTCGAGTGCGAGGACCTGCTGTTCACCCACCTGCGCGAGACGATCGAGCGCAACTTCCGCCACGAGGCGGACGCCCGCAAGCTGTCGTTCGCCACGGATTTCGATTCACGGCTCGGGCGCGCGATCACCACGGACTCCAAGCGCCTGCTGCAGATTCTGAAGAACCTGCTGTCGAACGCCCTGAAGTTCACGGATCACGGCGGCGTGCGGCTGCATGTCGGCACGGCGACCGGCGGCTGGAGTCCGGATCACCCGACTTTGAGCCAGGCGCCGACGGTGATCGAGTTCTCGGTGAGCGATACCGGCATCGGCATCCCGCTGGAGAAGCAGAAGATCATCTTCGAAGCCTTCCAACAGGCGGACGCCGGCACCGCGCGCAAGTACGGCGGCACCGGCCTGGGGCTAGCGATCAGCCGCGAGCTCGCACATCTGCTCGGCGGCGAGATCCGTCTGAGCAGCATCCCCGGCAGCGGCAGCACGTTCACTTTGTACCTGCCGCTCATTTACCTGGGAGCGGCCTATAACAGAGCGCCGAGCAATGCCAACGCAGGCGCCCAGCCCCCGGTGACCCCCTATCAGCCGGTAGTACTGCCCGCCGCCCGAGCCGAGGATCCGCTGGTCGACGACCGTGACGACCTCCAGCCCGGAGATCGCATACTCCTGGTGGTGGAGGACGATCCGCACTACGGGCGCGTGCTGCTCAATCTCGCGCGCGATCGGGGATTCAAGGTCATAGTCGCCAAGACCGGAGTGGATGCCCTTTCGCTCGCGAACAAGTACAAGCCGACAGCGGTCTCGCTCGACGTGTTCCTCCCGGACACGCTGGGGTGGACGGTGCTCAACCAGCTCAAGCGCAATCCCGAAACCCGTCATATCCCGGTGCTGGTCCTCACGATCGACGACGAGCGCCAGTATGGCCTCGAGCGCGGCGCCTTCTCGTTCATGACCAAGACCGTGACCACGGACAACCTGGAAGAGTCCTTCGATCGCCTGCAGACCTTCACGAACTCCCGCCTGCGGCAGCTGCTCGTCATCGAGGACGACCCGGGCGAGCAGCTCAGCGTCTCGGAGCTGCTGGGCCACGACGACGTCGAAATCACGATGGTCGCGACCGGCGCCGAGGCTCTCGAGAAGCTGCGGACCGCTTCCTTCGATTGCGTCGTGCTGGACCTGAAGCTGCCGGACATGTCGGGCTTCGAGCTGCTGGCGGAGGTGCAAAGGGATCCCAAGCTGCGCGAGACTCCCATCATCGTCTTCACCGGCCGCGAGCTGTCCGATAACGAGCAGTCCGAGCTGCGCAAGAAGGCCAAGAGCATCGTGCTCAAGGGCGTACGCTCGCCGGAGCGGCTGCTCGATGAGACCGCGCTGTTCCTGCACCGGGTGATCGCGGATCTGCCGCAGTCGAAGCAGGACATGATCGAGAGGCTGCACGAGAGCGACGAGCCTCTGCAGGGCCGCAAGGTGCTGGTCGTGGACGACGACATCCGCAACATTTTCGCGCTGAACAGCCTGCTCGAGCGCCACAATATGGAGGTGATCACGGCCACCAACGGTCAGGAAGCCATCAACCTCGTGGAGAATACCGATGACCTGTCACTGGTCCTCATGGACGTCATGATGCCCGAGATGGATGGTTACGAGACCATCCGCCGGATCCGCAGGAATCAGGAGTTTCGCTCGCTGCCCATCATTGCCCTCACCGCCAAGGCCATGAAGGGCGACCGGGAGAAGTGCCTGGAGGCCGGAGCCTCGGATTATGTTGCCAAACCTGTGAACACGGACCAGCTTCTGTCTCTGGTGCGCATGTGGCTGCACCGGTAAAGTGATGGCACCTCGAACGGGGGGACAGGTGAGCCTGAAGGGGTCGGCTAGTACCACCATGGGCGTGAACAACAAGGTGAACGTGCTGCTGGTGGACGACCAGCCGGCACGATTGCTTACCTACGAGTCGATCCTGAGCGAGCTCGGCCAGAACCTGGTCAGCGCGCGCTCCGGTCTCGAGGCGCTCGAGAAGCTCATGAAGGAGGAGTTCGCCGTCGTGCTGCTCGATGTGAGCATGCCGGACATGGACGGCTTCGAGGCCGCCACGCTCATCCATCAGCACCCGCGCTTCGAGAAGACGCCGATCATCTTCGTGACCGGCGTCCACATCAGCGAGCTCGACCGGCTCAAGGGCTACAAGATCGGCGCGGTCGATTATGTGTCCATCCCGGTCGTGCCGGAGATCCTGCGCAGCAAGGTCGCCGTCCTGGTCGAGCTGCACCTGAAGCGGCGCGAGCTGCAGGAGCTGAACCATAATCTTGCGGAAGCCAACCGCCGCCTCGCGGAAGCCAACACCACGCTGCAGGCCGAGAAAACCCGCGAGCTCGAGACCCTCAACCGTATCCTGCAGCGGGCCAACGAAGAGCTCGCGGCCGCAAATCTCTCCCTGCAGACCGAAGTCACCGAGCGTGCCCGAGTGGAGCTCGCCCTGAAGGAAGCCGACCGGAACAAGGATGAGTTCCTCGCGATGCTGGCCCATGAGCTGCGCAATCCGCTCGCGCCGATACACAACGCGGTTCAGCTCATGCACCGCACCCCGGTGCGCGATCCCCAGCTGGTGTGGTCGCGCGATGTCATCGGCAGGCAGGTTGCGCATCTGACACGGCTGGTCGACGACCTGCTGGATGTTTCCCGGATCACCCGCGGCAAGATCAATCTCACCAAGGAAGTCATCGAGCTCGGCGCGCTCCTGGCGCGGACGGTCGAGACCGTGCAACCTTTGATCGAGGAGCGCGGTCATACGCTGGCGGTGGAAGTTCCGGGAGAGACTCTCGCCGTGCTCGGCGATCCCACACGCCTCATGCAGGCGGTCGGCAACGTGCTCGGCAACGCGGCGAAATACACTGAGCGGGGCGGTCGGATCGAGCTCGTCGCCACTCAGGTCGGCGCCGAGGTCGAGAT
>CAZDTG010000391.1:0-3114 GCA_964508005.1 uncultured Steroidobacteraceae bacterium
TGACGACGTCCTGGAGGCGGTGCGGCGTGAGCTTCGCTCGACTTTCGAGGGACTCGAGACCGCCGCGGGCAAGGCTGTGTTCGTGATGAAGGTGTTCGGGCCGCTCGCGTCCGCCTGATCGGCCCCAGGAGCTTGGGCGGCTGCGCTGGCGCCCTGGACGGGCAACCGGCAAAATACCACGTTTAACCACGGCATCGCCGGGGTGCTTGCCGCCCGCGCGCCCGGCCCGTGCCGTTCTTCAGTCCTTACCGAGGTATTTCATGGCGCTTTTGCGTGTCGTCGATCGCGACGGAATCGAGCACGAGGTTGATGCAAAGACGGGTCTCAAGGTCATGGAGACCCTGCGCGAGCTCGATTACGGTGTTGCCGCGATTTGCGGCGGCATGTGCTCGTGCGCGACGTGTCACGTCTATGTCGATCCCGAGTGGCAGTCCCGGCTCCCGGCCGCCATGTCGGATGAGCGGGAGCTGCTCTCGGAGCTGGCGCACCACCAGCCCAACTCGCGCCTGTCGTGCCAGATCGAATTCACTGCGGATCTCGCCGGCCTGCGCGTCACGATCGCGCCCGACGAATAGGCTCGCTCATGTCCGCACCCACTGTCCATGTCGAGACTCGCGGCGCGGTGGCGCTCGTAACGCTCAACCGTCCCGACAACGCAAACGCCGTCAATCTGCAGATGGCCATGGACCTGCTCGCGGCCGCCATGACCTGCTCGCGCAACAACACGGTGCGTGCGGTGGTGCTCACGGGTGCCGGCCGGAACTTCTGCTTTGGCGGCGACCTGCGTGCCATCGCCGCGGAGGGTGTCGAGAGCGGTTATCTGCGGGAGCTCACGGGCTATATGCACTCCGCCATCTCGCATTTCGTGCGCATGGACCCGCCGGTCATCGTGGCGGTGAACGGCACCGCCGCTGGAGCAGGTGTGAGTCTTGCCGCGATGGCGGATCTGGCCGTATGCGGCAAGAGCTCCAGGTTCAACCTGGCCTACACCAACGCGGGACTCACCCCGGATGGTGGCGCCTCCTTTCTACTGCCCCGAGTGATCGGGGCCCGGCGGACCATGGAGCTGCTGCTCCTCAACCGGCCGTTGCTCGCGAAGCAGGCGCTCGAATGGGGGCTCGTGAACGAAGTCGCCGAGGATGCCGAGCTCGTCGAGCGGGCGTTGGAGATCGCGGGGCAGCTTGCGAACGGCGCCACGCGCGCGCTCGGCCAGACCAAGCGTCTGGTGGCGCACTCGCTCGGCGCGCTCGAGTCGCATATGACGCTCGAGAGCGAGACCATCGCGTCGCAGGCGGCGAGCGTGGATGGGGTGGAGGGCATCCGGGCCTTCCTGGAGAAACGCAAACCGCACTTCACGGGCAACTGAACGGTAACCCATGGGCGTCGTCATCGTTCTCTTCGTCGTCGCCGTGGCCATCATCGTGGCCCGCGTCTATTTCAACATGCGGCGCCTGCGGCAGGCCAACTCGACCGAGAGTTGGGACGAGAAGGTCATCGCGGGGCTGCGGTCCCGGGGCTACGCTCCGTTCAATTCTTATCCCGTCGATTTCTTCCTGGCGCTGCCGGACGAGGCAGCCGTTCAGGGGGCGCGCACCCGCCTCGAGTCGGAGGGGTTCGGGGTGGACGTGAAGCCGCTCGAGAACGATCCGGAGCTGAACTTCAGCCTGCACGCCACGAAGACGATGAAGCTCATCGTGCCCGACATGCAGGAGCTCGGGCGCCGCATGACTGCGCTCGCGACGGAGTACCGCGGACGGTACGACGGCTGGGCGGCTTGACGGGGACGATGCTCGGCACCTGACACCAGCCCATGTCGCCGGCGCTAGCGCTTTTCCGTTTGCCGCCGCACGGCTTCGGCGGCAGCCGCGATCGCCGCGGGGTCGCCGAGGTAACGGCTGCCGAGCGGCTGTAACTGCGAATCGAGCTCGTAGAGCAGCGGCACGCCGGTGGGGATGTTGAGCTCGACGATGTCTTTTTCCGGTACCTTGTCGAGCATCTTCACCAATGCGCGCAGGCTGTTGCCGTGTGCGGCGACGAGCACGTTACGCCCGACGCGCAGCTCCGGGGCGATGCGGCTGTTCCAATAGGGCAGCACTCGCGCCAGCGTGTCCTGCAAAGACTCGGCAGCGGGCAGTTCCGCCGGATCGATGCCGGCATAGCGCGGATCGAAGCGTGGGTGGCGCGGGTCATCGAGCTCGAGTTGCGGCGGCGGGATGTCGTAGCTGCGCCGCCAGATCTTCACCTGCGCCTCGCCGTGCTGCTCGACTGTCTGCGCCTTGTTGAGTCCCTGCAGGGCGCCATAATGGCGCTCGTTGAGGCGCCACGAGCGCTCGACGGGAATCCACATGCGGTCCATCTCATCGAGCAGGAGCCACAGCGTGCGGATCGCCCGCTTCAGCACCGATGTGAAGGCGATGTCGATGCCGATTTTCTCCCGCAACAGCTCGCGCCCTGCCGCGGCGGCCTCTTTGCGGCCCTGGTCCGACAGATCGACGTCGTGCCAGCCGGTGAACAGGTTTTCCACGTTCCAGACGCTCTGGCCGTGGCGCACGAGAATCAGTTTTCCAGCCATCGACCCAACCTCTTGTTTAGGGCTGCGCCCAACTTTCCTGCGGGTCGAAGCGACCCGCTGAATTTAGCGGCGCTGCGCGCCGGTCAGAGGGCTCGTTGCGAAATTCATCTGTTTTCAATCCGCCAGCTTGCGCACGGACTCTACGCCTACCGTGAGCGTCGCGAAATCGCTTGCGGCCGCGGCGCGCATTTCGGTCAACGTGCGCTGCCAGTGGGCCAGCTCTTCACCGACAGATTCCACCCACGCTGTGACGCGCGCCTGCGCGGTGCCTTTGTCCTTACGGGAGAGGAGGCGTTCGGCAAGGCGGCGATGAATGCGCAACGCGTGATCGCGCAGTCCGGTCCGTGCGATGGCCTGCCACGGGCCGTCGACGGGAAGCCGCTCGATCTGGTCACGCAGCCAGTCGATGCCGATGCGCGAGCCCACTTCGAAATAGATCCGGGCGGCTTCCACCACGCTCACGCGGTAAGTCAGCGAAAGCTCCACCACGTCGAGCGCGGCGTTGTGGGCATCGAGGCTGGCAACGCGGGTTGCAAGCTCGT
>CAZDTG010000392.1:0-3100 GCA_964508005.1 uncultured Steroidobacteraceae bacterium
TCCGATCTTTTTTCAATGACTTACGTGCCATGGGCGCGGAGCTCGGAAACCCAGGTTTGCTGGTCCGAGTTCGATCGATCGTTGTCGCCGAGGATTCCGCAAGAAATACCCGGGAAGCTCACCCGTTTGCCTAATCGAGATACTCGTCTCTAGTTCATTCGACTCATCGACGGTCCTGGTCGGCTCCGCTAACCTCATTCGATCCGAAAGGGGCGATGGCTTTGGACTTCGAAGCGGGCCTATTGCGGAAGGAGAGACCGGCAGCTGAGGTCTCGCGGCCGCCGGGCGGGTGCCGGATCGCCGGGCAAAAAAAACCCCGCTGGTCGCGGGGTCATCGGTCGCCTGCTTGTGTGGAGGAGTATTCTTGTTTTTGTCCGGTACTACGAGGTATCCGACGAGCTCGAAGACTCAATCCGGGTCCGCGCTTTATTGGAATCCGCCTGCTTGCTTGCTTCCTTCCCGAGGGTAACGTCGCCTCTCTTGCCTGTTATATAAGCAACACGCATGCCAGCGGGCCTGCGCCGGCCGCCGATGTGACATGTTGTATCTGCGACGTGGTTCAAGTGTGACGCAATGCCGGTTATGAGAAGTTTTCACATGCGCGGCGGCACCTGAAACGTGCCGCGGCGAGCGCGCGGGAAGCGGCGTGGACGGCGAACTGTCAAGATCGTCGACGCATTTGCCGCGGGGCCGTTGTGACGGCCGTCGCTCGCGCCGCACAACCTACTGAATGTACAGTGAATCTGCGAATTTTCGGGGTGTAAATGAACTCGACACGAGGGAGGACAGGGGCCGGGCACGGGGCGTTGCGCTGGTTATTGCGCGGGGTGCTCGCCTGGCTCGCGGTCGCACGCGTGCTGGCGGCCGATACGGCTACCGTGATGCCGCGGCCGCCGGAGCTCGAGAGGGATGTGCACTTCTGGATCCGCGTCTACACGGAAGTCGATACGAACGGCGGCTTCCTGCACGATCAGTACAACCTGTCGGTCGTCTATGAGACCCTGCACTTCGCAGCCAAGACTTCGCCCCGCGAGCGTGAACGCACCGTCGATCAGGCGCGCAACCGCTACGTCGCTGCGCTACGCAGGATAGCGGCGGCGAAGGACGGCCCTCTGTCCGAGGATGACCAGCGCATCAAGGACATGTGGGGCGCGGAGGGAACGCCCTCGCGGCTTCTCGAGGCGACGGACGACATCCGCTTTCAGCTCGGGCAGGCGGATCGCTTCCGGGAAGGTCTCATCCGTTCGGGTGCCTGGGAGACTCACATCGCTGAGACCCTGGCGAACCTGGGCTTGCCCGCAGAGCTCGCCGCGCTCCCGCACGTCGAGTCGTCCTTTAACTCCGCCGCCTATTCCAAGGTCGGTGCTGCCGGGCTATGGCAGTTCATGCGCTCGACCGGGCGTCGCTATATGCGTATCGATAGCGCGGTCGACGACCGTCTCGATCCCTTCCGTTCCACCGAAGCCGCCGCGCAGCTCCTGGCGTACAACTACCGCATCCTCGGCAGCTGGCCGCTTGCGCTGACTGCGTATAACCACGGCGCTGCCGGCGTCCGGCACGCGAAAGAGACTCTGGGCACCGACGACATCGTCAAGATCGTCCGCAATTACAACGGCCGCACCTTCGGATTCGCGTCCCGCAATTTCTACGTGTCGTTCCTTGCGGCTCTCGAGGTCGATCGCAATCCCGAGAAGTACTTCGGTTCGATCGAGAAGCAGGGCGAAGCGAAGTTTCAGGAGGTCATCGTTCCGGGGTACGTCTCGATCTCCTCTCTGGAACGTGCTCTGAAAATGGACGGGCAGAAGTTGCGCGCCCTCAATCCGGCGCTTCTGCGCGCTGTCTGGGACGGTCGGAGAAACGTCCCGAAGTTATATCACCTGCGGCTGCCGATGGACGGCGGAAAATGGACTAGCGAGCTGCTGGCGCAGCGACTCAGTCCGTCGGACCTGCTTGCCGGACAACCGCAGCCTCGTCGGTATCGGGTACAGAGGGGCGATACGCTCGTCAGCGTGGCCCAGGAATATGGCGTTCCCCCTGAGGCCCTCGCCCGTCTCAACCGGATCAGAACCAGCGGCAGGTTGCGGGTGGGCCGCTATATAAATCTTCCGGAGCAGCCGGCCACCGTGGTTGCCGCGGTTACGCCGGCCCCCCTGGCTCCACCGCCTGCGCCTGTCACACTGGGGGCACCTGGTGCGCCTCCTGCGGCGATGCCGAGCACGCCGCCTGTCACGTCGGGCGCCGCGGCTTCACCCGCTGCGACAGAGGCCGAAGGCATCTACATCGTGAAGCGCGGCGAATCGCTGGCCGATATCGCGTCGAAGGTCGGGCTGACGGAGGGAGATCTGCTGCAGCTCAATGGCATCCGCAACCGCGACTTCATTTTCGAGGGCCAGCAGCTGGCGATCAAACCGGGTGCGCAGCCGCCTGCGCAGGTGGCTTCGACGGTTACCTCGAGCGCCGAAGCCGCGAACGGAGAACAAGCCGGGACGGCGGCCCTCGCCAATGCTGGGACGGCAGCGGCTGGCCCTGTGGGCACGGGCGCAGTGCCCGTCGCCGTCGCAGAGGAGGAGAGCAAGGAAGACGTCGCCGCCGCCACAGCAGAGAAAGTCGCGACTGCTGAGAAGAAGGGGCATGGACGCGCGCAGGGTCCGCAGCCAGTCTCGGCAGCACAGGCCGAGGAAGTGGGCCCGGCACTGGGCGCCGCAGCCGACGACGCACAGCAGAACGCAGATCCTACCGACTACTCCGTCGCGAAGGACGACACCATCTTAGTGGCGACGGCAGAGACGCTGGGACACTACGCGGATTGGCTGCGCGTGTCGGCAGTGCGTCTGCGGCAGCTGAATAAACTAGGCTATGGCAAGCCGGTGATCGTTGGGCACAAGGTGCACCTCGACTTCCACCGGGTGACGCATGAGCAGTTTGAGGAGAAACGGCGCGAGTATCACCAGACGCTGCAGGCGAGCTACTTCGCGTCCCATCGCATCGTTGGCACCGAGGTCTATATCGCCCGGCGCGGGGATTCGATGTGGACCATCACGCAGCGCTTCGCTCAATTGCCGGTTTGGCTGATACAGCAGTACAACCCGGACCTGGATCT
>CAZDTG010000393.1:0-3099 GCA_964508005.1 uncultured Steroidobacteraceae bacterium
TCCGGGCCGCCCTTTAATGGATGGAGACAGCTCAAGTGGCAAGTCCAGCACCAAACGCCTCTCGGGGTCATGAGACAAGCGCCGCCGCGGCCGGTTCCGCAGGCAGCCCGCCCGCCTCAACCAACAGACCGGCGGTGGATCTTACCGCTGTTGCCACGCGTGACGACTTCCTCCTCGAGTTGGGCGAAGCGCTCGGGGGACAGGCAGCGGTGCGGCCCGTGGACTCGATGGCCGCCGCGCTCGAGCATCTGAAGAGTACCAAGCGCGGGCAGGTGTTGGCAGTCGACTCGCGCGATCTCGCCGATCTGCGCGCCGATGTCGAGCTCGCCCACTCCCAGGCGCCCCATGCCGTAGTGCTGGTGTTTGCCACCGCGGAGGCGGAAAAGCAAGTCGCTGCGGCAGTGAAAGGCCCGAGCGTGTTCGCCGTGTTACCGCTCCCGATCGACCGGCACAAGACCGGCGCCGTGCTCGATGGCGCGATGGCCGAGGCGGTTGCCAGGAAGGCGACAGCGCGGTCCGGTCAGAGTGTGACGGTGGAGTCCTTCCAGGCCCGTTCCGACACACCCCCCACGGAGCCGCCCGAGCGTGAGAAGAGCAAAGCCCCTCTCTGGGCCGGTCTTGGCATCGCCGCTGTAGCGCTCGCCGGCGGGGGTTATTATTTTTTCAGCGGTGACAAGGGCACGGCACCGGCTCCGGCGGCCACCGCGCCCCAGAGCGCGGGGCCCGCGGCTGCTGCAGATAACACCGCAGCGCAGGACGCCCCTCTCGAGTCGAAGCCCACCGTCGATACGAGCATCGTCAACGGTAAGGTCGACGAGCTCCTGGAAAAAGCGCGCCTCGCGATGCGCGAGCGGCGCTACCTCGAACCGACGGGCGACAATGCCCTGCTCTACTATCGCTCCGCCGCGGCCGCCGATCCGAATAACGGCGAGGCCAAAGACGGGCTGCAGCGCGTAGCGGGCGTCGCCGCTTCGCGCTTCGAGGAGTCGATGAGCAGCGGCAAGTTCGATGACGCTGCGATCTCGGTCGCGAACCTCAAGGTCGCGAGCCCCCAGGACTCTCGCATCGGCCCGTTCGAGTTGAAGCTCGCCACCGCTCAGATCTCCAAGGCGCTTGCCGACGGCAATCTCGACCGCGCGGCGGCTCTGGTGCGCCAGGCACAGGGGTCGCCCGCCATTCCCGCGGACCAGCTCGCGAAGTGGCGTACCGATATCTCACGCCGCCAGGAAGACGCCAAGGTGCAGCGCCTGGCAACCCTGGTTTCCGATCGCATTCGCGATGGGAAGCTCGTCGACCCGCCGCAGGACGATGCCAAGACCTACGTGCAGCAGCTGCGCGAAGTCGCTCCGTCCAACCCGACCACGCAGCGCGCCACCCACGAGCTCAATGCCGCCTACCTCCGCAAGGCGCGCGAAGCCGCTGGCGCAAAGAACACTACCGAAGCGGATCGTTGGATCACCGAGGCCCGTGCGGGCGGTGTCAGTGGCGCCGAGCTAGCCTCCTTCCAGCGTGACCTCGCATCCGTGCGACAGAAGGCCGCGCAGGCCGAAACAGAGCGCTTCCTGCAGGCCGCGCGTGAGCGCGTGCGTGACGGCCGTCTGACAGATCCGGCCAACGATAGCGCTGCGTACTACCTCACCCAACTCCAAACGACGGATCCGTCCAACACGCAGCTCGCGCAGGTCAGCCGCGATCTCGCGACGAAGCTCCTCGACCGCGCCCGGACGGCGGTGCTCGCCGGCAAAGCGGCGCTCGCCGAGCCCGATCTGGCGCAAGCGAAGCGCTGGGGCGCGGATCCGAAAGACCTCCTCGCCGTCCAGCAGACTCAGCCCGCCTCCAAGGCGTCCGCGGCTGGCCCGAGCCGCAGCGCCGCATCGGGGCTCACTTCCGCGCAGCTCGCCGCGGCGCTGAAGCGGACGAAATACACGCCCCCGGAATTTCCCCCGAGTGCGCTCACAAAGCGCATCAGCGGCAGCGTCACCGTGGAGTACATCGTCGGGACGAACGGCGAGCCGCGTGATGTCAGGGTGATCGAGGCGACGCCGCCCGGCGTCTTCGATCGCGCGGCCACTACGGCCGTCAAGCACTGGCACTACGAGCCGGTGGTCGTGAACGGTGCACCTGTGGAGGTCCCCGTCCGCACGGCCATCCGGTTCGAGCTGCCGGCTCAGTAGGATCAGGAGATTTTTTCCGATGAATGTCGCAGGCGCTGATCGTAACCGCCAGCTCGTCACGGTCGGCATCGCTGCGGTGCTGACCTTGGTGATGAGCGGGGTGCTCATATTCGGCTTCCGTCTCGCCACGCAAATGCGCGCGAGCGTTATGGGACTGCAGACGGCGAGTATGTTGCAGACCTACCCCGATACCATCTCGCAACAGCTCAACTCGCTGCGTGACCGCCTCGAGGCGCGCGCCTACGCGGGCCAGGCGCTGGGCGACCTCAAGACGACGGTGAAGAAGTTCGACCAGGAGCTCGAGCAACTCAGCGCGGGCCACCTGCAATCCGCGGAGCTCGATCAGGCGTTGCTGCTGTGGCATCAGTACGGGCCGGTCATCAACCCGGTCGTGGGCTTCGTCGGGCAGGCCTACGTCGACTCGGACGATGCCGGCAGCTCCTTCTCGAAGACAGGACGCGCGCACTATGCCGACGTGAAGCGCGCACAGCTGTTCGCCACCGAGAACGCACGGCGCCTGCAGATGCAGCTTGCGACCGTCGCGACGAGTCTTCAGCAGGCATCTTCAGATGCGGCCACCCGGCTGCGCGCGCTGCTGATGACGGGTGTGTTCGCGGCCGTCGTGCTCGCCTTCGCGGCGGTCTACTTCCAGATCACCCGCTCGCGCCACGAGCGAGCCGCGCAGGAAGCGCAGGAGCAGACGCGCGACATTCTGAAGACGGTGCGGGAAGGCTTCTTCCTCCTCGACGCCGACTACAACATCGGCTCGGTGTGGTCCGAGGCGCTCACGCGCATGTTCAGCCGCAACGACTTCGCCGGCCTCGGGTTCGAGGATCTGCTGAAGGATCTCGTGCCGCCCAACACGCTCGCCACCGCGATGAAGTACATCAAGCTCCTGTGGGGTGAGCGCGCCCACGAGAACCTG
>CAZDTG010000394.1:0-3090 GCA_964508005.1 uncultured Steroidobacteraceae bacterium
GCCACCGAGGTTCAAAAGCTGATCATCGGGCGCGAGCTTCTCAACATGGCGAAGAAAAATTCATGAAGGCATTCGAGATCCTGCAACCGCAGGGCTGGCCGCGCCCGAAGGGCTACAGCAATGGCATCGCCGCCCAGGGGCGGCAGATTTTCGTCGCGGGACAGGTCGGGTGGGACGCCGAGGGACGCTTCGCGAGCACACAGCTCGCGGGACAGGTGAAGCAGGCACTGCTGAACATCGTGTCGGTGCTCGCCGAGGCGGATGGGAAGCCGGAGCACATCGTGCGGCTCACGTGGTATGTCACGAGCCGCGATGAATATCACGCGCAGCTGCCGGAGATCGGGACGGCTTACCGGGAGGTCATGGGGAAGCATTTCCCCGTCATGAGCGTCGTGCAGGTGGTGGCTCTCATGGAGCCCCAAGCGAAGGTGGAAATCGAGGCCACCGCGGTTTTGCCGCAGTAATGTGGCGGCCAGCCGAACGTATTCGCCATGACGCGCGGCCGGGCGTTTGGCCGAGTGCGGCTGAGGCGGCGGCGTCCCGCCTGTTCTCACCCATACAAGTTGGGCCTGTCAGGTTGGCGCAGCGCACCTGGGTGCCGGCCATGGTGCCTTGGCGGGCCAGCGAGGACGGGGTGGTCACACCCGACGTGCTCGATTGGTACGAGTGTTTTGCGCGCGGACGGCCGGGTGCTCTGGTCGTCGAGGCGACCGGCATTCGGGAGGTACCGAGTGGGCCGCTGTTGCGGATCGGGCACGATCGGTTCTTGCCGGGACTGCGCGATCTCGTGCGCGTGGTGCGCGAGGCGAGTGGCGGTGAGACGCGCCTGTTCATCCAGATCATCGACTTCCTGACGATCCGCCGTCGGCCGGAGCCGGCACGGTATTTCGCGCAGTTTTTGAACATCACGCCGCGGCATCGAAGCACCTTTGGGCGGGCTGATGCCGACGATGCGGAAGTCCGTGCGTGGCTTGCCACGCTCGCGCGGGAAGAGCTTGTGAAGGTGCTCGATGCGCGCGAGATTGAGGCTCTGGATTTTGGCTATCGCGAGCGCGTTACGGACGTCCATTTGCCGCAGATTCGCGATCTGCCGGCTCAGCTGCCTCGCTTGTTCGCGGACGCCGCGCGGCGTGCACGAGAGGCCGGCTTTGATGGAGTCGAGCTTCACTACGCACACGCCTACACGATGGCGTCATTTCTGTCGCGGGCGAATTCCCGTACTGACGGATTCGGCGGCCCCCCGGAAAATCGCGTGCGGCTACCCTTGGAGGTCTTCTCTCGCGTGCGGGCCGAGGTTGGTGCCGACTTTGCGGTCGGGTGCCGTTTCCTCGCGGATGAATGCATCGACGGCGGCAGTGACGTCGGTGACGCTGTGTACTTCGGCCGCGAGTTCGCGCGGGCGGGGATGGATTTCCTGTCGCTCTCCCGGGGCGGGAAATTCGACGACGCCAAACAGCCCAAGGTCGGCGGAGCTTCGTACCCCTACACCGGCCGAAGCGGCTACGAGTGCATGCCCTCCTACTACTCCGACGCGCAGGGCCCCTTCGGCCGTAACCTCGCGCCAACAACCCGCGTCCGCGCCGCCATCCGCGAGCGTGGGCCAACCACGCCCGTCGTAGCGACCGGCGGCATCCACAACTTCGAGCAAGCCGAAGCCGTTCTCACCAACGGGACAGCCGACATCGTAGGCTTCGCGCGCCAAGCCCTCGCCGACCCCGACTGGTTCCGCAAAGTAGCGACCGGCCGCGGCGACGCCGTCCGCCTCTGCCTCTACACCAACTACTGCGAAGCGCTCGACCAGCGCCACCGCCAGGTCAGCTGCGAGCTCTGGGACCGCGAAAACCTCGACGCCCCCGACACCAAACTCGCCGCCGACGGCAAACGCCGCCTGACCCCACCCCGCTGGAACCCCTGATCGACTCACCCCGGCCGGGCCCTTGGCATCTGCTCGAGGTCGTCCGTCATCATCTCAAAGTGCCGACCGGGCGGGCCTTACGCCGGCTCGAACTGCTGCTCCTCTGTACTCCCCGCCAGCGCGGTGATCGACGACGTACCGCCCGCGACCGTCTGGGTGACCGCATCGAAGTAGCCGGCACCCACCTCCCGCTGATGCTTGGTGGCCGTATACCCCTGTGCCTCGGCGGCAAATTCCGCCTGCTGCAGGGCGACGTACGCGGTCATCTGCTGAGCTTTGTAGCCGCGCGCCAGATCGAACATCGAGTAGTTGAGCGCGTGGAAGCCGGCCAGCGTGATGAACTGGAACCGATAGCCCAGCGCGCCGAGCTCGCGCTGAAACTTCGCGATGGTGGGATCATCGAGCTTGCGCTTCCAGTTGAACGACGGCGAGCAGTTGTAGGCGAGCAGCTTGTCGGGGAACTGTTGGTGAATGGCCTCGGCGAAGTGCTTCGCCTCCTCGAGATCGGGTTGCGCCGTCTCGCACCACAGCAGATCCACGTAAGGCGCGTAGGCGAGCCCTCGGGCGATAGCCTGCTTGAGGCCTGCCTTGACGTGGAAGAAACCCTCGCTGGTGCGGCCCTTGGATGCATCGATGAAAGGCCGATCGCGCTCGTCCACATCGGTCGTAAGAAGATTCGCCGCCTCGGCATCCGTGCGCGCCAGGAGCACCGTCGGCACGTTGCAGACGTCTGCCGCCAGACGCGCGGCGACCAGCTTGCCGATGGCATCCTGTGTCGGAACCAGGACCTTGCCGCCCATGTGGCCGCATTTCTTCGCGGACGACAGCTGGTCCTCGAAGTGCACGCCCGCGGCGCCGGCATCGATCATCTGCTTCATCAGCTCGAAAGCGTTGAGGACACCGCCGAAGCCCGCCTCGGCATCCGCCACGATGGGCTTCAGCCAGTCGATCTCGTCGTTGCCCTCCGCATGATGGATCTCATCCGCCCGGCGCAGCGTGTTGTTGATGCGCCGCACGACCGCAGGCACCGAATCCGCCGGGTACAGCGACTGGTCGGGGTACATCTCCCCGGCCAGGTTGGCGTCACCGGCCACCTGCCAGCCGGAGAGATAGATCGCATCCAGTCCCGCCTTCACCTGTTGCATGGCCTGGTTGCCGGTGAGCGCGCCGAGCGC
>CAZDTG010000395.1:0-3087 GCA_964508005.1 uncultured Steroidobacteraceae bacterium
GTGTTGTTCGAAGGCATTGCCGAAGGCAGTGATCCAGAGCCTTGAGAACTGCAGCACCCATTCCTGCCACCGACGATCATTCGACCAGCCGTGAGGCGAAAGCAGGCGCCCGGCGCTACGTGCGGCTGCCCGACCCGTTTCCAATGTGGCGCGGAGGCGTGCTGCACGGCGCGCGCACAGCGTATGAAACCTGGGGCACGCTGAACGAGGCGCGCGACAACGCCCTTTTGCTTTTCACGGGGCTGTCACCGTCGGCGCATGCCGCCTCATCGCCCGCCGATCCCAACCAGGGCTGGTGGGAAGGAATGATCGGTCCGGGCTTGGCGATCGACACGGACCATTTCTTCGTCGTCTGTGTGAATTCCCTCGGCAGTTGCTTCGGCTCGACCGGCCCGGCTTCCATCGACCCGGCCACCGGCAAGCCTTATCGCCTGAGTTTCCCGGATCTCTCGGTCGAGGACATCGCTCGCGGGGGCTTCGAGACCGTGCGGACACTGGGCATCGAGCGCCTCGATACCGTCATGGGCCCCTCGCTCGGGGGCATGGTCGTGCTCGCTTACGCGGCACAATTCCCGGCCGCCGCGCGGCGCCTGGTGAGTATCTCCGGAACCGCCGCCGCCGCGCCGTTCGCGATCGCCTTGCGCTCGATCCAGCGCGAAGCGATTACCGGCGATCCGGACTGGCAGCATGGCCACTACAGCGCGGACAAGCCGCCGCTCAACGGGCAACGCCTCGCGCGCAAGTTAGGCACCGTCACGTATCGCTCGGCCGCGGAATGGCAGCAGCGCTTCGATCGCGAGCCGATCCGGCCCGACATGAAGAAGGGCGATCCGTTCGCTTCCGAATTCGCCGTGCAGGGCTACCTCGAAGCCCAGGCCGCGAAGTTCGTGAGCGCGTTCGATGCCAACTGCTATCTCTACCTGTCGCGCTCCATGGATCGTTTCGATCTGAGCAAGCATGGCGAGCCCAAGGCCGTGCTGCGCCGCGCGCAGCTGGAGCAGGCGCTCGTCATCGGTGTCGAGTCGGACCTGTTGTTCTCCATCGCCGAGCAACGCGCCGTCGCCCGCGACCTCGACGAGGCCGGAGTGACGACTTACTTCAGGCCGCTCAACTGCATCGAGGGACATGACTCGTTTCTGATCGACCTCGACCGCTTCGGGCATGAGATCCGGGGCTTTTTGAGCCGGGAGTAAGGCGATCCCCCGCGGCTGCACTGCGATGAGCCCCTGCTTCGGTCCCCCACAGCGGCAGCTCTCTGCGATCAGTCCTGGCCTGCGCTCGTCTCGCCGGCTATCACCGGCAACAACGGAGGCAACGGGCAGTGCAACAGCGCGCACACCGTGCGCAACAGCTCCGCCTCTTCCTCCGTGAGCACCTCGTCGCTGCCAATAGTCTTGACCAGTCCCTCGATGACGGCTTTCTTGGCGAACGGGTGCAACTGCTCGAGGCGTGGCAAGGCCGCACTCAATTTCCCGGGCCAATCCTCCACCGGGACGAACGCTGGGCGGCGCATTGGCAGAGCCGTGGAGATGCCGAGCTCGTAAGCCATCCGTGCGGCGCGCTCATCCGGCGCGCCGATCTGGGCGAGGATCGCGAAGAGCACGGCAATCTCGCTTTCCGCGTCTTCGAGAGTCAACTTGCCATGCGGCGCCGTCGCGCCGAGCTCATCGTTCAACAGCATCTCGAGCAGCTTCGCGAGACAGAACTCGAACACATCGATGCGCGCATCGGCGTGGATCAGGTCGTTGGCGCGTTGCGCCAGCACCTTGCGTTGCGGCAGGGTAAGGCGGCGCAGCGCAGGGAAAGCTCGCTGCAGAGCCGGCAGCCGCAGCATGGGATCGAGACTTTGCGCAATCGGTATCACGCGCTGCACGACCTCGAGGCTCGCGGGGCTGGCGGTCTTGGCGAGCATCGCCAGCTGTCGATCGCGCACAGCGGGATCGGCGCTGATGAGCAAAGAGATCACCAGCGCCTGCGCCCCTCCGGGCGATTCAGTGAGCTCGCGCACGGCCGGCGGCAGTGCAAGGCGGACCGCCCGCGCGTGAAGAATGTGCGCCGTCTCTGGCCGGCCGACTTGTGTGACGACGTGTGCGGCCGGTGAGTTGGAAGTTGCGACGTTGGGGGACGCAGCCGCGCTGGCCGCAGCGGCCGCGAATAGCGAGCGGGCGGCGAGCCCCCCGCCCGCAACCTGACCTGCGGCTCCAAATCCGGCGCCCGCCCGACTGCCCGCCGCAGCGGGCCACGCGCCCTCTTCATGCACGGCGAACTCGGCCTGCGATGGCTCCTGGTCCGGCTCGGCAGCGGCTCGCTCCAGCTCGCGCGGGTCGAAGTGCGGATCGAGCTCGCGGATACGCTCGAGAATCGGTGGGTGTGTCGCGAAAATGCGCGACAACCCCGCGGCGAAAAACATATGCGCCGCCTGCTCGGCGTCCGCGGCAACGAGCGCGGACCCTTCCGGCAGCGCAGCGATCTTCACCAAGGCGCCCTTCAGGCCCTCCGGGTTGCGCGTGAACTGCACGCCCGAGGCATCCGCGAGCCGCTCGCGCTGGCGCGCAACCGCCGCCTGCAGAATGCGCCCCGCCAGGAGCCCGACGTAACCCAACACCACGACCGCGAAGCCGAGGGCCACCAGGCCGCCCGAATCGCGGCGGTTGCGCGGTGAGACCTGCAGCATCATGCGCCCGATCAAGCCGATCACGAACAGCCCGAACACCCACCCCATGAGCTGCACGTTGAGGCGCATGTCGCCGTTGAGGATGTGACTGAACTCGTGCCCGATGACGCCCTGCAACTCATCGCGAGTGAGACGATCGAGCGCCCCTTGTGTCACAGTGACCGCGGCATTCGCCGGAGTGTGCCCGGCCGCGAACGCATTGATGCCGGGCTCCTGCTCGAGCACGTACACCTCCGGCATGGGCACGCCCGAGGCGATCGCCATTTCCTCCACGACGTTGAGGAGCCGTTTGCGCTTGAGATCCGCGGTATCGGCCGAAACGAGGACGCCGCCGAGGGAGCGCGCCACCACCCCGCCGCCGCGCAGCTCCATGGACTTGTACAGGCTCGCGATGGCCAGCACGCCCATGACCA
>CAZDTG010000396.1:0-3084 GCA_964508005.1 uncultured Steroidobacteraceae bacterium
GCGCTACCGCGAGCGATGCGCTGCGAATGGCGGTGCCGGTACTCACTTGTGCGGGACATTCGTTTGTCGGGCGCATGGCCGGCAGTCTGCTGCGTGCGGTGGGCCTGCCGGAGCTGATCACCTGCAGCCTCGAGGAGTATGAGCGCAAGGCCCTCGAGCTCGCGAGGCAGCCTGGGGAGCTGCAGGCGCTGCGCGCCAGGCTGGGCGACAACCTGGTCCGTTCGCCACTTTTCAACACCGCCCGTTTCTGCCGTCATCTGGAAGCCGCCTACTTCGGAATGCATGAGCGCGCCTGCGCGCTGCAGGCGCCGGTCGGATTTGCGGTCCCGGCCTCCGTAGAGAGATCTTGAGGCGAGCATCGTGACCGTCATCGATGCCGCGGAAGAAGCCCGGATGCTTCGCAAGCAGGGCAATCGCCTGTTGCAACTGGGTCAACCCCGGGCGGCACTGGAATGTTTCGATCGCGCGCTTGCCTGCGATCCGCACGATGCCTCCGCGCTCAACGACCGGGGTAACGCGCTGCAGGATCTGCAGCGACCCGATGAGGCGCTCGCCTGCTACGACCGGGCACTGGAAATCAAGCCCGAGCTGGCCGCTGCGTTCACGAATCGGGGTAACGCTTTACGGACACTGCAGCGGTTCGATGAGGCGCTGTCGAGCCTCGATGCGGCGCTGCGCCTCAAACCGGCTTTCCCGGAGGCCTTGAACAATCGCGCCAACGTGTTGCGGGATCTGGGGCGGCTGGAGGAAGCCGTCGCCGGATTCGAGGCCGCCTTGAGTCTGAGGCCGGAATTCGCCATGGCTCATTGCAATCGCGGCAACGCCTTGCTCGATCTCGGCCGGCCCCGGGAAGCGCTTGCCAGCTTTGATGCGGCCCTGCGCAGCGCGCCCGACGACGGCGAGGCTCTCTTCGGCCGGGCCTCAGCGCTGCTGCAGCTACAGCAGCGCCTGGAAGCGGCCATTGCGGATTTCGACAAGGCGGCCGAGCGCGGCATCGATCGCGTGGAGACTCTGGTGGGCAAGGCGGCCGCGCTCGCAGAGCTGCAACGACACGCTGCGGCCGCTGCCTGTTTCTCGGAGCTGCTGGCGATTGCGCCTGGGAGGGAATACGCGCGCGGCAGCCTGATGCATTCGCGACTGCAGACGTGTGACTGGGCCAATCTGCCGGCTTTGATTCAGGAGCTCAACGATCTCGTACGGACGGCGCGTCGGGCGACGCATCCGCAGTCACTCCTGTCACTGACTGACTCTCCGGAGCTGCAGCAGGTTTGTGCGCGGGTGTTTGCTGAACATAAGTACCCGCAACGGGAGTCTCCGGGGTCGTGGGTACCCCGAGCGGCCGGTCGGCTCGACGGCAGGATTCGAATAGCGTACGTGTCGGCGGACTTCTGCGACCACCCGGTATCGTATCTGTTGGTGGGAGCGCTGGAGCGGCACGACCGGGAGCGCTTCGAGGTGATCGGCGTGTCGCTGCGCGCCGGGCAGGGCGGCGCGTTCGAGCAACGGGTGCGAGGAGCGTTCGATCGCTTCATCGACGCGACGGAGCTCGGCGATCTGCAGGTCGCGGGCCTGCTCCGCGATCTCCGGGTGGATATTGCAGTGGACCTGATGGGGTTCACACAGGGACTGCGACTGGGAATCTTTGCGCATCGAGCCGCTCCCGTGCAGGTGACCTATTTGGGATACGCTGGCACGCTGGGTGCACCCTACATGGACTATGTGCTGGCTGATGAGGTGGTGATTCCGCGCGGTGAGGAACGTTGGTACAGCGAGCAGGTGGTGAGACTGCCCGACTGTTATTTGCCAAATGACGATCGGCGGGAGATCGGGGCGCGGCCGACGCCGGCGCAGGCGGGATTGCCGCAGAGCGGACTGGTGTTCTGCGCGTTCACTAATGCCTACAAGATCAATCCACCTGTATTCGAGGTCTGGATGCGGCTGCTGCGCGAGGTGGCAGGCAGTGTATTGTGGCTGCGCGAAATGGGAGCGGAGGCGCGAAGCAACCTGCAGCGCGAGGCTCACCAGCGCGGAGTGGCACGAGATCGTCTGGTCTTTGCGCCGCACGTGGCGACCATGGCTGAGCACTTGGGAAGACACACGTTGGCGGATCTGTTTCTGGACACACTGCCGTACAACGCACACTCGACCACCTGTGATGCGCTGTGGGCGGGTGTGCCGGTACTGACCTGTGCCGGGCGAAGCTTTGCCGCGCGGGTCGCCGCCAGTGCACTCACGGCGGTAGGGCTGCCGGAGCTGATCACTCATAGCTTGGCGGAGTACGAGCGCAAAGCACTCGAGCTGGCGCACGATCCGCGACAACTGCAGGTGCTGCGCGCACGTCTGGCGAAGAACCGTACGCGCTCAGCACTGTTTGACACGGCACTCTTCTGCCGGCACCTGGAAGCCGCCTACCGCGGGATGCACGAGCGTGCCATGCGCGGCGAAACACCTGCCGGCTTTGCGGTGGAGCCGCTGCCCCCCCGGCAGGACGCCGGCACGAGCGCCACTGCGAGTAGCGTATGAGCTTGGAAACGGCCATCGCGCGGCATCAGGAAGGGGACCTCGCCCAGGCCGAGCGACTCTACCGAGAGGTCTTGCGTGAGCAGCCGCAGAATGCGGATGCGCTGCATCTGCTGGGCGTCGTGGCACTGCAGGCGGGACAGCCACAGTCGGCTCTGGAGCTGATCGGGCAGTCCGTGCGGATCCAACCACAACAGCCCGTGGCCCATTTGAATCTGGGGGTGGCGCAGCAGCAGTTGAATCACCTGGAGCAGGCGCTGGGGTGCTTCGAGCGCGCGCTGCAGCTGGCGCCGGACTATCCGGACGCGCTCAACAACCGTGCGGATGCTCTGCTGGCGCTCGGGCGTGCGGAGGAGGCGCTACGCAGTCTGGCGCGGGCCTTGCAGCTGCAGCCGGACTTTCCGATGGCACTCAACAACCGGGGCAATGCGTTGCGGGCGCTGGGCCGGTTCGATGAGGCGTTGGCGAGCTACGAGCAGTCGCTGCAGCTGCAGCCGAACTCGTCGCGAACGCTCAACAATCGGGGCAACGTGCTGCGGGATCTGGGGCGGCTCGAGGAGGCAC
>CAZDTG010000397.1:0-3082 GCA_964508005.1 uncultured Steroidobacteraceae bacterium
CCCGGAAGAGGATCTTGATGGGATCGGTGTACTGGTACTGCACGGAGAAGTGCAGATCCACGAGATTCACATCGGAGGTGAGCACGCGCGGCTTGTAGTCCGCCGAGTTCACGTTGGCGACATTGACCTTCGTGACCGTCTCGATGGGCCACGGCCAGCGCCATCCCCAGCCTTCGTTGCGCACATCGACGAGCTTGCCAAAGCGCAGAATGACGCCGCGCTCGGCGGACTTCACCTGGAAGAAACCGCTCGCCAGCCACAGGGCCACCACCACCGCCCCGATCACCAGCAGCAGCGAGCCCCCCTCGCCGCCCTTGCCCCCGGGACGCAGCAGGGATTCGAGCTTGCGCTGCCAGCTCTTCACCCGCTCATCGAGGTCGGGGCCGCCCTGGCCAGGCCGCCGGCCCCAGGGATTGTTCTGACCGCCCGGTTGATTCCACGCCATAAAGAAAGTTTGCGCCTAACGCCGCCGCGCTGATATCCAGCAGATTTTCAACGCAGCCGGGCCAGGCGCGCAAATGGCATTCCGCGCGAGCCTCTCAAGGCGCATGCGTGTCGCTCAATTTCGCGGGGCCTGGCGGGTCGCGCTCGAAACGGCCGTCGATTGTAGGTAGGCAGTCCCGGGCGCACAAGGCATATCGGGCCCGCGCACCTCCAGGACCTGCACGCCCGGGGTTCGGGCGAGCACCAGCAGCTCCGCATCGGGCAGCTCCACCACGAGCTCGATCGAGCCGTCCTCGGCACTGTGCTCCTCGCGAACGGCCTTTGCGGCATAAAGCCGCGAGCGCAGCGCTCCGGCGGAAGCCGGCACCCGCAGCCGCGCCAGGCGGGCAAATCGCGCCAGCCGCTCCGCGATCGCGCCCGCGAGCAGATCCAGCCCGGAAAGGTGCTCCGCGGAGATCCACACCGCGGTGGCCGACCCTTGGCTGTCGCGGTCGACGCGCTGTGCCACGCCGAGCCGGTCGATCTTGTTGTAGACGATGATCTGCGGAATGTCGCCAGCGCCGATTTCCGCGAGCACCGCATCCACCTGCGCGATGTGGTCGTCGCGGCGCGGATCGCTCGCATCCACGACATGCAACAGCAGGGTCGCCGCGCGCGCCTCCGTGAGCGTCGACTGGAAAGCGGCCACCAACTCGTGCGGCAACTCGCGGATGAATCCAACCGTGTCGGCAGCCACGACGGCCGCGCCGCCGGGCAGCGTCACGCGGCGCACTGTTGGATCGAGAGTCGCGAACAGCTGGTCGGCGACGTAGGCGTCCGCGCCCGTGAGCGAGCGAAACAACGTCGACTTGCCGGCGTTGGTATAGCCGACCAGGGCCAGCGAGGGAACGGGGACCTCGGCGCGCATCTGCCGGCCGGTCTCGCGTTGTTGTTGGATCTTCTCGAGCCGCCGGGTGAGGACGCGCACGCGCTGGCCGATGAGGCGGCGGTCGGTCTCGAGCTGCGTCTCGCCGGGACCGCGCATGCCGATGCCGCCCTTCTGGCGCTCGAGGTGGGTCCAGCCGCGCACCAGCCGGCTGGCGATGTGCTTCAGCTGCGCGAGCTCGACTTCGAGCTTGCCCTCGAAGCTGCGGGCGCGCTGCGCGAAAATATCGAGAATCAGGCCGTTGCGGTCGAGCACGCGCCGGCCGGTGAGCTTCTCGAGGTTGCGTTCCTGACTCGGCGAGAGCGCGTGGTCGACCAGAATGATGTCCGCGGCATTGTCTTCGGCAACGGCCCGAACCTCGTCCGCCTTGCCGCTGCCCATGAAGAAGCGCGGGTCGGGACGCTCGCGGCGGCCCGTCACGGTCGCCACCGGCTCGGCTCCGGCCGAGACCGCGAGCTGCCGGAATTCCTGCAGGTCCTCGGGATCCACCTGCGCGCCCAAACCCAGGCGCACCAGGATCGCGCGCTCACCGCTCCGTGGGCGCTCGAACACTCAAGCTGTCCATGAAGGCGCCAGTCACTCTGCGGGAGTCTCCGTGGTGGCCACCGCACCCTCCTCGGTCAAGCGCACGTTGCGCGCCGGCACGACCGTGGAGATCGCGTGCTTGTACACCATCTGGCTCACACTGTTCTTCAACAGAACGACGAACTGGTCGAACGAGTCGATCTGACCTTGCAACTTGATCCCGTTGACGAGGTAGATTGAAACGGGCACCCGTTCCTTGCGGAGCGCATTCAAAAAGGGATCTTGCAGCGACTGGCCTTTGGCCATCGGGTTCTCCTTGTTCTCACAGCTTCTAGTTTTTCGGTGACGGACCGCAAGCGGACATCCCTGTACGGCGATCCAGCAAGCTACGTGCCTCTGCGGCAACGAATGGCGACGACACACATCTTAACATGGCGCCCCAATCAAAGACCAAGCTCTCTCAACTCGTGACGCACGTCGCCATTCCACGACGTTTCGCCGCTCTGTGGATCCAGCCAGCGCAGCCCCGTTTCGGCGCGCAACCACGTCAACTGGCGTTTCGCGAGCTGGCGCGTTGCGAAAATACCGCGACGTTCGGCCTCCTCCAGACCGTACTCCCCGTCCAGGTGAGCCCACAGCTGGCGGTAACCCACCGAGCGCATCGAGGGATGTCGGGCGGTCAGGTCGCCGCGTTGGCGCAGCCCTCGCACCTCGTCGAGAAAGCCGGCCGCCATCATGGCGCGAAAGCGGACTGAAAGGCGCTCATGCAACATGGGACGATCCGTGGGGGCCAGAGCCCAATATTTCAACCTCATCCCGGCAAGCGGGCTCACCGTGGCCCGCTGCAGCTCGGAAATCGGGCGGCCCGTCGCGCACCAAACCTCGAGAGCGCGTTGAATTCGTTGGCTGTCGGTCGGGGCGATGCGCGCCGCGGCCTCCGGATCGAGTCGCCACAGCTCGGCATGTAATGCCGGCCAACCCTCGCGTGCGGCACGCTCATCGAGCTGTGCGCGCAGCTCTGCGGAAGCCGGCGGCAGCGGCGCCAGGCCATGCAGAAGTGCCCGGATATAGAGCATTGTTCCCCCGACGAGCAGCGGGACGCGCCGGCGCGCGTGGATCTGCGCGATGCAGGCGGTGGCATCCGTCACGAATCGTCCGGCCGAGTAGCTCTCGGTCGGGTCGCAGATG
>CAZDTG010000398.1:0-3081 GCA_964508005.1 uncultured Steroidobacteraceae bacterium
TCGACGCTGTGGAAGGGCACGCCGGCCATCGGGATGGGCTGCCCGCCCGAGTGGCCTCGGGCCGTGAGGGTGATGTCGAGCAGGGCGGCCGCGCGGCGCGCATCGTCGAAAAACAGCTCGTAGAAATCCCCCATCCGGTAGAAGAGCAGAATGTCCGGATACTGGCTCTTGATGCGCAGGTACTGCTGCATCATGGGGGTGTGCTGCGACAGGGCGGCGTCGTTCATGGCCGCGAAGGCTACAACAAGAGGCCGGAGGTTGCAGGAGCGCGGGATTCACGATCTTCAATGGCCAGCGCCCGCTGCGCCTTGTAGCCTTGGCCCTCATGGCTACCGATAAAGAGCTGTTCGCCTTGTCCGAGCGCGTAGGACAAAAGCTGCGGGGTGCCGGCAGACGCATGGCCATCGCCGAGTCCTGCACGGGAGGCTGGGTCTCCAAGGCGTTGACGGACGTGGCCGGCAGCTCGCAGTGGTTCGAGTGCGGCTTCGTGACGTATTCCAACGCGGCGAAAATGCGGGACCTCGGCGTATCCGAGCGCACGCTCGCGGATCACGGCGCCGTCAGCGAGGCGACGGTGCGCGAAATGGCCGCGGGGGCCTTGCGAGTTTCCGGCGCCGATGTCGCGGTGGCGATCACCGGCATCGCCGGTCCCGATGGCGGCACTCCGACCAAGCCCGTGGGGACGGTCTGGTTCGGCATGGCCTCCCTCCGGGACGGTGACATTGCGGTGGTTGCCGAGCTGCGTGTTTTCGGAGGAGACCGCGAGCTCGTCCGTCGCCGCTCGGTCGAGCGAGCGTTGCAGCTGGTGCTGGGGCTCGAATGGGATGGGGATTCTCAGGTCCCGGCAGCGGGGCCTTGAGGCGGGAGTGCCCGGACAGATGAGGCGGCGCGGTCAGCCGATCGGAAACTCCCGCCGCAAATCGGTGGCGACACGGGCGAACACTTCGGCCCAGTCGCCGACGGCGGTCTGCCGATATAACTTCACGCTCGGATACCAGGGAGTGTCGTTGCGGTCGAGGATCCAGCGCCAGTCCGGAGTGAAGGCCAGCAACAACCAGGTCCGTTGACCCAGGGCACCACTGAGATGCGCCGGACTGGTGTCGACGCTGATGACGAGATCCAGGCATTCGCACAGCGCCGCCGTATCGCTGAAGTCGTGCAACTCACTGTCGAAGCTCGAAATCCAGGGATTGGCCGCGAGGCTCGCAGCATCCTCCGGACGAACGTCCTTTTGCAGACAAACATATTGATATTCACGCGGCAGGTGCTCGATCCAGTCAGCGAGCCGAATGGTGCGCCGCCGGTCGATGGGATTGTTGGCATTCCCGCTCCACACCAGTCCGATGCGCGGCCGGGTCCGCGCGCCGAGCAGCGTGCGCCAGTGCGCGAGTTTCGCTTTATCGCTCCGCAAATATCTCGGGGGGGCGGGTACGGTGTCGACAGTTGTTTTGAACGCCAAAGGCAGGCTCATCAACGGGCAGTGGTAGTCGAAGGCCGGCAGGGCGCTCCCGGCGGGGATCAACTGGGAAACGCCCTCCAGGGTGGCGAGCAGGCCAAGGAGCGGCCGCTGCGCTTGGAGAAGCACGGTCGCTCCCTGGGCGGCGCAGGAGGTCGCATAGCGGCAGAACTGCAGGGTGTCGCCGAAGCCCCCTTCGCTATAAAGGAGCAGGCGCTTGCCTGCGATGGACTCTTCGCCGAGCCAGAGCGGCTGCTCGAAATCCCTGCGCTCCCCGATGGCCAGTCGCTGAGCGTTTTCCCAGCGCCACTCAAAGCCGCGCCAGCCGGCAGCGAAACGCCCCAGGAACAACAAAGTCAGCGACCGATTGTATTGCGCATCCGCGAACTCTGGGTTGATCCCAATGGCCTGGTCGTAACTGGCCAGTGCCTCCTGCCACCGGCAGCAGTCCTGCAGCAGCAGCGCTCGATTGTAATGCGCGAAGGCATCGGTGGGTTCGAGGGCGATCGCCTGGTCGTAGCTCGACAAGGCCTGCGCCAGCAGGCCGAGACTGTGTTGTACGAAGCCCCGGTTACAGTACGCATGGGCATAGCCGGGCTTGCGCTCGATGGCCTGATCGTAGCTGGCGAGCGCGGCGTCGAGGCGGCCGAGGTCTTTGAGCGCATTGGCGCGCTTGTAGTAGGGCTCGGCGCGGGAGGGGTCCAATGCGATGGCACGATCGTAAAGGGGAATCGCGCGCTCGAAATCCCTGGCCGCCGCGGCGCCGCTGGCTTGGGCGTAGAGCGCATCGAATGGGTTGGGGGCGGCCTCGGGCGGGGGCGCCGGCGAGGCTAGCGCCGTGCGCTTGAGCAACTTGCCGAAGATGGATGACATGGCATCACTCTAGCAAACGCTCGAGGTCCGCGCTGTGCGCGCGCCGACAGCGCCGATGACGCCGGTTTTGCCGCAAACTCGAGAATCAGGTGCGTGGGTCGCCGACATGATGGATGAAGCCCCCTCTGGCCGTGAGCCTGCCAGGCGCCTCTTCCTTGCACTGTGGCCGCACGAGGCCCAGCGGAACGCGCTCGCCGACGCCACGCTCGCAGCGGTCAGGGCAGGCGGTGGGCGACCCGTGCCGGCTCGCAATCTGCACGTCACGTTGACTTTTTTGGGCTCGGTGCCCGAGCGGCGCATTCAGGATGTTGCCTCGGTTGCACGAAGCGTCGCAGAAGCCTTCCCCTCCAGCGCTGCCCCAGTGCTGCTGACGTTCGATCACATCGAGTACTGGAAGAAGCCGCAGGTCCTGTGTGCGCTCGCCGATGGGAAGTCGTCACACGTCCCTGCGTTGGCCGAGGCGCTGACCCGGGAAGCCGCCCGCGCGGGACTCGAGCTCGAGACTTTGAAGTTGGTTGGCGACTCGCCAATCGTCGAGTTTCAACCTCACGTGACCCTCGCCCGAAAGGTGAAACGGCGGATTCCCCGAACGCTCATCGCACCGCTCGCCTGGAGCTTCAGCGAGTTCGCCCTCGTCCAGAGTCAAACCCTGCCGACAGGCAGCGTGTACACCGTGCTGGAGCGGTATCCCTTGAGCTAGCTAGGGCCGCTGCAGGCGGATGCCGCCGTGCGCCGGCGCGTCACGACCGCCG
>CAZDTG010000399.1:0-3077 GCA_964508005.1 uncultured Steroidobacteraceae bacterium
GAGGTCGCTCGTTTCGCCCTCCCCAAGGCGGAAGTCGCGGCGCGCCTCCCGGCGCTGCGCGATTTTCTGCGCGCCTCGGAAATCCTGTATGTCGGCACCTGTAACCGTGTAGAGGTGCTCTTTGCCACGAGCGACGGCAGTCCTGCGGGCGACTCGCGGCGCGACGTCTTCCGGGCCCTGACCGGCCGCGACCCGCAGCCGGGCGAGGCGACCCGCGTCCTGCGCGCCTGGACCGGCGAGGCGGCGGTGGAGCACCTTTTTCTGCTCGCCTGCGGCCTGGATTCCGCCCAGACGGGTGAGCAGGAGATCGCCGTTCAATTGCGTGGTGCCTGGGAAGCCGCTCGCGAAGCTCACGCTTCGGGTCCCATCCTGGACCGACTCCTGGGCGAAGCCCTCGGAATGGCCAGCAAGGTGCACCGCCTCGAGGCAGGCGTGCGCGCCCCTTCGCTCGCAGATCTCGCTGCCGACCGTGCTGTGCTGCACCTCGCGGGAGGGCCCGGGGCGGTCGCTCTCGTGGGCGTCTCGCCCATGACGAGGCGCTGCGGGATGGCTTTGCACAGAGCCGGGGTACCGCTCCTGGTCGTGAATCGCACGCTGCAGGCGGCACAGGAGTTTGCGCAAACCGTCGGCGGTAGGGCGCTTTCCTTGGACGAGTTCCGCGCGCAACCCCCCGGCGTCGCCGCGCTGGTACTGGCGGCGGGCGGCGGGGAGCCGGTGCTGGACGCCAGCGTGCTGGCGAGGCTGACGCCAGTTACCTCTGCGCGAGCCCCCTTGATCATCGATTTCGGTGTCCCCCCTAATGTCGACCCCGAGGCGACGCGCCTCGCCGGTGTCCCGCGTGTCGGCATGAATGACCTCATTCAGACGGCCCAGGAGCGGCGCCTGACGCAACTCGTGCGTCTCGCTCCGGTGCGCGCCGCGATCGATGACCGTCTTGCCCGGCTCCGGGGCGATCTCGCGACTCGCGCGATAGGGCGAAAGCTCGCCGACCTTCGCAACACGTTCGAGCACATCGCGGCCGAGGAGGTCGATCGCGCTCTCGCCGCCGAGTTACGCGGTCTGGACGCCAGCCAGCGTGAGGTCCTGCAACGATTGGGCTCGACGGTAGCGCGCCGTTTGGCGCATCTTCCGCTCGCGGGACTGCGCGCGGCCGCCGCTCACGCGAGCCCTGATGTAGTGGATGCTTTTTTCCGCGAAGCGAAGCTGACACGCCCCACGGGCGGCAGCCCGGACGACGACAAAAGATGACCCCCGGACCCCAGATGAAGAAATCCGCACCCCAGGCCGATCACGACAACCCGAAGCTGGCGCGCTCCGCAGCTCTTTACGAGCGAGCCTGCCGCGTCATACCGGGTGGTGTCAGCTCTCCCGTGCGGGCATTCCGCGCGGTGGGCGGCACGCCGCGCTTCATCGCGCGCGGGGCCGGTCAACACGTAACCGATGCCGACGGCAACACCTATCTCGATTTCGTAAACTCCTGGGGCGCGCTGATTCTCGGTCACGCACACCCGGCGGTCGTACGAGCGATCACCGAGGCCGCCGGTAACGGCACCACCTTCGGCGCGCCTTGCGCGGGAGAGGTAGAGTTGGCGGAGCGCATCGTCGCATCCTACTCCGCGCTCGAGCAGGTGCGCTTCGTGTCCTCCGGCACCGAAGCCGTGATGAGCGCGATTCGGTTGGCACGCGCATTCACCGGACGCGATCTGATAGTGAAGTTCTCCGGTTGCTACCACGGACACGCGGACCATTTGTTGGTCGCCGCCGGCTCGGGCCTTGCGACGTTCGGCCGTCCCTCCTCCGCCGGAGTGCCGGAGGCCTTCACCGCCTGCACCCGGGTATTGCCGCTCGACGATGAAACGGCATTGGAGGCGTTATTCGCGCACGAAGGCGCCCGTATCGCTGCGGTCATCATCGAGCCCGTGCCGGCCAACCACGGCCTGCTGTTGCAGAGAAAGGAGTTTCTCGAGCGCCTGCGCAGGATCACGAGCCAACATGGCACGCTGTTGATTTTCGACGAGGTGATCTCGGGCTTCCGCCTCGCGCGCGGCGGCGTGTCCGAGCTCACCGGAATCGTTCCCGATCTCGCGACCTTCGGTAAGGTCATCGGCGGCGGCATGCCGGTCGGCGCCTTCGGAGGGCCGCGCCGGATCATGGCGCGCCTGGCCCCGGATGGCGACACGTACCAGGCCGGGACGCTCTCGGGCAATCCGGTCGCGATGGCATCCGGCATCGCCACACTCGAAGTTCTCATCAGGGAAAACGGCTGGCAGAAGCTCGAAGCCCTGGGCGCCGAGCTCGAAGGACTGCTCGAACCCGTGCTTGCCGACGCCGGATTCCCGGTGCACCTCACGCGGGCCGGATCGCTGTTCTGGATGTCCTTCCACGAAGCCGGCGCGCCCCGTACCGCGGCTCCGTTGACGGAAGCAGCATCCAGGCGCTTCAGTGCGCTGTTCCACGCGATGTTGGAGCGCGGTGCTTACCTCCCGCCGTCCGCCTACGAAGCCTGTTTCCTGTCGCTCGCACACACGAGCGCGGACCTGCAGCGGTTCACGCAGGCACTGCGCGAGTCCTTCGCCGCGATTCGCTGAGGGCAACCGGATCGCCGCCATGAAAGCAACGCGCGTCTTTCAGCTCACGGCTCTTGCGCTGGTGGTCGTCTCCGTCGTGCAGGTCGGCTGGTGGCTGTATGACCAGAGCTCTCACGCGCTGGAGAAGGTGCGTGTGGAGCGCACTTTGTACTCGCAGCAGGTCGCCGCCGCACAGGCGATGTTGGATTCGGGGATCCCGCCGGAGCGCGTTCGCCGGCTGCTGCCCGACATCGCCGTCAACGGCTCGCGCGCCGCATTGTCCTCGAGCATCGAGCAGGAGTTGCTGACCGAGGCGCACCGGCGCATCAACCAGTACGCCTGGGAGGGCACTTTCTTCCTGATCGCTCTCGGCGCCTGCATTCTGGTCATTGCCCGCGCCTTGCGAGCCGAAGCGAGAGTGATACAGGAGCAGGACAACTTCCTCGCGCTCGTCTCCCATCAGTTCAAGACGCCGCTCGCGAGCCTGCAGCTTTCGCTCGAGACCATGGC
>CAZDTG010000400.1:0-3071 GCA_964508005.1 uncultured Steroidobacteraceae bacterium
ACTTCTCAGCCGACCGCGATCCCGCAGAGAGCGCCACGTTCTCCTTGACGAAGTGGATCTCCAGGTCCAAATCGTCCACGCTCACCCAATCCTTGAGGTTGCGATAGAGGCGGTCGGTCTTTTCGACCAGGAGGACCTTGCAAGATCGTGTCCGTCGAAAGAAGGTCAGCATGCCATCGAAGTTCTGTCGTCCAGTTCGCTTGGCCGTCTCGATGTCGATGAATTCGCGCACGACCTGGAGGTCGGTCTGTCGGGCGTAGTCATGCAGGAGTCGGAGTTGAGCAGGGATCGAGAAACCTTCTTTCTCTTGCTCCTTCGACGACACACGGGCGTAGATGACCGCCTGATTCTTCGATGGACTGATTGAATTCGTCATCTATCACTCATCTGTCAGTCGACCGATGTTACTCGCCTTCAAGCGGCCTCGACCATCACGCCGCGCTGCGCTCGCGTGCGCTGGCTGACTCGTGCTGTTTCGCCGTCCATTCGATCAGAACGCTAAAGAAGCCGACCATGTTCTCGATGATCTGACGGGCATCCTCCTCGGTGAGCAGGCGTGAGCTGCGCGGCCCCCAGACCTCAATCGTGCGTGCCCATCGCTCGCGAAGTTGATCCTCCGCGCTACACGGAGTTTGCGGTGCATGAGCCGTTGACCTGGGCTTCATCGGCTAGGTCTGCTCAGCCGACCCAACGGTTTGCCGCTCACGCGTGAAGGCGGTTACGGCGCGAGTCAGTTCGACTAGTGCGAGGTTGATCACTTCCTGCTCTGCAGCGCCGGCCTTGCGTTCCAGCACATCGAGCAGGCGGACCAGCTGGCGGCAGAGATCACCAAGCCGATCGAGCAGAGCGTCGATGGCGAGTGGATCTTGGGCAGCCGGTCGCCGTACGCCGGCGACTGCATCGGCGACCGAAAGGTTGGGATCTTTGCGCAGACGATTGACGGCGGCATGCAGCTGGCGATGGGTGAGGCGCGCTGCCACTGCAGCGAGCTCGGTCCGGCGAGCGGCGCCCTCGACGCGTGCGATGAGCGGAGCATGCTGGGCAGGCAGTCCTTTGACTCTCGGCAAGACACTGTCCTCGAGCTTGAGCACAGAGAGCTTGAGTTTGCGGGCGGCCTCGCTGATCCCGAGCGATGCTTCGGTCTCACGCCAGGGCGAGAGAGCGGCCAGGGTGGGACCGTTGGCTGTCTTGATCACGTTGATCCCGTTTTCGAGGAGAAGGGCTTTCAGGCCCTCCAGGTGGCGAAAGATCTCGTCGGGATCTGCGGGCTCTGTGGCGGCGAGCGGCTTGAAAGGAATGTCTGCCTGAGCCAGCCTTGCTTCGGCGACGTCGATGTCACGCATGGCTTTGGCGAGGAGCACCAGCTGCGCTTCCTCGTAGGCGGTGAGGCCGGCGCGAAGGCGGTTCTCCTCGTACTGCCTTTGCAGCCGCTCAATCGAGCTCAGGCCGCAATGAATTCTGACCATGACCCGCGCCAGCCCAGCTGCCCGGGCCGCTCGCCAGCGCTGCTCGCCGCAGACGATTCGATAATGGCTCGCCCGCCCGCGGACTGGCTCGACATCAAGCAGAGGTTCATGGCGGCCTGCCCGCATCGAATCGGCCATCTTTGCCACCAGCTCGGCCGAGACCGAGGAGCGCGGTTGCAGGGGAGAGGGATGGACGTGCGCGACCGGCACCAGGGCGAGATTGGCTGCAAGCGTGGTGGGGTTGGGGATCAAGCGCTTGTCCCCGATTGTCTCCACGTTCGCGTTCACGCGCCTTCACCGCCGCCAAGCCGACGCTTCCACCATTGGGGCTTGGCGATGCAATCGGCTGCCAGATGCTCACCTCGCGGCAAGCCGGGCATTTCTGCGAAGGCCACTCGCCGCGATGAGCCATTGATCTCGAGCCAGACAGCACCCAGCCAGCCGACCGATGCAATTGTTTCCAGCGAGCTCGTCCAGAACCGGCAGAGGTTGACATGGGGAGGAAGCACAGGGGCGATCAATTTATGAAGCTCGCCTTCGCGCAGGCGGTTGGGTGCCACGAAGAGCACGTGGTTGAGCTCAGAGTGCCGGCGACCACTGAAGTAGCTGACGTAACCGCTCACCTTGGTCCGGATGCGGCGGGCGTGCTCCGTGCCGCGATCCCACTCCAGGTCGAACGGGATCTCTCGGTCCGGCAGCAGATAGCGCCCCCAGCCGTCCGCGGGCGGACATCCCCCACGCTCGTACGCGGCCCGGCAGGTCGCCTCGCCGAGCCAGTGGTACAGACCCTGGTCAGGCAGGTTCCGCGCCGCCGCCGCCAGCTTGGTAAAGAACCGATTGGCCTCCAGGTCGTGTCTCAGGTGGTACATCTGCTCCCGGGCGCGCCGGGCGCGCTCGTAGAACGGTCGCGGATCTTGCTCGCGGAGCTTGGCCACGTGATTCGCTCCTGAAGAGGTCAGTACGTACGCGATCGGGGTAAGCGGGGAGCCTTGCCTGAGGTCGGGTGGCCAGCGGTAGACCAAGCCTCGTTGGAGCAGCTGCCTGAGGCGGAGCTGGGCCTTCTTGCGATGTTGATCGAACAGATCGGTGATGTGACCACTGTCGAGGTAGCGGTATTGATGGAGGGCCAGTAAGACGGCCGAGTCACGATCAGAGAGTGGTCGACGACATGCATGTTTTGTCGAAGACAGTCCGTGCCTGCCTGCCTCGATCTGAACCGGGATTCGACGTGCACTCACGTTCGTCCGGAACCCTCACTGGTACCCGCACTGGAACCCCGATGAGGCGCGGCGGGCACTCCATGAGTCCGCTTCCCGGAGGGTTTCGTAGCTCCTGGCTTAGTCGCCGTAATGGACTCGCCGCTGGCGACGGACCCCGCCCCAGCCACGGCCGCCGAACACCTCCCAGAACTCGCCAGCAAGGCGCGATTCGCTGGGCTGGTCGGCATGCCGCTGGTCGGTGCTTTGCCGCTCATATCTAAACAATCGCCATTGGGGGGCCCGAAATCTTTCGGCCGGATCCACCTTCCCTCCGCCTTTTGTCCACCTTCGGTATTCGGCGCCGGCCGTTTAAGAGCTGGCTCGATACTGACCGAGGCGGGTTCGC
>CAZDTG010000401.1:0-3056 GCA_964508005.1 uncultured Steroidobacteraceae bacterium
ACGAATTCTACGAAACTCGACTGCTCGAGTGAAGAAAGAATGTCGCCCATCCGCGCCCGCACGGACAGCCGCTCGCGCTGGATGTGGTGATGGGCAAACATCTCCGAGCGCACGACCACTTCCTTGAACGCGAGCAGCATCTCCTGCAGCGTGATCTGCGGGAGCACACGCACGACCTGACGATCCTTTAGCTCGGCGGACGTCGGCCAGACGTCGCGCTCGAGTCGCGGCAGCGCATCAATACCTTCGGCCGCGCGCTTGAAGCGCTCGTACTCCTGCAACCGCCGCACGAGCTCGGCGCGCGGATCCTCCTCGACGCCTTCGGCATCCATCTTCGGGCGGGGTAACAACATCCGCGACTTGATCTCAGCGAGCGTCGCGGCCATGACCATGTACTCGCCGGCGAGCTCGAACTGCAACCCCTCCATGAGCTCGATGTACTCCATGTACTGGCGCGTGATCTCGGCGAGCGGGATGTCGAGAATATCCAGGTTCTGGCGCCGGATGAGATACAGCAGCAGATCCAGCGGGCCCTCGAAAGCCTCGAGAAAGACCTCGAGCGCCTGCGGCGGGATATAGAGGTCCCGCGGCAGCTGCGTGAGCGGCTCGCCGTTGACGACTGCGAAGGGCATCTCGACCTGCTCGGGCGCCACTTCCGGCGGCGGCGGCTCCGGCGGGTCGTTGGAGACGACGATCTTGAGTTCGGGTTTGGCCTTGCCCGCCATGATCAATCGTCCCGCAGGTGCATGGCGCGCCGCACCTCATCCAGCGTCTGGCGCGCAGCCTCGCGGGCCTTGTCCGCGCCCTCGGCCACGATCCCGCGCACGAGCTCGGGGTTTTCCTCGAATTCCTGCGCCCGCCGCCGCATTTGCACGACCTCCTCGACCACTTTGTCGATCACCTTCTGCTTGCAGTCGAGGCAGCCGATGGCGGCCGACCGGCAGCCCTCGTTCACCCAGGCGCGGGTCGCCTCGTCGGAATAGATCTTGTGCAGATCCCAGACCGGGCACTTCTCGGGATCGCCCGGATCGGTGCGCCGCACGCGCGCGGGGTCCGTCTGCATGGCGCGCATCTTCTTCACGATGGAGTCGGGGTCCTCGCGCATCCCGATCGTGTTGCCGTAGGACTTGGACATCTTGCGGCCGTCGAGGCCGGGCACCCGCGGCGTCGTGGTCAACAACACCTGCGGCTCCGGAAGAATGGTGATGCCCGTGCCTTCGAGGTATCCGAGCAGCCGCTCGCGGTCCGCCACAGTGATGCGATTGTTGCTTTGTACCAGGGCGCGCGCGCGCTCGAGCGAGTCGGTATCGCCCGTCTCCTGGAACTTGCGGCGCAGCTGCCGATAGCTCGTGGTGTTACGTCCGCCGAGGCTCTTCACGGCCCGCTCCACCTTTTCCTCGAAATCCGGCTCACGGCCGTAGAGATGATTGAAGCGCCGCGCAGTCTCCCGTGTCAGCTCCACGTGCGCAACCTGATCCTCCCCCACCGGCACGTAGGCCGCGCGATAGATGAGGATGTCCGCACTCTGCAACAGCGGATAGCCGAGGAACCCATAGGTCGCAAGGTCCCGGTCCTTGAGCTGCTCCTGCTGGTCCTTGAAGCTCGGTACGCGCTCGAGCCAACCCAGGGGCGTGATCATGGAGAGCAGCAGGTGCAGCTCGGCATGCTCCGGCACATGTGACTGGATGAACAGCGTCGCGACGCCCGGGTTCAGACCGGCCGCGAGCCAGTCGATAAGGACGTCCCTGATGTACTCCTGCAGCCGCGAGGTGTCGTCGTAGCCCGTCGTCAGCATGTGCCAGTCGGCCACGAAAAAGAAGCACTCGTACTGGTACTGGAGCTCCACCCAGTTGCGCAGTGCCCCGTGGTAGTTGCCGAGGTGCAGCCGGCCGGTCGGCCGCATGCCAGACAGCACGCGCCGGGCGGCGGAGGGAGTACTCAAACCAGCCCCCGCAGTGGGGCTGCGGGCGCTCGATGGACGGGAAGTAATTTTCGCATCAACAAATTAGTAGGCGGCACAGCTCGCTCAAAGACCTTCGGGCCCGCGTGCGATGGAGTCGCGCCTCAGGCGCGCCATGGATTATACCGCAGGCGGGAGCGGCGACCGCCTCAATCGCGGCTCACCCGTCACGGGCCCGAGTGCACCCTTGCCCTTGCGCACGACGAGGGGAGGCGTCACGGATAAATCCACCACCGTCGTAGGCTCGACGCCGCAGTCGCCGCCATCCAGCACGGCGTCCAAGTCGTGCTCCAGCCTCGTCTGGATCTCGATGCCGCGTGTGAGTGGCTGCGGCTCGTCCGCAAGCAACAGGGTCGAGCTCATCAGCGGCTCTCCGAGCTCTGCGAGCAGCATGCGCGGTACGGGGTGATCCGGTATGCGCACCCCGATGGTCCGGCGTTTCTCGTGCTGCAGGCGGCGCGGCGTCTCGCGCGTCGCCTGCAGCAAGAAGGTGTAGGGCCCCGGCAAACACGCCTTCAGGATCCGGAACTGCCAGGTATCGAGCCTGGCGAAATGGCCGACTTCGGTCAGCGTGCCGCACACGAGCGTGTAGTGGTGGTGACGGTCGGCCTGACGGATACGCCGCACGCGCTCCTGCGCATCCTTGTCACCGAGATGCCAGCCGAGCGCGTAGCACGAATCGGTGGGATAGGCGATGACGCCGCCGCCGCGGACGATGTCCGCCGCCCGGCGCAGGAGCCGCACCTGTGGATTGACGGGATGCAATTCGAAATATTCGCTCATGGACCTGCCTGCCCGGGACTGCCCGCGGCGGGAGGCCCCGCACCGGGCTCCCGTTGGTCAATTGGAAGTTGCGCGCCACGCGTGAGACTATACGCGGCCATTTTTCCCGGCTTACACGTTCACACCGGCCATCCATGCAGGCTCTGCTCGAGTTCGCGCCGCTTCTGGCGTTCATCATCGCTTATTACCTCGGCGGTCTCTACACGGCGACCGCGGTGCTCATGGTCGCCATGCTGGTATTGCTCGTGGTCGACTATCTCCTGCAGCGGCGCATTCCGCCCATGCACGCCTTGAGCGCGGTGCTGGTGTTCGC
>CAZDTG010000402.1:0-3045 GCA_964508005.1 uncultured Steroidobacteraceae bacterium
CAGATCCTCTCCGGCACGATCGGCGGCTGGTGGAAGTTCTACTCGGGCGCGCTGGGCAATGCGCAGGTTGGCATCGTCGACACGTACATCAAGCGCGAGAGCTTCGGCGGCGTCGGCGGCGCCCCGAACACGAACATCAACATTACCCTGGTGTCGTTCCGCTACTATCCGTTCCAGAAGTAATCTGGAGTCCGGCGGGCTCGCGCATCGCGAGCCCGCCCGGGCACTCAAGCCTCGATCGTCAGGATGTGCCGCGCCAGGTTGCGCGCGTGGTCGCCGATGCGTTCGAGGGATTTGAGGACGAAAGCGGCCTCCAGCGCCACCTCGAAGTGCCGTGGGTCCTCCATGGCGCGGCTCAGCAGGCGCCGTAATCCGGCGGCGTATTCGGCATCCAGGTCCTCGTCGCGCGCGATCACTTCCTTGCAGCGCTCGGCATCGATGGTATCCAGCGCTTCGAGCGCGAGGCGCAGCAGGCCTACCGCGAGCTCGCCGAGATGCCGGGCGTCGCGGGCGGTCGCAGGTCCCGGGTGGGAACCGGCGCCCAGTACGTTCTTGGCGATCTTCTTCGCCTCATCGCCGGCACGCTCGAGGTCGGCGAGACATTTCGCCATCGCGAGGATCGCTCGGAGGTCGCTCGCCACCGGAGCACGGCGTGCGATCAACAGCAGCTGTTCGCTGTCTATGCTTTTATTGTAGGCATCCACGTCACGCTCGCGCTCGATGACGAGCACGGCGCTCTCTTCTTCCCATTCGGTGTAGGCGTGCATGGCCTCGCGCACCTGGTCGAGGACCAGGCCGCCCATCTCGATGAGGCGCACGTGCAGGGTGGCGAGCTCGCCATCGAATGCCTTCGAGATGTGGCCTTCGAGCATGGGGCTCCTGGCGCGGTTCGCCTGCTCGAGTGTACACCGTCCCTGGCCCGATGCTCGGCCCGGCCTTCCATGGCCGGGCGCTCAGCCCTTCGGGCTGAGCCCATGGCGGGCGTAAGTCGCTTTGCGACTTACCCAAATCTACCAGTGATGTAATCCTCGGTCAGACGGTGACGCGGGTTGGTGAAGACCCTGTCGGTCTCGCCTACTTCGATCAGGTCGCCCATGTGGAAGTACGCTGTCCGCTGCGACACGCGGGCCGCCTGCTGCATCGAGTGCGTGACGATGACGATCGCGTACTCGGCGCGCAGCTCGTCGATGAGGTCCTCGATCCGCGCGGTGGCGATCGGATCGAGCGCCGAACAGGGCTCGTCCATGAGGATCACTTCGGGCTGGATCGCAATCGTGCGCGCGATGCACAGCCGCTGTTGCTGTCCTCCCGACAGGCCGGTGCCGGGGGAGTTGAGCCGATCCTTCACCTCTTCCCACAAGCCCGCGCGCTGCAGACTCGTGCAGACGATGTCGTCGAGATCGGCGCGCCCGCGAGCGAGCCCGTGTATGCGCGGGCCGTACGCCACATTGTCGTAAATGGACTTCGGAAACGGGTTGGGTTTCTGGAACACCATGCCGACGCGGGCGCGGATCTGCACCACGTCCTGGCGCTTGTCGTGAATGTCGGCGCCGTCGAGCGTGATCGATCCGGTGACGCGGGCCCCCGGAATCGTGTCGTTCATGCGGTTCAGGCAGCGCAGGAACGTCGACTTGCCGCAGCCCGAGGGGCCGATGGCTGCGAGGACCTGCTTGCGGCCGACGTCTATCGACACGTGCTTGAGCGCATGTTTCTGGCCGTAGAACACGTTGACGTCGCGGCACGAGAATACGGGGTCGTCGACGGCGATCTGTCCAACCGTCTGGCCCGCCGCGTGAGCGGAGCGGTCCTCCAGCGATGCGGAGGACGGCGCGTGAATCCGGCCACTCGGCTTGAGGTTGAGGCCGCCTTCGCTTTCACGGTGGCGGTGGCCGCCGTCGCCCGGGTTGCCGGGCGTGTTGGCAGCCAGCGTATCGGGGCGCCGGCGGTCCAGCAGAGAGGGCTCTCTAGGTTGACTCATTTACCCAAACCTTCCCGTGACGTAATCGTCCGTGCGGCGATTCTTCGGCGCGGTGAATATCTGTTCCGTGGGGCCCATTTCGATCAGCTCGCCGAGGTACATGAAGGCGGTGAAGTTGGATACCCGGGCGGCCTGCTGGAGATTGTGAGTCACGACGGCGATGCAGTACTTCTCGCGCAGGCTCTGCAGAGTCTCCTCGACCCGCAGGGTCGAGATCGGATCGAGCGCCGCGGTCGGCTCATCGAAAAGGATCACTTCCGGCTGCAACGCGATGGTGCGCGCGATGCACAGTCGCTGCTGCTGGCCGCCGGAGAGACTGCGGCCGTCCTCGTGCAGCTTGTCCTTCACCTCTTCCCACATGGCCGCATCGCGCAGCGCGCCTTCGACGCGCTCCTCGAGCTCGCTGCGGGAAATGCGCCGCGCGAGGCGCAAACCGAACGCCACGTTATCGAAAATCGACATCGGGAATGGCGTGGGCTTCTGGAACACCATGCCGACACGAAAGCGCAACGCAGCCACGTCGACCGTCGGCGCGAGGATATCCTCGCCGTCCAGGAGGACGTCGCCGGTCGCCCGATGGCCGGGATACAACGCATACATGCGGTTGAACACCCGCAGCAGGGTCGACTTGCCGCAGCCGGAAGGGCCGATGAAAGCGGTGATGCTGCGATCGGCGAGCGTCAGGTTGATATCTTTGAGGGCGTGCACGTGGCCGTAGTAGAAATCGAGGTGCCGGACCTCGAACTTGACCGGATGCACGGGAGTGGTCGAGTTGGCGACCGAGCGCTCGTTGCCCACGCTCGCCGCGGAAGTTGCGCTCACCGGCGGCCTGCCGGATTCAGCGCGGAGACGACGAAGCGCGCGATGATGCTCAGAATGAGAATGGTCAGGGTAATGAGCAGCGCTCCGGACCACGCGAGCTGCTGCCAGTTCTTGTAGGGGCTCAGCGCGAACTGGAAGATCACGACGGGCAGATTGGCCATCGGCGCGTTCAGATTGCTGCTCCAGAACTGGTTGTTGAGGGCCGTGAACAGCAGCGGCGCCGTCTCGCCGCTGATGCGCGCCAC
>CAZDTG010000403.1:0-3035 GCA_964508005.1 uncultured Steroidobacteraceae bacterium
ATGAGATCAAGATCGGCATCATGCCCGGGCACATTCACAAGAAGGGGCGCGTCGGGGTCGTGTCGCGTTCCGGCACGCTCACCTACGAGGCTGTCGGGCAATTGACGGAGGTGGGCCAATCGACCTGTGTGGGCATCGGCGGCGATCCGGTCAACGGGCTGAAGCACATCGATGTGATGCGGATGTTCAACGAGGATCCGGATACTGACGCCGTGATCATGGTGGGCGAGATCGGCGGCGACGACGAGGAAACGTGCGCGCGTTGGATCAAGGACAACATGACCAAGCCCGTCGTCGGCTTCATTGCGGGCGTCACCGCGCCTCCGGGCAAGCGCATGGGCCATGCCGGGGCGATCATCTCCGGGGGCAAGGGTACCGCGCAGGAGAAGCTGGAAGTGATGGAGGACTGCGGCATCAAGGTCACGCGCAACCCCGCCGAAATGGGCAGGCTGCTGCGATCCGTGCTGTGATGATCCTCTCCTGATCCATCATGAGCCGCTGGGCACGTTTCCGTTCGAACGAGGGCCGCGTGGGGTTCGGCGTATTCGAGGGCGATCGAATCATCGAATATGCCGGGGACCCCTTCGAAGCGCCCCAGCCGACGGGCACGCGGCTGGCACGCGACGAATTCACCCTGCTCAGCCCCTGCGCGCCGTCCAAGATCGTGGCGCTGTGGAACAACTTTCACGCACTGGCGGCGAAACTCGGCAAGGCCGCGCCCGCCCACCCGCTGTTTCTCATCAAGCCCGGCACGTCGGTCATCGGTCCGGGCGCGCCGATCGAGCGGCCCACCGGCTACGCAGGGAAGATCGCCTACGAAGGCGAGTTGGGCATCGTCATTGGCCGCAGGTGCAAGGATGTCAGCGTCAGTGAAGCCCCGGGATTCATCTTTGGATACACCTGTGTCAACGATGTCACGGCGGCGGAAGTGCTCGGTGAGACCGCCGATTTTGCGCAGTGGTGCCGCGCCAAGGGCTATGACACGTTCGGCTGTCTCGGCCCGGTCATCGACACGCAGCTCGACTGGTCGCGAGCCAGCGTCATCACGCGGCTGGACGGAGTCGAGCGCCAGAACTATCCGCTGTCCGACATGATCATGTCGCCTGCCGAGCTGGTGAGCCGCATCTCTCACGATATGTCATTGCTGCCCGGCGATGTGATCGCGTGCGGGACCTCGCTGGGCGTCGGGTCCATGAAGGACGGAGCGACCGTCGAGGTCAGTATCGAAGGCATCGGCTCCCTCATCAATCGGGTCGGGAATCGGTACCGGACTTGAGTTTTGGACTTGAGTCCAAAACTCAAGTCCGGTACCGCTGGACGCCGCGGAGCGCGCTCCGCTCAGGTCACCAGGTGCTGCGGCGTGCCGGCGCACCAAAGCTCGATGTTGTCGATCAGCTGGTCGGCCAGGAACTGCATGGCCCCGTCCGAAGCCCAGGCGACGTGGGGCGTCAGAATGAAGTTGGGGCGCCGCACGTCGAGCAGAGGATGGCCGTTCCTCGGCGGCTCGACGGTCAGTACATCGAAGCCGGCACCCGCGATCAGCCCCTCGTCCAGCGCCTGGATCAAAGCTGTCTCATCGACCAGGCCGCCGCGCGCCGTGTTGATGAGCAGCGCATTGCGTTTCATCTTGCGAAACGCTTCGAGGTTGATGAGGTTACGTGTGGCCGGCATCAGGGGGCAATGCAAGGAGATCACGTCCGATTGCGCCAGCACCTCATCGTGCGGGGTGAAGGTCACGCCTTCCATCTTCGGGGGTGGATGGTCGGCGAACAGGACGCGCATCCCGAACGCCCGGCCAATCGCTGCGGTCCCTTGGCCGATGGCGCCCTCGCCGATGATGCCGAGCGTGGAGCCGTGGAGATCGCCTATGTCGTGCGTGAAGAAGCAGAACTGGTCAGACCTGTTCCAGACGCCGTTCTCGACATCCTGGCGGTAGGCCAGGATGTTTCGGCGCAACGCCAGAATCAGCGCGAACGCGTGTTCCGGCACCGTGTGCACGGCATAGTTCCTGATGTTGGCGACGGCGATGCCATGCTGCTTGCAATACGGGACGTCCACGACGTCATAGCCGGTCGCAGCGACGGCGATCATCTTCAGTTGCGGCAGCTGCCTGAGGGTTTCCGACCGCATCGGCACCTTGTTGATGATCGCGACGCCGGCGCCTTGCAGGCGCGGCACGATCTCCTCCACGGCAGTCTTTTCATACTCGACGTATTGCGTCGCGCACGAGGGCTTGCGGACCTTCGCCTTGAGTGAGGCGCGATCCAGAAACACCACGCGCTGGGTCATGCCGCGATGCTCGCCTTGGCCGCGACGCCCGAGGCGACGCGGGAGTTGTTTCGCCAGTACTTCTGCGCGGCGGCCACGCCGCTGCCGGGCTCGATCTTCACGCCGACATCGAGCATCGCCATCTCGGCTCCCGCGATTCCTCCCAACAGCATCAGCTCGTTGAGATCGCCCAGATGACCGATGCGGAACAGCTTGCCGGCGACCTTGGACAGACCCGCGCCAAGGGCGAGGTCGTAGCGCTGGAACGCTCGGGCGATGACCTCGGCACCGTTGATGCCTTCCGGCACCATGATCGCGGAGACGGTATCCGAGTACCAACGCGGCGCGGTCGCGCAGAGCTGCAGATTCCAGCCCTCGAACACGGCAGCACGGACACCCCCGGCCAGATAGCTGTGACGATGGAAGACGTTGTCCAGGCCTTCCTCCGCGAGCATGGCCAGCGACTCGCGCAGCCCGTACAGCATCGGGAGCGAAGGCGTATACGGGAAATAGCCGCTGGCATTGGCAGTAACCATGTCACCGTAGTCGAAGTAACAGCGCGGCGATTTTGCGTGTTTCGCCGCCTCGAGCGCCTTCTGGCTGACGCAGGTCACGCCCAGGCCGGCCGGCAGCATGAGGCCCTTCTGTGAGCCGCTGACGCACACGTCGACGCCCCACTCGTCCATCCGGAAATCGATGCTGGCGAGCGCGCTCACCGAGTCCACGAACAACAGGGCGGGGTGCTTGACGCTGTCCATCGCCTGGCG
>CAZDTG010000404.1:0-3034 GCA_964508005.1 uncultured Steroidobacteraceae bacterium
AGGTCTGCGAGCGCAGTGCGGACGCGCAACGTGCCCGTAACGCCGGACGTTGTCTGCTTATCCACCGTGCTCGCCGCGACCATCACCTGCACGTCGGCCTGCTTGCTGAATTGCACCAGCGCTGGCCCGAGGGGCTGAGGCGGGATGTTGAAGGTCACATCCCGGTCGAGCCCGCGCTCCGCAGGAGCCTGCGGTCCGGCGACAACTGTTGACGCGTTAGCGCCGAAGAGGATCGCAACCCAAAATGCGAACACGAGCCGCCGTACAGCGGCCCGTTGCGGACCTGTTTTTGTCATCCGAGTCCCCGTCACTTAATTCGTGTGTCGCCCGCACCGTGACCGTGCGAATCACGGTGCAGGAGCCGCACTACCTGTCGGGAACTCCGTTCCGCTTAACTGCGCGACCTCGAACATAACAGCGCGTTCTCGGCCGCAGACCGTCTCATCCGTATACCCTAGAGCGATTCGATCAGGTGCGAACCCGATCGTCTCAGGAACCAAGACGAATGAACGCAGCGAAAGGGGCGCTCGTCAAAAAACTGACACGTTGGTCCGCGGCGTGCAGACCTTGGGCGCGGTCAGCTCGCTAGCGGGACGGGCGCGGAGGTGGGCGCACGACAACATGATCCGGGTCGATCTCGTTGATCTCTACAGGGAAGATCTGCGGCAACCGGCTGATCCACGTGTCGATGTCGCGCTCGAAGACTGTGCCGATGTAGAGCAGGTCGCACGCCGTGTCCTCGCAGCGCAGGTGCCGGCGCGAATAGCGGTTGACATCGGCGATGACGTTGCGCAGGGGTTCCCCGAGATATTGCAGGCGCCCCTCGCGCCACGCCGTCGCAGTGTCGAGATCGGCGTGCTCGACCACGGCCGCGACGCCGTCCGCGATGGCGATTTCTTCTCCGCGCGAGACTCGCGCGGGCTGCCAGCGAGCGGGGCGCGCGAGATCAGGTGGCGCCACGACCGGCCCTATCGCAGGGAGTTCGCGCGGTTGCACAACGACGGTGCCGTCGGTGACGGTCACAACGGTGCGTGGCCCCTCATGCAGGACTTGAAATGCGGTTCCGACCGCGGTGATAGAGCCGTCGCCGGCTTCTACGACGAAGGGTCGAGCGACATTGTGCGCGACGTGGAAAATCGCGACACCGTGGTCCAAGGCAACCGTACGTTGCTGGTCGGTGTAGCGCACCGCGAGCGCAGTTTGCGCGCCCAGCTCGACGGTTGATCCGTCAGACAACAGCGCCTGCCGGTGTTCGCCTGACTCTGTCTCGTAGGTGCGCGCCTCCTCGCCGCCGGAGCGCTGGACGAGGGAGAGCTCTACGAACCCCGCGAACCCTGCGGCGAGGGCCACAATCGCCGAAGCGGCCACTGCGAGGGCCAGAGCGCGCTGACGAGGAGACCTGGCGCGCGGTGTTCCGCGAGGAGGGCGTCCGCCGATGCGCCCGCGTCCCGAAACGGGGCGGCAACCCTCGCGCCACTCAGCCACCGACACGGACGCCGTGAATCGATCGCTTGCAAGCCTCGCCGGGCCTGGCTTGGGCGGTCGACCTGACGCTCTCACCAGGGCCGGGAGATTCGAGATGTCCTCGAAGGCTTTCCGGTTCTCAGGGTCGGCTTTCCACTGCTGCCACGCCTGCACCGTAGCGGCAGGCAATGCGTGCTCAGGAGTGTCTTGGAAAACGACCCACCATTCTGCTGCCTCCTCCAGGCGAGCCGGCGGGCGATCCGGCCCCAAAGCGACGGTTCCTCGTCCTGCGCTCATTTCGGTTCCCTCACGTCTTCCGCCGTATTGATTACGTGTTGGCAGTGCGCCATCGCACGAGCCACGTACCGCTTCGCCGTTCTCAGGTCCACGCCCACACATTTAGCGATGTCCTCGAACGGGAGGTCGTCGAACATGCGCAGGGTGAATGCGAGTTGGCATCTGGGGGGAAGGTCCTTGAGCGCACGCCGAACCAGCTCGATCTGCTCATGCGCGACGCACAGCGGCTCCGGAGACGGGGTTGAAACAATCGGATCGAACAGGGCGATGGGTTCAATGCGCCTGCGAATGGCTCGCAGCTTGATTCGATCCTTGGCGAGATTGGTCGCAATCCTCCATAAGCGATACAACAGCAGGCTCGAGGTATCGGTCCGGTCCAGCGTCAGGAGCCTGGCATAGGCCTCTTGGGCCACGTCCCGCGCCTCTTCGGCTGAGCCTAACCGATAAGTTAGAAAGCGCTTCAACTCCTCGTTTTTCTTCTGGAAAAGCACACCCACCGCGGCGGAATAGGTTCCACCGGCGCTGGGTGGCTCCTGATCGTTAAACGCCGCGTCCCGGTGATCGGGCATGGGATCATCTGGACTCATAAGTGGTTATCCCACCTCTCATAAATCGCGGCAGCTCGTTACAGAGCCGCTGGATCGCCGCGCCAGGTCGTTTGTGCTTCCGGGCACCAGGTCCTTCACGGGCTTGGGTCCTGGCGGATTATTTTGATCACCCGTCATGGAGGTTCCCCGAATTCTATTTGACGTCTATATCCTACAGAAATTCCCACGAACAAGAATGGCGGACGGCGCGGCCGTTGGGCCCCGGTGCAATCTGCGGTTGCAACATAGGAAATTGCCCCAGAGTGAGATAAAAGCTGTGGCTCCAGCAGTGATCTGCTCAGTGGGGGTTAGAATAACCTGCGTGTTGTTACGGAAAGTCGTTGACTCTTTTACTTAATGCGAAGGGGCTGCAACGCTTTAGCCGCCTCGCTGGCGTTTAAATACAGCATCGCTGCTCTGCAGCATAGACGCAAGTGTCGGCGCTCTTTGCCTGGAGAGTATCGCCAAGGCGCCGCCGACCAGGTGATGGGGGTTTCGCGGGTGCTGGGGGAAAACGAATGCGTGCGAGGAGAGTGACGGGAGTCGGAAAACTGACGCGCTGGTCCGTCTCGTGCGGACCTTGGTCGCGAGTCGGCTAGCGGAACGTGTTCCCGCGAGAGTGCACGGCAACGTGATCTGAATCCGTTTCGGCGATGTCAACGGCGAAGATCCGCGGCAAACCGTTG
>CAZDTG010000405.1:0-3031 GCA_964508005.1 uncultured Steroidobacteraceae bacterium
CTCGTGTTCGAAGCGCGCAAGGATGGCTGGGAGCGCTGGGCCGAGTCGGCGGGGCTGCAGATGCCGCGTCCGCGCAAGCGCATTGCCTTCAACAACATGTCCTCCCTGGTGCGCGCCACCGAGCGCTCGGCAGGCATCGGGCTCATTCCGGCGCCGCTGAGCACCGAGCGGTTTCGGGCGAAATCGCTCACGCGCCTGTTCGATCATGAGTGGGAGACGGAGGACAGCTATTTTCTCGTGCATCGTGCGGAGGTGGGCGCACGGCCGGAGGTCATCGCCTTCCGCAAGTGGATTCTCGAGGAGCTGCAAGCGGCGATGAAGCTGCCGGCGGCGGACGCGGCGGCCCTGGCTGGCTGAGTCAGACGCGCGCGGCGGCGCCGCAGACTCGCGCGGAAATGAGCCAGACGATCCCGCTGACCACCACGGCGGCCGGGACGATCAGCACGGCTCGTCCCAGGGAAGAAATATCGGACAGCCACCCGATCAGGGTGGGAGAGGGCACGTCGCCCAGCAAATGGATCGTGAACATGCTGAGCGCGAGCGCGGAGGCGCGCTCGGCGGGCGATACCAGGTTGACGATGGCGGAGTTGACCGGTCCGGTGGACATGAACAGGAGCAGCTCGGCCACGACGATCGCCGGATAGTAGACAGAAGGCGAGCCGGCCGTCAGAGCGATCACGGCGAAGGGCGCCGCCAGCAGCGTCACCCATCCCGACATCCACAGATAGGCCTGGCGCGAGGACTTCAGCCAGTAGTCCCCGAGCCAACCCCCGGCGAAGGTTCCCAGAAATCCGGTGACGACGACAATCGCTCCAAAGCTCGTCGTTGCCTCGACTGCCGGGATACCGTGCACGCGCTCGAGGAAATTCGGCATCCAGACCGCGAGCCCGCCCAGGGCGAACGTATATGCGGCGTAGCCCAGCACGACGAGCATGTAGGGGGCGCGGCGCAGGAGACTCCAGTAGGTCGCGACGGCACCGGCCGCGGCAGGCCCGCGGGAGTCGATGTCCATGGGACGCGAAGCTCCTCCACCCTCTTCCGCCTCATCCTGTGACCCGCGGGGCGGGTCCGGCAGGCGCAGCACGAACAGGGCCAGCAACACGCCGGGGGCGCCGGCGACGAAGAAGGCTTCACGCCAGCCGTAGTGCTGACTCATCACGCCACCGACTATGTAGCCGAGCGCGGCCCCGACCGGAATCGCCATGTTGAACGCAGACAGCACCCGGCCACGCTGCGCGCGGGGAAAGCAATCCGACAGGAGCGCGGGCGCAATGGCGACATACGCCGCCTCGCCGACGCCGACCAGCGCCCGCGCCGCGAGCAGCTGCGAGTAGCTTTGCGCGAATCCGGACACGATCGTCGCGAGACTCCACAGGAAGACACCGATGGCGATCGGACGGGTCCGCGAGCCCCGATCGCCCAGTGCCCCAAAAACCGGAGCCACCATCATGTACACGAGCATGAAGGCGGTGGCGAGCAAGCCGATCTGACTGTCCGACAGCCCGAGGGGCGGGGCCTTCAGATCGGGCACCACACCCGAGACGACGTACCGGTCGAGATAGTTCAGCAGATTGATGAACGTGAGCACGCTCAGGGCGAGCACGGACGAGCGTGCGAGCGGGGAGGAAGCTGGTCGCCGCACTTCTAGGGATTCAGCTTCAGCCGCTCCAGATATTGCCGTACCGGGTCGCGGCAGCCCTCGCTGCTGGTGACGGTCAGGCCGCCGGCGAGCACGAAGATGAAGTCCCCCCGGGGCGTACGACTGACTTCGCGCACGTGATTCATGTTCACCAGACAAGACCGGCTGATACGCAGCAGCGGTTGCGACTGTAGTGACTTCTCCGCCTGTTGCAAAGTACTGCGTGCGTGGAACGTCTCACGGCCGACTGCGAGCTTCACGTAATTGCGGTCCGCCTCGACGAGCTCCACCTGCCCCACGTCGAGCATGTGCATGCGGCTGCCCGACTCGGCGAGGATGCGCGGCCGGGAGTCGGACAGCGTGCGCGCGCTGCGCTCGATCTGCGCCAGCACGGAGCTCAGTATCGTGGAGCGTTCCGCACCGCTCTCGGCCTCGCGCCTGCGCCGCACGCGTGCGAGCGTCTTGCGGAAGCGCTCGTCATCGAAAGGCTTGAGCAGATAGTCGACCGCGCTCACCTCGAACGCCTCGAGAGCGTAATGGTGATAAGCGGTGACAAAAACGATGAGAGGCAAAGTCTCCGGGTCGAGCGAGCGCGCCAGCGCCACGCCGCTGAGCGAGTCGATCTGGATGTCGAGAAACAACAGATGCGGCGGGTTGGCGCGAATAGCCTCGAGTGCCGAGCGCGCCTCGCCGTACTCGCCGACGATGCGCAGGTCAGGCTCGCGCGCACAGCATTCGCGCAGCGTTCGCCGCGCCATCGGCTCATCGTCCACGATCACCACATCCATCATGCCGACACGCTCGCTCCGGATTTCTGGCCCGCGCCCGGGCTCTGCGCCGCGCCGGCACCGGCCCTTGCGCCCGAACCTGCGCCAGCGCGCGCGCTTTCGCTGGTCCAACTGCGCGCCGGCGCGGTGGGCCCATCCTGCAGCAGCGGCAAGCGCACCTCCGTGATCCAGACGTTATCGTAACCAGGCATGGCGCTGAAACTCGCGCGATCTCCGAATTGGATCGCCAGCCGCTCGCGTACGTTTTTCAGGCCGATGCCCGCGGTCCCTTGCGGCTTGCGGGGGGCTATGGTGTTCACCACCCGCAAGGACAGCATCTCATCGTTGGCGACGGCATCGACACGGACCATTACGGCACCGTCGTGGCCCGCAAGCCCGTGCACGACGGCGTTCTCGACGAGCGGCTGCAATATGAGGCTCGGCACCCACGCCGCCACCACCGTATCCGGCTGCGGCACACTCACGCTCAGCCGGTCGGCAAAGCGCTGCTGCTGCAGGCCAAGATACAACCGTACGAATTGCAACTCGTCGTCCAGGCGCGAGAAGTCACGCTCGCCCGCCGTCAGCAGCCGGCGCAACAGATCGGCCAGCTGCACCACCATGG
>CAZDTG010000406.1:0-3018 GCA_964508005.1 uncultured Steroidobacteraceae bacterium
CTGCTCGCGAGGCTCTCTCGGCTCACGCGCCTCACGCCCCTCGTGATCGCGAGACTCTCTCGGTTCACGTGCCTCACGCGGCTCGTACGAGCCACGTTCCTGCCCCGGCGATTCCTGCGCCTCAAACGACGCGCGCGCGCCGCCCTCGTGCGAGTGAACCTCGCCATGCCCAGGGTGACGATCATGCCCGTTGGCTACTTGGCCCTCGCGCTCACCCGATCCTTCCGCGCCGAACGGCTGGTCTGAGTATTCACGGCTTCCGCCGCTACCTTCGCCGCTGCCGTTACTGTATGCCGCGCCTTCCCGTGCGCCACCACCGCCGCCGCGCCGACCACGGCGCCGACCACGCCTTCCCCGGCGCGGCTCGCCGTTCCCACGGTCTCCACGATCGCCGCCAGCTTGACGCTCGCCGCCGCGATCCGACCGCTCCTGACCCTCGCGAGTGTCCGGTGACGCTGCTGCCACACCCGTGACCGAGTCGACCGGCCGACTCGCCGAGTCCTCGGGTCGGTTGAACTCAACTCCGCGGTTGACATCTGACCGGCCGGCGTCCGACCGACTGGCATCGCCGCGATTGAGGTCGCCTCGATTGGCATCGCCTCGGTTCGCGTCACCGCGATTTCCCTCAGCCCTACGTCCCTGACCCTCGCCGCGAGCATCGCTCTCACCCCGACGCTCTGCCGAACGCTCACGTCGATCCTGGTCACGGCCTCTTTCGCGATGGCGATCACGGCCTCCACCGCTACCGCCACTGCGGCTATCGCGACCTTCACTACGATCGTTGCGATCGCCGCGATCCCGGCGCGACCCTCCGTCGGCGTGACGATGGCCGCGCGAGTGCTCACGGCGGCCGTCGCGCCGTCCGTCACCACGCGATGAAGTGCTTGTCGGCTTAGCGGCCGCTATCGGCTCTGCCATCGGCTGCGGAGCAGGTGCGGGCTCCTCCGAGAACAATCGCTTCAGGCGTCCCCAGAAGCCCCCGTTACTAACAGTAACAGGCTCCGCCGGCGTCGCTGCAGGGGCAACGGTCGCCGGTGCCGCATGAACCGCCACCGGTGCCGCAGTAGCGGGCAGAAGCGTCGCGACTGCCGGGGCCTCCGCAGGAGGCCGCTTATCACGCGCGGTACCCGGCTCCGCAATTTCCGGAGCGGTGGGCATGAGATAGCTCACCTGTTTGTTCTCCGGCAGCTCCGCCTCATCGTCACGCAGTCGCTTGATCGTGTACTCCGGCGTCTGCATGTTTTCGTTCGGGACGATGATGAGCTCGGCATCGCTCTTGTCCTCGAGCGTACGCAGCCACTCGCGCTTCTCATTGAAGAGGTACGTGGCGACATCCACCGGCACCTGCACGATCACGCGCGAAGTCCGATCCTTGCGCAGCTCCTCACCGATGAGTCGCAACACCGAAAGCGTGAGCGACTCGATGCTGCGGATACTGCCGATGCCGACGCAGCGGGGGCAGACGATGTGGCTCGATTCGCCCAATGAAGGACGCAGGCGCTGCCGGGACATCTCGAGCAGGCCGAATCGCGACAGACGCCCGATCTGGATGCGCGCACGGTCCATTTTCACCGCGTCACGCAGACGGTCCTCCACCTCGCGCTGGTTCTTCGTCGATTCCATATCGATGAAGTCGATCACGATGAGACCGCCGATGTCGCGGATGCGCAACTGTCGCGCGATCTCGTCCGCGGCCTCCAGGTTGGTATTGGTAGCCGTGGTCTCGATATCGCTGCCGCGCGTCGCGCGTGCGGAGTTGATGTCTACGGAGACCAGCGCCTCCGTATAGTCGATGACGATACTGCCGCCGGACGGCAGGCTCACCTTATGCCCGTACGCCGACTCGATCTGGCTCTCGATCTGGAACCGGGTGAACAGCGGGATGTCATCCGTGTACATCTTCAGCCGTCTCTGTGCCTCCGCAGGCATGAAACGCTGCATGTACTCCTGCGCCTTCTGGAAGGCGGCCTCGTTGTCCACGAGCACCTCGCCGATGTCGTCGGAGAGATAGTCGCGCATCGCGCGTGTAACGGCGTCGCTCTCGCGAAAGACCAGGAACGGTGCAGGCCGGTCTTTGGCCGCGACTTCGATCTGTTCCCACTGGGTCTTGAGGTTATCGAGATCCCACTGCAACTCCTCCACGGTGCGGCCGACGCCGGCGGTGCGGACGATGGCGCCCATGCCGTCTGGAATCTGCAGCTGGTTCATGACCTCGCGCATCTGATCGCGGTCTTCGCCCTCGATACGGCGCGAGACGCCACCCGCGCGCGGGTTATTGGGCATGAGAACGAGGAAGCGGCCGGCAAGGCTCAGAAACGTCGTTAGCGCGGCGCCCTTGGTGCCGCGCTCTTCCTTCTCCACCTGGACGATGAGGTCCTGACCCTCGGACAGCAGCTCGCGGATGTTCATCCGTCCGCCTTGGGGCTGCTGTCTGAAGTATTCGCGCGATACTTCCTTCAACGGCAGGAAGCCGTGCCGCTGCGCTCCGTAATCGACGAAACAGGCTTCGAGAGAGGGCTCTACCCGGGAGATCCGGCCTTTGTAGACGTTCGCTTTCTTCTGTTCGCGGGAGGGTAATTCGATGCTGAGGTCGAAGAGTTTCTGTCCATCAACCAGAGCGACGCGCAACTCTTCCTCTTGAGTTGCATTCACGAGCATTCTTTTCATGTGCCCCTTCTATAGAGTGAGGGGCCGGCAAGCACACGGCGGGAGGCCGCGCGGGCAATGCCCCGCGGCAGCGAAGATTTCGGATCGATGACAAAGGCGCGCGAGTCTCGTTATGCACGTCGATGCCCGCCGCAAAATGGGCGGTGCGCCGGGAAACCTTCTGTGAACTCAACCGAACGGCGCTGCCACGGACCTCTACGGCTCCTTGAGCAAGAGATTCGACGCGGCTGGCGCGATCTTGTCGGCCCAATACGATGGCCTCGATATGAGGTCCAACTAACATGCGGCGGCCCCGAGCGCTGTCCGCTTCGAGGCCCGCCGACCATTGACACGTCCGAAGTCCGGACGGCA
>CAZDTG010000407.1:0-2998 GCA_964508005.1 uncultured Steroidobacteraceae bacterium
GACAGGCGCTCGAGCTCATCGCCGGTGGGCACCACCGGAAGCCGCTCGCTCAGGTTGTGTTGGGTGATCGCGGCGGCCTTCTGAGAAAGGTTGTCGACCGGTTTCAGGGCACGACGCACCAGGACGAAGCCTCCGGTGACAGCCACGGCGACGGCAACCGGCAGACCAATGGCCAACATGAGAAGGACCTGGCGGACGGTTTCTTCGGTGCGGGCGGTGGAGGCGCCAACCTCGACCATGTAGCGCGAGCCGGCCGCGGCGGCGGGCGCGGCGGCAGCGGGTGCGGCGGTGCCGGATGCGTGGGTATCGGCGGGGCCGGCGGGCGCGGCGGCGCTGGAGGACGGGTGGCTGCCGGCGAACGCTGGGGTGTACACATGTGCTGCGACGAGTACCGATCCGCCCGGCAGGATCTCCTTGCGCAGGAAGCCGCCGTTGTGTGTCAGCGACGGTGCCGGAACTTTGGCGGGATCGAAGTTGCCGTCGTGAGGTTTGCCGGAGACATAGACGACGTGGCCGTCGGCTCGCGTAATGCGTATGAAGCGCTCGTTCGCCTCTGGGGCATACAACTCTTCCACTTGCCGCGCGAGCGCAGCCTCCCCGGTGCGGCTGACGGCCGCAACGAGGGTGTCCGCTATCTGCCGGGCACGGCGTGCCTGGTTATCGAGCACGTTCAATTCGAGGTACTGCCGCAGAAGGACGACCGTCAGGGCGCCGAGCAGGACGAAAACGATGGTGAGCAGGCCGGCATACCAGGTCACGAGCCGGAAGCTCAGCGAGCGGGTATTCATGACTGCGTGGCCTCGACGAGGCCGTAGCCGACGCCGCGCACCGTCTTGATGAGCTTGGCGGGGAAAGGATCGTCGATCTTGCTGCGCAGGTGACGCACATACACATCGACGATGTTGGTCAGGCCCTCGAAGCTCTGGTCCCAGACGTGCTCGATAATCATGGTGCGGGAGAACACGCGCCCGGGATGGGTGGCGAGGTACTCGAGGAGCGCGTACTCCTTCGGCGTGAGCTCGATGGTCTTCCCTCCCCGCTTCACGCGCTGCGTGAGCCGCTCGATCTCGAGGTCGCCAACGCGCAGGACGCTGGCGCGGCTGATGGGTCCACGGCGCAGAAGGGCCTTGACCCGGATGAGCAGCTCCGCGAAGGCGAACGGCTTGGTGAGATAGTCGTCGGCGCCAGCCTCGAAGTGCTGCACCTTTTCTTCGGTCGCATCGCGGGCCGTGAGAATGAGAATGGGCACCTGCTGGTTCTTGCGGCGGATCCGCCTGAGGACCTCGGTGCCGCTCAACCCCGGCAGCATGAGATCGAGGATGATGAGGTCGTACTCGTACGCGTCGGCCAGCGCCCAGCCGGCCTCTCCGTCGGCGGCCACATCGAGCGCATACCGTTCCGCCCTGAGCGCCCGCTCGATCAGGTCGCACAGCTTCTTCTCGTCTTCGATGAGGAGCATTCGCATGGCGGTTTCCGTGCTCGCAGTAAAACGTACGCGGATTAAGGGGCGGCCAAAGTCGGATTAAAAACCATTCAGAAAGCGCCTGGCCGGGGGGCGCGGGGCTTCGAGTGGCGCTTAGCGCTCAAGATTGGCAGTCCGAAATGAGAGGGACAGCACACCCCGAACGTTGTTTCTTTGCCACGATTCCGCCCCGATATCACGCGTTTCGCTACAATGCGCCCGCGCGCGCACCGGCCGTCGGCGGTGACGCGGACCTGTCATTTACGTCCTCGATGGGGACGTTGTTGCAATCCGATCCCGCGGAAGTGAGGCGTATCAAGGAAGCTTGGGAGCGTTGACGTCGCAAGGAGACGCGTAACAAAACTGTCACGTTCCTGAATTCGAATCGTCATACAACTGCAGCACAGTGAGCGCCGACCTCCATGGTGGGCCATGGCGGTTTGGCGTGGTATTTACGCATCGCCCCTTCAAAACCATAGGAATTCCGAAGATGACACCTATTTGTGCCGAATCGCATCGTCCAATGCCTCGCCTGTGCGGCCGGGCGCGCCCCACCGCTGTGGCGGCTGCGGTTGCTACGGCCCTTGGTGTGTTTCTAGCACCGGACGCCATGTCTCAGAGCGCCTCGCAGAACGACGTGCAGACCCTGAAGCAGCAGGTGCAGAAGCTCCAGCAGCAGATCGACCAGCTCGAAAAGCGGCAGGCGCAGCCTGTACCGGCGCCGCCGGCAGCAGTGGAGCCTGCCCACCAGGTAGCCGAGGCAGCCAAGGCTGGACCGTCGTTTTATGCGGGCCCGGTGAAAGTGACGCTCGGCGGCTTCGTCGAAATGCTGGTGGTGAATCGCAACCGTAACGAGTCGGCGGACTGGGCCTCGAACTTCAACACCTCGATCCCCTACCCCAACTCGCACAACTATTACCTCAGCGAGTTCCACCAGACCGAGCGCCAAAGCCGCATCGCGGCCCTGGTCGAAGGTCCGGACGCCGGCAGCATCCACCCGGAGGCGTACATCGAGTCGGACTTCGGCGGCGCCGGCGGTACGGCGAACTACAACGAGAGCAACAGCTTCTCGCCCCGGGTGCGCCACTTCTACGCGGACCTGACCGACAAGGACAACGGCATGTTCTTCCTGTTCGGCCAGACCTGGAGCATGGTCACGGGGGAAAAGGTCGGCCTGGGGGTGCGTACTGAGAACATCCCGCAGACGCCCGATGGGCAGTACATCCCCGGCTTCTCCTGGCTGCGCGTCCCGCAGATCCGCTTCGTGGAGAAGTTCAACGACATGTTCAGCGCCGGTGTCTCGCTGGAGAATCCGGCCGTGCTGGTCACGAGCAACGCGACCACGGGCGCGCCCGCCCTCTCGTCATTCTTCGCCAACCCCGGAGCCACGAACTCCTTCAGCCCGCCGAACACCTCCAGCACCCCAAGTCCGACGACTAACGTCACCACCGACTATGTACCGGATGTGATCGTGAAGTTCGCCGTCGATCCGGGTTGGGGCCATTACGAGGCGTTCGCTCTCAACCGCTGGTTCCG
>CAZDTG010000408.1:0-2993 GCA_964508005.1 uncultured Steroidobacteraceae bacterium
GCCGGCCTCGGCCTGTCGATCGTGAAGTCCATCTGCGAGGCGCACGGCGCCCAGGTCGAAGTGAGCAGCACTCCGGGCAAGGGCAGTCGCTTTCGTATCCGCCAGCCGCTCGCCGCCGAGCCCCTGGCGCACGCGCCCATGAACCGCTGAGCTCAAGGTTTCCTGCATGTCACTCGTCCAGTACGTACTGAAACGGCCCTATACGGTGGTGGCTTTCCTGATCCTCATCGGGCTGCTGGGACTGGGCGAGTCGTTGCGCATGCCGGTCGACATTTTCCCGGAAATGGACATCCCGGTCGTCAGTGTCGTCTGGACCTACGCCGGGATGGACGCGCAGAACGTCCAGAATCGCATCCTCACGCTGCACGAGCGGCAGATGGCTTCGATCGTGGATGACATCTCGCGTATCGAGGCAACGAGCTACCAGGGTGTGGGCGTCATCAAGGTCTATCTGCATGAAGGAGCGGATGTGACGCGCGCCGTGTCGCAGCTCGCGAGCAGCGCGCTGGTCGTGCTCAAGTACATGCCGCCCAATATCACGCCTCCGTTGGTCATCCGTTACGGCGCCACCGACGTCCCCATCATCCAACTGAGCCTCTCGAGCCATTCGCTTCCGGACACGAAGCTGAACGACCTGGGCCAGAACATCATCCGCCCGGCGCTCGCGGTCGTGCATGGCGCGGAGGTGCCCTATCCCTACGGCGGCAAGCCGCGCGTGATCATGGCTGATCTCGACCCGCAGGCCCTGCAGTCGCGCGGCATGACACCGGCGGATGTGAGCGATGCGCTGCAGAAGCAGAACGTCATCCTGCCGTCGGGCGATGTGAAGATCGGCTCGAAAGACTACATGCTGACGATGAACAACAGCCCGGACGTCATCGAGGCGATCAACTCCTTTCCGATCAAGGAGGTCGACGGCCGCACCGTCTTCATGCGCGATGTGGCGCACGTGCATGACGGCTTCCAGGTGCAGACGAACTCGGTCGCCGTCGATGGAGTGCCGGGCGCCCTGATGACGATCCGCAAGACCGGAGGTGTCTCGACGCTCGCCGTCATCGACGGCATTCGGGCCGCTTTGCCGGATATCGAGCACATGCTGCCCACGGGCGTGAGCATCAAGCCGATCTTCGATCAGTCGGTGTTCGTGAAAGCGGCTCTCAACAGTGTCGTCATGGGCGGCTGCATGGCCGCCGGCCTGACCGCGCTGATGATTCTTCTGTTTCTCGGCAACTGGCGGCTCACCGTAATCATTCTGGCGGCGATCCCGCTGTCGATCATCACCGCGGTGCTGTTCATGGGTGCGGGAGGTGAGACCCTGAACACCATGACCCTCGGCGGCTTCGCGCTGGCGGTGGGAATTCTGGTCGACAACGGCACCGTGGTGATCGAAAACATCGAGCGCCACGCCGGTCTGCACGAGCGCTTGCACGATGCCATCGTCCACGGCGCCGGCGAAGTCGGCGTGCCCACGATGCTCTCCACGCTGTGCATCTGCATCGTGTTCGTGCCAGTGTTCCTGCTGCAGGGCACGGCGAAGTATCTGTTCTCGCCGTTGTCGGTCTCGGTGATCGTGTCCCTGCTCGCCAGCCTCGTGCTGTCGTTCACGATGGTACCGGTGCTCTTCAATGCGCTGATGCGCAAGGGAGGCCATGACGCCAGGGCGCATGCTCCCGCGCAGACCTCTGATACCCCGATTGCCGATCAGGCCCTGCACTCCGCACAGGCTCGCAACTCCAGCGCCGGGCACAGCCCGAACGCCGAAGATGCCCCCAACCCAAACGTCTTCCTCCGAATCCACCTGGCCTTCGAGCGCGGCTTCCAGCGTTTCCGCGAGTCCTATCGCAACGCGCTGGCGTGGGCGCTGTCCGAGGCGAAGATCGTGGCGCTCGGATTCGCGGCGCTCATCGTCGTTTCGCTGCTGCTGTTCCCCCAGCTCGGCCGCGATTTCTTCCCCCAGGTCGATGCGGGCGAGATGCGGCTGCACGTGCGCGCCCCGCCGGGCACGCGCATCGAAGCGACGCAGGCCGATTTCGCACGGGTCGAGTCCACCATCCGTCAGCTCGTCGGCAACAACCAGATCAGCGTGATCCTCGACAACATCGGCCTGCCCTACAGCGGCATCAACATCTCGCTGAGCGATTCGGCGACCGTCGGCCCGATGGACGGCGAGATCCTCATTTCCCTGACCCAGAAGCACTCGCCTACCGCCGACCTCACTGCGATGTTGCGCCGGGACCTCCCGAAGCGCTTCCCGCAGCTGCAGTTCTTCTTCCAGCCCGCCGATATCGTGGACCAGGTGCTGAACTTCGGTCAGCCCGCGCCCATCGATATCCGCGTGTCCGCCTCGGATACCCAGAGCGCCTATGCCCTGGCGCAGCGCCTGTCACGCCTGATTGCACGAGTTCCCGGCATCGTCGACTCGCACGTGTTCCAGGTACCGGACGCCCCCGCGTTGAGCGTGGATGTCGATCGTGCCTTTGCGACCCAGGTCGGCGTAACGCAACGCGAGGCCGCCAACAACGTACTCGTCGCGACGAACTCCAGCGCACAGACCTCGCCCAACTTCTGGGTCGACCCGCGCAACAGCGTGAGCTACCCGCTGGTCGTACAGCAACCCACCTACAGTTTCGACTCGTCGCAGGACATTCAGACGATGCCGGTCACCGCGTCCAACCAGGCGGGCAAGGGCCAGCTGCTCATGAACCTGTCCTCATTCGGGCGCCAGCGGGTCCCCCTGGTGACCTCGCAGCTGAACATCCGGCCGGTGTTCGACGTGCACGCCGATGTGCAGGGCCGCGACCTGTATTCGGCCTCGCTCGACATCGATCGCGTCCTGAAGGCCAACCAGCCGCCGGCCGAGAAGGCCATGCACGTGACCCTGAGCGGACAGGTCGAGACCATGCGCGAGAGCTATTCCGGGCTGTTCTCCGGCATCGCGCTGGCGGTGATCCTCGTGTACCTCTTCCTGGTCATCAACTTCCAGAGCTGGATCG
>CAZDTG010000409.1:0-1447 GCA_964508005.1 uncultured Steroidobacteraceae bacterium
CTGGCGGTGATCCTCGTGTACCTCTTCCTGGTCATCAACTTCCAGAGCTGGATCGACCCGCTCGTCGTGCTCCTCGCCGTGCCGTTCGCGCTGTGTGGTGTCATGTGGATGCTCTTCCTCACACAGACGCACCTCAGCGTACCGGCTCTGATGGGAACCCTCATGTGTATCGGGCTCACGACCGCAAACAGTATTCTGGTCGTGAGCTTCGCCAATCAACGCATGGACGCGGGCGACAGCCCGCTCGTCGCCGCGGCGACCGCCGGCAGTACCCGCATCCGGCCCGTGTTGATGACGGCCGGCGCGATGATTCTCGGCATGATCCCGATGGCGCTCGGCGTGGGTGAGGGCGGTGAGCAGAACGCGCCGCTCGCCCGCGCCGTCATCGGCGGATTGCTGTTCGCGACGTTCGCCACGCTGGTCTTTGTACCGGTCATGTACCGCGTCCTTCGGCGCCGCCCGGCCGCTGACGAAGCCACCGCCAATGCGACAGCTTGAACCGGCGCCGGCCGCTGCAATCGCGTAACCGCAGGATCCCGCGATGGATATAAAAGACGACACCCGCCACACGGACTATAGCGACGATATCGTCGCAATCGAGGCCCATGCCGCCGCGACGCACTTCGACCCGGACACCGGCCGGCGCATGAAGAAAGCCGCCATCATTTTCGCGGTAGTGCTGGTCGTCGCTTTCATTGCCGTGTGGCTCGAGCGCTTTTTCAAGGAGCGCACCGTGGCGGGCGCCACCGAGCAGGCGAGCGCTGCTCCGCATCTGGTCGATGTCATCCAGGCGGCGCCCGTTGGCGCGGTCCAACACCTCGCCTTGCCGGGCCAGACGGCGGCCTGGCACTCGAGCACGATCTACGCGCGTGTCAACGGATATGTGGGCAAGTGGTACGTGGACATCGGCGATCACGTGCGCAAAGGGCAGGTGATGGCGCTCATCGAGACTCCCGACCTAGACGCTCAACTGGCCGGTGCCCGCGCCCAGCTGCAAGCCGCCCAGGCGCAGGTACTGATGCGCAAGGCCCAGGCGGAATTCAGCAAGTCCACCTATGAGCGCTGGCGCGAGTCGCCCAAAGGGGTGGTGTCGGAACAGGAGCGCGAGCAGAAGCGCACGGACTACGACAGCGCCAGCGCCAGTCTGAAGTCCGCCGAGGCTGATGTTGCCTTGGACCAGGCGCGGGTCAGCCAGTACGTCGCCCTGTCGCAGTTCAAACAGGTCACAGCACCATACGACGGCGTTGTCAGCCAGCGCGAGATCGACATCGGCAACCTGGTGACTGCCGGCAGCACGAGCTCGACCACGCCGCTCTACGTCATGACCCAGAACGATCCGATGCGGGTATTCGTGGATGTGCCGCAGAGTGCAGCCGCCGACCTCATGCAGGGCCAGATCCCCGTCGAGGTGGAGGTCCCCGGCAGTGAGGGCCACACGTACCCCGGT
>CAZDTG010000409.1:1547-2965 GCA_964508005.1 uncultured Steroidobacteraceae bacterium
AGCTGCGCGGTTGGTCCCAACTACCGTACCCCTGACGAGCACCCGCCGGCGGATTTCGCGGCTGTGCACGGACAGTCCTCCATGACGTCGAAGCCATCCTCTCAGGCGCCGCAAGCCGCCGACGTCGATTTCGCAACCTGGTGGCGCTCACTGAACGACCCCGAACTCGACTCCCTCGTGAGCCGCGCCGTCGCTGCCAACCCCGACGTGCAAATCGCGCTCGACCGCCTGCAGGCCGCGCGCACCTACGAAATCGCGGTCACCGGCACCGCGCTCCCGACCGTCGAGGCCACCGCTGGCGCCGGTCGCGGGACGGGCAGCGATCTAACCCGCGGCCGCACGTCACAGGCTCTGCACTCCGCCGACAACTCGAGCGGCCTCAGGCAAATCAATGAGGTGGGGGGCTTCGATGCTCTCTGGCAGATCGACGTGTTCGGCAAATATCGACGCGAGATGCAAGCTGCCCGTGCTGACGCGCAGGCCACTCTCGCCGAGCGCAACCAGGTCCTCGTGGCTGTCATTGCGGATGTCGCACGCGCCTATATCGACATGCGCGGACTGCAGACCCGCGCGTCCGTCTTGCACAATGCCGAGAAGACTTTGCAGGAATCCCTGCGCATCGTCCGCATCCGTTACGAGCGCGGGATTACCAACGAGCTCGATGTCACGCTGGCCACCCGTGAGCTCGGCGTGTTGCAAGCCCAGATTGCACCGGTGGAAGCCGAAGTCAGCGCCGCACAATATACGATCGCGACGCTCCTGGGTCTGTATCCCGAGGATCTCATCAAGGAGCTGACGCCCCCGGCCATGATTCCCTCGGTGCCGGCCGTCGTGCAATCGGGCTTACCGCTCGATCTGCTGCGCCGGCGCCCGGATATCGCGCAGGCCGAACGGGAGCTCGCTGCCTCCACGGCGCGGATCGGTGTCGCAACGGCTGATCTATTCCCGCAGCTCAGTGTCAGCGCTGCCATCGGCTTCCAACGTCAAGCCCTGGGCGCCACCCCCGTGCTGGGGAGGCACATCTGGTCCGCGGGCCCTTCGGTCTCCTGGGCGCTGCTCGATTTTGGCGCGCTGGACGCGCAGGTCGAGATTGCGCGCCTGCGGACTCGCGCGCAGTTGGTCAATTACAAAAGGACAATCCAGAACGCCGTCAAGGAAGTCGATACCACGTGGGATGCCTACGCTGCCGAGCAAGACCGGGTCAGCAAGCTGGGAGACGCCCTGGTCGCCAGCCAGCGCGCAGTCACGCTGGCCAACGCGCGCTACAACCGGGGTCTCACTGACTTTCTGAACGTGGTGGACGCCGAGCGTCAGGAATACGACATCGAGGAGCAATACAGCGACGCGCAGGTCGCCGTGGACGAGCAATTCATAGCGCTCTACAGAAGTCTCGGCGGCGGCTGGGAGAAGTACCAGAC
>CAZDTG010000410.1:0-2952 GCA_964508005.1 uncultured Steroidobacteraceae bacterium
GATTCAGCGTCAACTCGAATTGGCAGGATTCCGCGCCGCGCGGCGAGATCCCCGCGTGGACGTCTCGGGTGCCCGAGAGGGCCGGAATGCGAGGGTCGCTCTTGTTCGCGAGCTGCGAGGTGACCAACGGCTCGCCCTGCTCGGCGCCGGCCTCACGTCCGATCAGGTCGCCGCCATCTCCCTGATCGGCATCGGTTCCGACGAGTACCACGAGCTGGTCGTCAATGGCCTAGCGACGACCGCCCGGTAGATTCGTCCCACCAGTCGAGGCCGGTCCCACATGCTTCAGAAGCTATTGCCTGACGGGCACACTCTATTCTTGCTGACGCAAGAAGGGAGACAGACCAGCATCGAAACGGTGTTCCACGCCATCAACGGCTCCGTAGTAGGTGCGCCACTCGCTACTTCACCGGCGATCGCGCTTTAGAGGCGACTATCTGGACTGGAAGGGGCACATGGGGTTCACATCGTCGTAGCCGGCCTGCCACCTTGCCTCAGATCAAGGGTCTCGATGTGGCTGAGGGAGGCGCTTTCCGAAGACCCGCTAGAAACCGAACGGATCAGGGCCATGGCGCCCGAGTCAAGCAGAACGTGTAGAACAATCTTGTTTCGCTCGGGCGGGACGCGACCTGTTCGCAACCGTCCTGGTCGGCTGGCCGTGTAGTCAGGCACACACACCTTCTAAGCCAGCACGCACTGCCAAAACACCCCGAGCAGTGGAACCCTCGCCCGGCTGGGGTGAGCCAGTACTTGACATCCGCGGCGCAATCGCTATGCTGCCCGCGCCCAACCTTCGAGTTCGGCTACGGCGGCCCTGGGCAAGTCGCCCCGCATGGCTCTGGAGAGGTAGATGGAACGGTTGTCAACCGCGATTCTTCGCGTCCTCGCGACGGTTCTCGCCGCGCTTGTGATGTCCGCCACCTCTGCTGTAAATGCGCTGGCCGCGCCCGCCTCTCCAGCAGCCGCATCAACTGTGCGGACTCCCGCGGTCAAGAGCAGCCCATCACTGTCGCCATCGGTCGCGACCGCCACTCCACCGCTACAGAGATCCGAATCCCGCGTGACTTCTCACGCCACGACGAGCCACACTGCGCTGACAGCAGCGGCCCCGCTGGCCCCTGGGTCATCAGGGTTCGGCACGTACTTGCATCTGACCGCCGGAAATTCAGGCGGCTACCCAACTGCAGACTTCGGTTTCGAGAGCCAGAGCGCGTTGCCGGCGCTTTCCACCTGGACGATCGAAACCTGGATGTGGAATCAGTCGGGAACCTGCAATAGCGGTGGCGGTGGGGCATGGGGAGCCCTGAGCGGAACGCTTCCCCAGCCGTCGGCCAGTCTGCCCACAGCGGGAATCAACTTCGACAACTTCGTCGCAGGACCGCACTGGTACTGGCCGGGAGGCAACGCCGGCGTGAGTCACGCCGCGGGATGCGGCGTGGTTGCCTCAGGTGGAACGCCCATCCACTTCGCACTCGAATTCGACGGTTCATCGGTTCAGGCGTTCGTCAACGGTCAGCCTGATTTTCAGCCCGTACTCACAACTGGCGCCGCAATTCCGGCCGGGGCTCCGGCTGGGTTTCTCGAGTACGACGGGTTCTGGAGCGCCAGTTTCGATGAGATGCGCGTTTCCAACACCGCCAGGTACTCGGGCGCCTTCACGCCAGCCACAGCGCCGTTTGCCAGCGATGCCAATACCGTCCTGCTGTGGCACATGGACAAGCCCTCCATCGGTCTTGCATGGAATCGAGCGGTCTGGAATAGCGCTCCCTTCGCCAGCATTCAGAACGCCCTCAGCGACGATACAGGCTCATATCCGGGGCAACTGGTCTCCTGGGGCAGCGGCGGATGCGGCATCTGTGGAGCTCACACCATCGACTTCTTCTTCCGCGGGCAGAGCCCCGGAGCAGCCGAGCTTGCCAACGAGGATGAGTACTGCGCCACCTGCAACGAAGGCGATCCCGTCATCGCGGCCACAGGCGAATTCCGCGACACCTTCTCCGACCTCAACATCCCTGGCCGCGGCTACAACCTGCGCTTCGATCGCACCTACTCTTCGTTTGCCGCTTCCCAAGACGGCCCTCTCGGTTTCGGCTGGACCGATAACTTCAACGCCTATCTCACAGTGGACCCCAGCGGCAACGTCACGGTGCATGAGGAGAACGGCGCGCAGACCACATTCACAAACAACGCCGGAACCTATAGCGCGCCCGGGCGCGTCCTGGCGTCTCTATCGCTTGCGTCGGGAACCTATACGTACACCCGGCACGATGGCTCCCAGCTCAAGTTCGACTCGACCTCACTGAAGCTGACCAGCGAGGTCGACCGCAACGGTTACGCGACGACCTTTACCTACACCGGCTCCAACCTCACGCAGGTCACCGACCAAGCCGGCCGCCACCTGACGCTTGCCTACTACACCAACACTCCAATCAACCACGTCCACACCGTGACCGACCCTGCCAATCGGGTGGTCAGCTTCAACTACACGAATGCAGATGGCAGCGGCGATCTGACCTCAGTCGTCGACGTCGCCGGCAACTCGAACACGTATACGTACAGCAATCACCTGCTGACGACCTCCAAGGACGCCAAATGCGTGGCCGCCGGCACAGGCTGCCCGGGCGTCGTCAACGCCTACGACACCGCATCCCCGGCCCGCGTCACGACCCAGACCGACTCCTTGAATCGAGCTACACAGTTCGCGTACAACCAGTGCGCCACCGACCCAGCCTCGGGCGTTTCGGATGGCTTCTGCAATGCGACGAAGGTCACGCATCCGGCGGGTGACGTCGAGATGCAGGAGTACATGGACAATTTGCCGGTCTCGATCATCAAGGGCTACGGCACGTCCCAGGCCTCGCGCTGGAGCTACGGCTACGACACCACGACTCTGGCACCAGCTTCGACTAGCGACCCCAACGGGCACACCTGGACAGAGACCTGGGACGCTAG
>CAZDTG010000411.1:0-2940 GCA_964508005.1 uncultured Steroidobacteraceae bacterium
CGGGTCAAATCGATCTGCAACGGGGTCACCGAAACATAGCCCTGTGTGATGGTATCGAAGTCGGTGCCGGGTCCGGCGTCCTGCCCCGCGCCGGCGGGCCCGACCCAGTATACGGGCCGGCCGCGGGGATCCCGCGCGGGAATGATCGGCTCAGAACGGTGGCGGTAGCCGAGTCGGCTGGAGCGGAAACCCCGAAGCTCCTCGAGCGGGACGTCGGGTACGTTGACGTTGAGAATGAGCGCGCGCTCGCGCTCCAGGGGCTTGCGCAAGAGTTGTGCGACCAGAAGCCGCGCAACAGCGGCGCCGGTCTCGAAGTGATGCCCGCTGCCGGGCGCCGTGCAGAGCGAGACGGCGATGGTCGGTAAACCCAGGAACCGCCCTTCGACGGCCGCGGCCACGGTGCCCGAGTAGAGCACGTCGTCGCCGAGATTGGGGCCGTCGTTCACGCCGGAAACCACCATATCATGCTCGTAGTCGAAGAAGCCGGACACCGCGAGATGGACGCAGTCGGTCGGGGTCCCGGGCACGTAATAAACACCGGGCTCGGCTTCGAACACGCGGAGGGGGATGTCCAGGGTGAGCGAGTTGCTCGCACCACTGCGGTTGCGGTCCGGCGCCATGACGGTCACCGTCACGCCGGCGAGCGTCGCGAGGGCGTCCCGCAGGCGGCGGATCCCCTCCGCGCGGAAGCCGTCGTCGTTGCTGACCAGTATCTTCAAGGTGGGCCCAGTGTGTTCAATGAGGGCTCTGTATATGGGGTGGAGGCTCGTGAGGGCGCGACTATACTGGAACCACTTTCGGCGGAGGTAGCGTGAGTCCCACACCCGACGACGAAGAAGACGTGCGGCTCTTCCGGGAGGCTGTGCAGGACGTCAAACGGCTGCCTCGGGATGGGGCGTCCGTTGCGCGCCGGCGGCGTCCGCGGCCTATAGCGCGCTTCAGCCGCGCGGATCGGCATGCAGTGCTGCTCGAAAGTCTAAGCGGGGATGCCGGGGACCCGGAGCTTGCCGCAGGCGACGAGCTCGTCTATCACCGCGCGGGGGTACATGCGTCGGTCCTGCGGAAGCTGCGCCGCGGACAGTACCGGGTGCAGGCTGAGATCGACCTGCACGGGTTGACGGTTACCGAAGCCAAGCAGGCGCTGCGGGAGTTCCTGGCGGAGGCGCTGGATCGCCAGTTTCGCTGCGTGCGGATCATTCACGGCAAGGGATTGCGCTCGGGCCATCGGGGACCCGTGCTCAAGGGGCTCGTCAGCTCGGTCCTGCGCCGGGTCGGGCCGGTGGTGGCGTATGTGTCGGCCCGGCAGGTGGATGGCGGGACCGGGGCGGTGTACGTGCTGCTGGCCGACAGTTAGGCGTCATCCCGCTCTTCGTCGGCGAGCGTATCGGAGTCGATGAGCTCGCGGAGGACCGTGGTGGCGAAGCTGCCTCGGGCCAGACCGAAGCGCAGAACGACTGCGGACGGCTCACGCCCGCAGGTGAGGTTGCGGACCGTTACGCGCACCGCGCGGCGCTCCTGGGCCATGCCGGCTTCGCAAACCAGCGCGCAGGGCTCTGGGAATTCAGCGGCAACGCGCGCCTCGAGCTCGCCTACCCGGCCGTGAGTTGCGGGCACGCCTTCTCCCCACAACGGCCCTGTTGGGTGGACATCGAGTCCCCGGCAGCGAGCGATCAGATCTGCATCAAGGGCCTCGACTGGGAAGATGCTGCCGCGGCCGTCGAGGTTGGCGATGTCGCCCGGCTCCAGGTGCTCCCAGGTGCCGTCTCTGATCCTCGCTGCCAGTACTGCGTTGAATACCAGGCTGCGGGCGGCGGATAACACGAAGCCCCGCTCTGGTGGTCTTAGCGTGCGCAGGCCGTCGGCGATGCGTGCGAGGTTCGAGCCCTCGCGGCCGAAGCGTTGCGGGCCGAAGTAGTTGGGGACCCCTCGTTGGCTTATCTCGGCCACGCGAGTGGCGAGCCCCGCGGCGTCGAAACCGATGTCGCGGATGCGGATGGTGAAATGATTGCCGGCCAGGGCACCGCGGGGGAGCTTTCGGGAGTGAGCCGCCGCGTCGAGCACCTCGAACTCGGGCTGGCGAACCTCGCGCCAAGCCTCGAGTGAGAGCTTGGACCGGGGGACGGTGAACCACTGAATCGCGAGCGCGCGCCGGTCCTTGAGCCCGGCGTAGCCTATGTCGCGCGGATGGCAGGCACAGAGCCTGGCGAGCTCGCGTGCGACCCATTGGGTGTTGGCATTTCGCTTGCATATTTTGAGAAGGACGTGCTGGCCGGTGCCGGAGGGGGCGAAGCCGAGGTCCTCCTCCACCACGAAGTCTTCCGGCTGCGCCCGCAGTGTGCCGCGACCGAGGGGCGCGCCGTGGGCACGCGGGGGGTCGATGGCGCACAAACGAACATCACGCATCGAGCAGCAGCACGACCGCTTGGGCAGCGATGCCTTCGGCGCGGCCGAGGAAGCCCAGGCGTTCTGTGGTTGTCGCCTTGACGTTGACGTACTCCGGGGTGACCTCGAGAAGCTCGGCGATCTGGCGGCGGATCTCATCGCGATGGGGGCCGACCTTCGGGGCCTCGGCCAGCACTGTCACATCGGCGTTTCCCACGCGAAGATGGCGGGTGCGGAGCATGCCGAGAATGTGGCGGACGAAGCCCTTGCTGTCGGCGCCCTTCCAGCGCGGATCGGTGTCTTTGAAGTGCTGGCCGATGTCGCCCATGCCCGCCGCGCCGAGGAGAGCGTCGCATAACGCGTGGAGTACGACGTCACCATCGGAGTGCGCGACGACGCCGCGGGTGTGAGGAATGCGCACGCCGCCGAGCATGACGAAGTCACCCAGTCCAAATGCGTGTACGTCGGTACCTTGTCCAATTCTCATGACGACTCCTGACGCTCGACGGGTGTGCTCTCACGTGCGTTCAACAGAGCCGCGGCGACCACCAGGTCGTC
>CAZDTG010000412.1:0-2936 GCA_964508005.1 uncultured Steroidobacteraceae bacterium
ACGCTCAACAATCGGGGCAACGTGCTGCGGGATCTGGGGCGGCTCGAGGAGGCACTGCAGAGCTTCGAGCAGGCACTGCGCCTGGATCCAGCCTATGCACTGGCGTTGTACAACCGCAGCAACGCGCTACTCGAGCTGAAGCGTTACGAGCCGGCGCTGCAGGGCTACGAGCGGCTGCTTCAGTTGAATCCCGACGATGCCGACGCCCTGACACATCGCGGCATCGCTTTGCTGCATCTCGATCGCGCCGGGCAGGCGCTCGAGAGTCTCGATCGGGCGCTGCAACTGCGCCCCGATTTCCCGCTCGCGCTCAACAATCGGGGCAACGCGCTCGGGCTGTTGAATCGGACCGAGGAGGCCGTGGCCTGCTACGAGCGGGCGCTCCGGCAGTTGCCCGACAATCCCGAAATACTGGTCAATTGCGCGAGCGCGCTGGGGGAGCTGCAACAATACGACAGAGCCGTGCAGCGCTATGACCGTGCGCTGCAGTTCTGGCGCGACGACGCGGCGCTGTTCCGGAAACGCGGCGACGCTCTGTTGGCGCTGGGTAGAGCAGCCGAGGCACTCGAGAGTTACCAGCAGGCGCTGCGCCTTCAGACGGCGCATCCTGACGCGCTGTTCAGCGCCGGGATGTGCCTCATCGTGCTCAGGCGCTTCGAGGAAGCGCGTGATCATTTCCAGAAGGTGTGCGCGCTGCATCCCGACTATCCCTATGCCCGCGGCTACCATCTGCATGCGCGCCTGAGAATCTGCGATTGGACCGACGTCGAACGCTACTGCACGGAGCTCGTCGCCGCAGTGTCGAGGGGAGCAGCCGCAGACGTTCCTTTCTCGCTTCTCCCGGTAAGCGATTCCGCGAGCACCCAGCTGCAGTGCGCACGCACGTTTGTGGCGGATCGATACCCGTCTCGCGAAGCGCAGCAGGGTACGCCATCCTACGCGCATGAGCGGATACGCCTCGCCTATGTTTCCGGCGATCTTCGCAACCATATCGTCGGACGGCTGCTCGCCGGCGTCTTCGAAAGCCATGACCGGCGGCGCTTCGAAGTCAACGCCATGGCGTTACGGCTGCCGGAGCTCGACCATCCATTCGGCAAGCGGGTCTACGACGCGTTCGATCGTTTCATTGACGTCAGCCGGCGCAGCGATGCCGAAATCGCGCGGATGATGCGGGACATGGAGATCGACATCGCGATCGATCTCGCAGGATTCACGGAGGGTCAGCGTACCGGTATCTTCGCCCGGCGCGGCGCGCCCGTACAGGTCAACTACATCGGATTCCCGGGCACGATGGGCGCGCCCTACATCGACTACATCATCGCCGACGAGTTCGTCATTCCTCCCGCTGCCGCAGCCCATTACGCTGAAAAGGTCGTATACCTGCCCGACTGCTTTCACCCGACTGACAATCGTCGTCCGGTGCCCCGCAAGGTGTCGCGGGCACAGTTTGGCCTGCCCGAGAGCTCTCTGGTGTTGTGTAGCTTGAACAACAGCTACAAGTACACCCGTCGGATGCTCGACGTCTGGGCGCGTTTGCTGCAGCAGGTGCCCGACGGAGTGTTATGGCTCCTCGCCGACGATCCTCCAGCCGAGACCAACCTGCGCCGACACGCGAGTGAATGCGGCATTGCTCCGGAGCGCCTGGTTTTCAGCCGGCGCGTGCGCTACGAAGACCATCTGGCGCGCCTCACGTGTGCGGATCTGTTTCTCGATACTCTGCCGTTCAATGCCGGTGCGACCGCCAGCGATGTCTTATGGGCGGGGGTGCCGCTGCTCACCTGCGTCGGGGAAGCGTTCGCGTCGCGAATGGCTGGCAGTCTGCTGCGTGCTGCAGGTTTGACGGAGCTCGTTACCTTCAGCCTGGAAGAATACGAGCGCCGGGCCATCGAGCTGATCAATGCGCCGGCGAGACTGGTTGAGCTGCGTCGCAGGCTCGAGACGGCTCGCGAGCGCAGTGCGCTGTTCGATACCGGGCGCTATTGCCGCAATCTGGAAGCTGCCTTCGAGATCATGTGGCGCCGGTCGCAGTGTGGTGAGTCCCCCTCGCATATCACCGATTCGGCCGCCGCCCGGTCGTTGCAGGTGCGTCATGGCTGAGGGTTCGCGTTGCTGCAAACGGAGGGGACCGCTGTGAGCGCTGTACCGCTCGAGAGAGCCCGGGAGTTGCATCGCCAAGGGAAGCTGGACGAGGCGGAATCTATGTATCGCGAGATTCTGAGCGCGAACCCCCGCCACCCCGATGCGCTGCACTTGCTGGGTGTCCTGTGCATGCGCAACGGCCGGACGCAGAGCGGAATCGAGCTGATGGAGCGCTCGCTCCAGGCGAACCCCGCGCAGCCCGCCGTGCTTCTGAATCTCGCGCGGGCTCTCACTCAGGACCGGCGTCGCGAGGCGGCGCTCGCGGCCTACGATCGGGCGCTGGCGCTGGCCCCCGATCTCGCGGACGTACTGTATGAGCGGGCCAACGGTTTGATGCGACTCCAGGAGCCGCAGGGAGCCCTGGAGAGCTACGATCGGCTGTTGGCGCTCGTGCCCGCACATGCGGGAGCGTGGAGCAATCGTGGCAATGCCCTGCAGGACCTCGGCCGTCTGGTCGATGCCGTCGCAAGCTACGATCGCGCGCTAGCGCTGTTGCCGAACTTTGCCGAGGCCTGCAACAATCGAGGCAACGCCCTGCGCAAGCTGCAGCGATTCGAGGAGGCGCTGGCGAGCTTCGAGCAGGCATTACGGCTGAATCCACGGTTGGCGGAAGCTCATAACAGCTGCGGTATCGCGCTGCGCGGCCTCGCTCGAACCGAGGATGCGCTCGCGGCTTTCGCGCGTGCCGTCGCTGTGAAACCTGCGTTCGTGGAGGCGCTCATCAATCAGGGAAACGCCTTGCGAGAGCTGGGGCGTCCCGAGGCGGCGCTCGCAAGCTACGAGCGCGCATTGGCGGC
>CAZDTG010000413.1:0-2923 GCA_964508005.1 uncultured Steroidobacteraceae bacterium
CGAAATCTGGTCGGGGGCCCGGGATTTGAACCCGGGGCCTCACGGTCCCGAACCGGCCGCATGTCGTGTCCTCTTGTGTCCTCGAGTTTCCTCTGGTGTCCTCCTGTACCCAATCCGACGCGCCTTCGTGTCCTTCTGTGTCCTACCGTGTCCTCCTGATTCCGGGAATGCGTGACACAGAGGTGACACGATTCCGTCAATAAGGGCCCGGCGTCGACCACTCGGAACGCACCCCAGCGCTAGGCGGACGCGGCCGCAGATGCCGCTCCCAGTCATCTATCGGAGATAGCACTAGGCAACCGATCTGGTCGTCGCGATTCAGCAGCCAATTCGAGGCGCGCCCTCGCGAGCTGCTCGGCAGCCTGCGAGGTGCTGATTCCTTCGGTAGATGCGCGCATGTAGATCTCAGTCAACGTGTCGCCGATGCCGGCGTGCCTTGACTCAATTGTCTCGTGGCTCCAGCCCAGACTCTCGGTGCCCCATGCGTAAAGAACGCCACCAGCGTTGATCACGAAGTCGGGGGCGTAAAGGATTCCCACGTCGAGCAGCCGCTTTCCATCCTGCGGCTCAGCCAGCTGATTGTTGGCCGATCCAGCCACTGCTCGGCAGCGCAGTCGAGGGATGCTTTCAGCGCTCAGGATTCCTCCCAACGCGCATGGAGCGAAGATGTCGCATTCAACGCCAATTACCTCGCTCGCGTTTATGACCTGTACCTGCACGCGATCTGCGACGCGACTGATGCGCTCGGACGAGAGGTCGCTGACCAATAATCGCGCGCCTGCCGCTGCCAGTTGCTCGGCCAGTGGTGCCCCGACGTCCCCAAGACCCTGCACGAGAACCGTACGCCCCTCGAGATCGCTCGAGCCGAATACTTGCTTAACAGTGGCTCGAATGCCGTGGAAAACACCCCGGGCCGTGTGCGGACCAGGGTCGCCTGCTCCTCCGCGATCCGCGCTGCGGCAGACGACATAGGGGCAGTGCTCAGCGATCACGTCCATGTCGGCCGGTGAGGTGTTGATGTCAGGGCCGGTGACGAAGGTGCCGCCCAAAGAAGCGACCAACCGAGAGTACTCGAGGAGCAAGCGTCGTCGCCGCTCGCCTTCCATCGGCCCGGGTACGGCCAACACCGCCTTGGCGCCACCTAGGGGGAGATCTACGGCGGCCATTTTGAGAGTCATCGCGGCAGCCAGGCGCATAGCGTCTTGCAGAGCGTCCGACGGGCCGGGATAAGTCTTCATGCGGGTGCCGCCGCCCGCAGGTCCCAGCGTCGTCGAATGGATGCACGCAAGAATCCAGGTATCGCTGGGGCGGTCGTAGTGCACAACCACCTCCTCCCCATCCCATGACCTAATCAGTTCCTCGAACACAGCGAGAATCTACTTGAAAGGCTGACACGCCCGTTTCGGGACTCGGCGGCATGGCGGGCCGTAGTTTCCGTAACGCGAACCAACCCACAGTCGCCGGCCCGCGAATCAACCTGACCTCCTCGGAGGTCGGTGTGGACCATCGCCAAGGTGATCGCTGCTCCCAAGTCGAAGCCGCCTCGAACGAGGCACTCAAACGAACGCAGTGTGGCCAACGCCGTCTGCAGCTAGCCTGAAGGCGCTGGAGGGTGCTCTTTTTGAACAGTCTCGGACCACTTGTCCCACAACTCGCGAGCATCCTGGTCGAGCAGCTCTTGCCGAATAAGAGCTTCAAGAAGTAAGCGATCGGCGGCGTCGAACGTGCGCCTATACGCTGCCGAATCTCCGCTCACTTCCGCCCGCCCGATAGTCCAGCCAACTGAGCTGAAACTGAACCACGCGCGATAGATGCACTGTCCGGTCCAGCTGCGATGGAAATCCAATCGCTGATCGTGCACAACGATGTCCCACTTGTCGTCCATGTCACGTGATTCATGGCCTTGCTGCATCCGCTCCCATTCGTCTTGACTCCAGACCGCAGAGGGTGGGTTCAGAGGCACGGGATTAACTATCTCGAAATGCTCGCGCGCCATGACCACTGAGTTCGTACGCAGAGTCCCACCTCGAGGCTGGCGTCCGCTGTTAAACGGCTCTTCAGCTTGCTCGGCTGGTCGTATAGTGCCCTGCGATCTCGACCGACCGGGCCTAAGAGGGCGTCCGTGCCCGCCTGATCAAAACGGGGAGTCAAGAGATTGATAGACCCGCAACATGGAGGCGTCGTGGTGATCGTCGGATCACCCACGCTCCGCCTGATCGTGCGTATGTTGCGCCGGCTAACAAGCCGCCGCAGGTAAACCGGTAACGAGGATCGGCGTACCCGGACCGCCGGTCCTCACCTCTGTGGGCCGCGGTGGACTCGAACCACCTCCGCAAGGCATTGGTCCATCGCGGCCTCACGGTCCTGACCCGTGCGTCGTCAGGCGCTACCGCGAAGGGGTGCACAGAAGATTGGCGAGCAACTTACGGTCGTGCTGCGCAGTGTCTATCGAGCCCGCCAAGCACCGCCCCGGCGCGAGACGCGAAGCAGAGAGGTTACTTCCAGCGCACCTCTCTATGCCAGCCACAGTAGCGCCGCGCCAATGGCGGCAGGGAGTGCCTGGATGAGCAGGGCGCGACGGCTGACCGTTGCCACGCCGTAAATGCCGGCAACAACGACGCAGGCAAGGAAGAAGGTCAGGATCGGCCGGCCGTTGACGACGCCGTACACGAGGAGCCCCCAGAGAAGTCCAGCCGCGAGGAAGCCGTTGTACAGGCCTTGATTAGCGGCAAGCACCGCTGACGTCTCGGCCTGTTCCGGGGTCGTCCTGAACGTGCGGCGGCCGACGGGCGTGCGCCACAGAAACATCTCGAGCACCAGGAAGAACAGGTGGAGGGCGGCAACGAACCCGATTACGACCGCCGCGGTCAGCTCCACGGCGATTAGGTTATGTGGACCGAGGGCGGACTGTAAGCCGGGTTCT
>CAZDTG010000414.1:0-2920 GCA_964508005.1 uncultured Steroidobacteraceae bacterium
TGAGAGACTCCCGATGACGGCCCTGGCTATCTCGAACATCGTCCTGTGGATCGTGGTCCTTGCGTTGCTGGCCGTCGTACTGGCATTGACGAGGCAGCTCGGGGTGCTGCACGAACGCATCACTCCCGCGGGTGCGCTGATGTTGAACAAGGGGCTCGCCGTTGGCGAGCAGGCACCTGCGCTCGAAGTCATCGACCTTGACGGTGACCGCGTTCGTGTCGGCGCACCGCGCAGTGACGGCAAGAGCACGCTGCTGTTGTTCGTTTCACCGACTTGTCCGGTGTGCAAGTCGCTGCTGCCGATCGTGAAGTCGAGCGGAAGGGCCGAGCGCGACTGGCTCGACATCATCCTGGCGAGCGACGGTGATCCGGATGAGCACCGCGATTATGTGCGGGCCAACGGGCTCGCCAGCGTGCCTTACGTGGTTTCCGCGCCGTTGGGAATGACTTATCAGGTGAGCCGCCTGCCGTTCGCGGCCCTCCTCGACGAGGCAGGAGTGTTGCGTGCTCGCGGACTCGTGAATTCACGCGAGCACCTCGAAAGTCTGTTCGAGGCGAAACGGCTGGGGGTGGCGTCGTTGCAGGACTACTTCGCGAGCGCGAAGTAAGACGCGACGGGCGTCATTGCGCAGGGGCGCTCGCGCCCGCGCTCGCCCGAACCTGGGCTCACTGGGGCACTGGCCTACAGGCCTTCGGGCAGTGCGTGACAACGGTGATGGCAAGTATCGGAATGCCGGCGGATGGACAAGGACGCACCATGGGCCGTTATCATCCTAAGGAGGTGCCGACGATGAATGCCGAGCCTCGAGCTTTTCGGGGGGACGGGGGTCGAGCATGCGCGGTGACCGACCGTGTACGGGGGCTCGACTGGGAGCGTCTCGCGAACGAGCTGGACGCGAGCGGCAATGCCGTCGTCGAAAAGCTCCTCACGCCGGCGGAATGCCACGCCCTTGCCGCATTTTACGCGGCGGAGAGCTCGTTCCGCAGTCGCGTGGTCATGGGACGACATGGTTTCGGGCGGGGAGAATACAAGTATTTCGCCTACCCGCTGCCGGAAATCGTCAGCGAGCTTCGAACGGCGCTGTATCCGCATCTCGCGCCAATCGCCAATCGCTGGAACCGGCTGATGCGCGTTGCCACCACCTATCCGGCAGAGCACGCCGCATTTCTCGCCCGCTGCCGGGAGGCAGGCCAGGATCGTCCCACCCCGTTGCTCTTGCAGTACGAAGCCGGAGATTACAACTGTCTGCATCAGGACCTTTATGGAGAGCATGTGTTCCCGCTGCAGACGGCGATTCTGCTGTCGCAGCCTGGGACGGACTTCACGGGCGGCGAATTCGTCATGACCGAGCAGCGGCCGCGGATGCAATCCCGGGCGGAAGTCGTGCTGCTGGGGCAGGGTGATGCCGTGATTTTCGCCGTCCATCATCGCCCGGTACAGGGCACCCGAGGGGTGTATCGGGTGAATCTCCGGCACGGCGTCAGCCGTGTGCGCACCGGGCATCGACACACATTGGGCGTGATCTTCCACGATTCGAAGTGAGTCGCCGAAAGCCGCGGGTCCGGGGTGCGGACGTTCCCCCGCTTGGATTGCGTGCCGCCCTCGCGCGCAGTCGCAGCGCGTGCCATCATATCCGGGGCTTTTGGCGCATCACTGGTGGCCGGGATCACTCCCTGGCCCGGAACTTCATACCTGCGGTGGTGACTCATGAAACGTCTGCTGTCGTGTGTGTTGTTGTCGAGTTTGGTCGCGGTGCCCGCGTGGGCCGCCCTGAAAGAGGGTGATGCCGCTCCCGATTTCAAGACACAGGCCTCGCTTGCGGGCAAGACCTTCACCTTCTCCCTGAAGGATGCTCTCAAGAAGGGGCCGGTGGTGGTTTATTTCTACCCGTCGGCGTACACGGGCGGCTGCAACATCCAGGCGCACGCCTTCGCCGTCAACAGCGATAAGTTCGCGGCCGCCGGTGCGACGATCATCGGGGTCTCACTCGACAGCATCGCCCGGCTCAACGACTTCTCGGCCGATCCGCAGTACTGCGCGGGCAAGTTCCCGACAGCATCGGATGCGAATGGCGCCATCTCCAGATCCTACGATCTGAAGGTGGCCGAGGAGCATCAGGGAGCGAAGGACACCCGTGGTGTCGAGATCGGCCACGGATTCGCCGAGCGCACGACATTTGTAGTCACCCCCGACGGCAAGATCGCCGCGACCATCGGCGGCCTCGCGCCGGCGGACAATGTCGACAAGGCGCTCGCGGAAGTCCAGCACCTCGCTACTGCCAAGGGCGTGGCGAAGAAAGCCGGCGTATGAACGTCCGGCGCGGCGGTGGTGACCGGAGCGAGTTGCGAAGTCACGTAGCCCTCGTTCGGCCGGACCTCCGGGCGAGAGCGGGCCGCGGCGTCAGCCCGCCGCGGCCCGCATCGACTCGAGGTCAGTACCTGTACGTGGCTGTGATGCCCAAGGTCCTCGGGCGCACACCGCGGCCGAAGTACAGCAGGTCGGTCGCATTGGAGTAGATGTCCCGCGCCTCGAACATGAGCGGGTGCGCGTTTGTCAGGTTGTTGCCATACAAGGACAGGTCGACCCCCTGGAACCGCAGGCCGGCGCGGGCCGAGAGACTGTTCACCACCGGTAATCCCGGGAGCGTCGGGTCATATAGCGCGTTCTTCTGATCCTGGATGGCAAGCAGCGATCTCTGCGCGGTCTGATGTTGGTAGTCGAGCCGCAGATACGGCGCCCGGTCGGCCCAGTTGGGGAAGTGGTACTCGGCGGACATGGTGAAGGACCACGGTGCGCCGAGCAGCGCGTCGCCGCTGCTGGCTATCGGCGCGACCGGGCTCGGACCCCCCGAGCAGGCCGTGCCGTCAAACGTCAGCGCGCCGGCACAGGAAGTCTTGGTCAGCCGGGCGTCGGTGTAGGC
>CAZDTG010000415.1:0-2913 GCA_964508005.1 uncultured Steroidobacteraceae bacterium
CTAGCGCGAGCTGGTGGACGACGGCGCCACCGACGTAGCCCCGAGCGGCAAGGTCGTCGTTTCCTTGATGACCGCCAGCGCGATCGAGGAGTTGACCGACTGCACGCCCGGAAAGCGCGAGAGGTGGTCGAGAAAGAACGCCTCGTACGCCTTGATGTCGCGGCACACGATCCGCAGCAGGAAGTCGGTCTCTCCCATCATCGTGTAGCACTCGAGGATTTCGGGGTGCTCGCGCACCGCCGTCTCGAAACGCAGCAGCGCATCGCGGCCGTGGCCCATGAGCTTCACATGTGAGAACACCGTGACGTTCAAGCCGACCTTCTCGCGGTCGAGCAGCGCAACCCGCCGCCGGATGACGCCGAGCTCCTGCAGGCGACTCAGCCGTCTCCAGCATGTCGAGGCCGTCATTCCCAGCCGCTCGGCGACGTCCGCGGCCGAGAGGTCGCCGTGCTCCTGGATGAGGTCCAGGATTCTCAAATCGCTCCGGTCGAGCTCCACTTGCATGACTCGTCTCGCCCTGTCGCGCTGAAGTGCAACAGATATTTCATCACGGCTCTCGAAAGAGCAACTTTTGTGACGCGGCGTGCATCGCCAGGTGGGTAATCTGAGCCGGCCGCGGGGATGGGACGGGAGTCGGACGATGGAAATCTATGCAATGCGGGAATTCGACGGCCATGAGCTCGTCGTGTTCGGTCACAACGCGACCGCGGGACTGCATGCGATCGTAGCCGTGCATTCGACCGCGCTCGGCCCGGCCGCGGGCGGGTGCCGCATGTGGCCTTACCCGTCGACCGAAGCCGCGGTCGTGGATGTGCTGCGGCTCTCGCGGGGCATGAGCTACAAGAACGCTATGGCCGGCCTGCCGTTCGGCGGCGGCAAGGCGGTCATCATCGGCGATGCGGCGAAAGCGAAGACTCCCAAGCTGTTCGAGGCGTTTGGCCGGTTCGTCGACTCGCTCGGAGGCCGCTATATCACTGCCGAAGATGTCGGAACGACGATGGCGGACATGGAGAGCGTAGCGCGCGCGACGTCGTTCGTGAGTGGGCTCGGCCGTAATCCGGGCGAAGTGGGCGGCGATCCGAGCCCGAAGACCGCGCTTGGCGTATATCTCGGAATCCAGGCGGCGGTGAAATTCCGTTTAGGCCGCTCCGATCTCAGTGGTACGACTGTCGCGGTACAGGGTGTCGGAGGAGTGGGCTACCACTTGTGCCGGATGCTGGCGGCCGACGGTGCACACCTGCGCATTGCCGACGTGCGTCCCGCCCCAGCCCAACGCGTGTGCGATGAGTTCAAAGCGGTCGAGGTACCGGTCGAAAGCATTCTTTCGGAAGACGTCGACGTGCTGGCTCCGTGCGCGCTCGGCGCCATTCTGAACGCGCGAACCGTTCCGCGCCTTCGTGCCCGGATCATCGCCGGAGCCGCGAACAATCAGCTTGCCGACGACAAGGACGGCCGGGCACTGCAGCTCGCGGGCATTCTTTACGCGCCGGACTACGTCATCAATGCCGGCGGCATCATCAGTGTCGCTCGCGAGTTCCATGGCGGCAGCACCGAGGCTCAGGTAGCGGCCGAGATTTACGCCATTCCCGCACGCCTTACCGAGATTTTCGAGCGCGCGCGCCGCGAGAGCCGCGCCACGAATTCCGTCGCGGATCAGATGGCCCGCGACCGGATCAGCGCGAGCGCGCGGAAATTGGTGGCGTAAGGCACTCCTTGACCGAAGCGGGCAAGGCTCCCGCGGTGCGACAGTGGTCGCGTCGCGACAGTACCATTGCCGCCGTGCATGACCCGTTTCGGCCTCTGGCTACCGGTTCGGGGGCTAATCCGCGACGGTGAAGTACACTGTCGCCATGAAGCGCGTCATCGCGATAGCGAACCAGAAGGGCGGCGTCGGTAAGACCACCACAGCGGTGAACCTCGCGGCATCGCTGGCTGCTACGAAGCGCCGGGTTCTGCTGCTCGATCTCGATCCGCAGGGCAATGCGACCATGGGCAGCGGCGTCGATAAGTCGCAGCTCGAGCGCAGCTCCGTCGACGTTCTGCTCGAGGAGATCGAGCTCAGCGCCGCGGTTCTGGCGATCGAGCCGGGCGGCTTTCAGCTTCTGCCCGCGAACCAGGATCTCACGGCTGCCGAGGTGCGGCTGCTGCAGATGTCAGCGGGGCGTGAGACGAAGCTCCGCAACGCGCTCGCGCCGATGCGCGAATCCTACGACGTGATCCTCATCGATTGCCCGCCGGCGCTCAACATGCTGACGGTAAACTCGCTGGTCGCGGCGGATAGCGTGCTCATCCCCATGCAATGCGAGTACTACGCCCTCGAGGGGCTGACGGCATTGCTGGGAACGATCGAGCAGATCCGCGCCGCCGTGAATCCGGGCCTCGAGCTGGAAGGCATCCTGCGCACGATGTTCGATCCGCGGAACAACCTCGCCAACGAGGTGAGCGCACAGCTCATCACCCATTTCGGCGATAAGGTCTTTCGCACCATCATTCCCCGGAACATCCGTCTGGCCGAGGCCCCATCGTTCGGCAAGCCGGTGTTGTTTCATGACAAGGAATCGAGAGGCGCGTTGTCTTATCTCGCGCTGGCCGGCGAGATGATCCGACGCGAGGAGGAGACGGAGCAACCAGCCTCGTCGCCGACGTCGAACGGTGCGACCGCCGCGGCGGCAGCACCAGATGTCGCGAACGCGACGCACAAAGCTACAGCCAGCGTGCTGCCTGCCAGCGAACCCCCGACGGCAGAGGCCGCGTCGGCGAACTCGGCCGAGACGAACGCGCCCGCACAGTCCCCGCAAGGTCCGACCTACGCTCCGGGCAAGGCCCAGACCGGCTCCCGATAGCGCCGCAGGCACATGCGTTACTGCTCCGCCGGATTCGTTATGATCCGCGGCCATGAGCCAGAAGAAACCC
>CAZDTG010000416.1:0-2908 GCA_964508005.1 uncultured Steroidobacteraceae bacterium
CCAGCAGGATGATGAGCAGCACGCTCGTCACCACGAGCCAGGCCGTCACGACTTCACGCAGGATGTAGCGCCCGAAAATATTCCTCAACCGACTTCCTATGCCGCTTGCACGCCGGAAAGCCGGCGGGGTCTTAGGTTACACTCAGCGCCTGCCCGCCGCCGCCGCTGCGCTGAATCAACACGAAATGCAGCACGGCGGCGCCAGGCGTTTAAGATTACGGTAATTCGAAACGCTCCCGCGCCTGAAACGCTCATGCGCCGCGGGTGAATGCCATGGGCTCGGCCACTATAGGGGAGATCGAATGCAATTCGGAGTCTGGACCAAGGGACTGGCAACGCTGGCGGTCGACTGCATCGTCCTCGGCATTTTCGAGGAGGGGGAACTGTCCGGTGAGGCGCAGAGCATCGACGGCGCAGCCGGTGGAAAGCTGAAGAAACTGCTGGCGCGCGGGGACTTTCCCGGGCGCGCGGGCGAGACACTGCTGCTCCCCGACTTACCGGGCGTGCAGGCCTCGCGGGTGCTGCTGACGGGGCTCGGCGCGAAGAAGACCTTCGCGCGCAAGAGCTGGCGCAAAGCGTGGGGGGCGGCGATGACGGCGATCGGGCGGACCCGCATTGGCAGCGTCGCGGTCGCGATCGATCGTCCGGACTCGAAAGAGCTCGACGACTACTATTTCGGCCGGGCGATCGCCGAGATCGCCGGCTCGGCGCTGTACCGGATCAACGACCTCAAGACCGCCAAGAAGCCCAAGCCGGCGGCCCTGCAGCGCGTGCTCGCCGGTCCGGTGCGCAAGGGCGGCATCGAGGACGCCGAGCGCGGTCTCGAGCATGGAGCGGCCGTCTCCGCGGCCCAGAAAATCCAGCGTGACCTCGCCAATCTGCCGGGCAACGTGTGCACGCCGACATACCTCGCCGAGGAGGCACGGGCCATCGCGAAGCGCCACACTTCCCTAAAGGTGCAGGTGCTCGATGAAGCCGCGATCCGCCGCGAGAAGATGGGCTGCCTGCTCGCGGTCTCGCAGGGCAGCGCCCAGCCCCCACGGTTCATCGTTCTCGAGTACCGCGGCGGCAAGGCAGGTGCGCCTCCAGTGGTGCTGGTCGGCAAGGGTGTCACCTTCGACACCGGCGGCATCTCGCTCAAGGATCCGCCGTCGATGGACGAGATGAAGTTCGACATGAGTGGCGGCGCCGCGGTGATCGCTTGCTTGCATCTCGCGGCGGAGCTGAAATTGCCGCTGCGGGTGGTCGGCCTCATCGCCGCGGTCGAGAACATGCCGGACGGCAAAGCCATCAAGCCGGGCGACATCGCCACCAGCTCCTCGGGCCAGACGGTCGAGATCCTCAACACCGATGCCGAGGGCCGGCTCATTCTGGCCGATGCCCTCCATTACGCGCGCCGCTTCAATCCCGCGGCGGTCATCGACATCGCCACTCTTACCGGTGCATGCGTGGTCGCTCTCGGGCACCATCACTCCGGAGTCATGGGCAATGATGAGGGACTCGTGCGTGAGCTGGTGGATGCCGGAGTGCGCGCCGACGATCGCACGTGGCACTTGCCCATCACGGAAGAGTACGCTGAGCAACTGAAGAGCAATTTTGCGGATTTCGCCAATATCGGCGGTCGCGAGGGTGGCGCGATTACCGCGGCGGCGTTCCTGGGCAAATTCACTCAAGGACTCAAATGGGCGCATCTCGACGTCGCGGGCATCGCATACCAAGGCGGTGCGCAGAAAGGCAGCACGGGAAAACCGACACCGTTGCTCGCGGATTTCCTCATCCATCGCGCCGGGCTCTGATCCGCAACGGCATGAGCCATGGCCGAAAACGTCGACACATCCGCTTCTGCCGCCTCGAGCGGCGACGGCTCATCGCCGCTCGCCGCGTCGGCTAGCAGCGCCGCGGGCGGCGGGTGGCCCGGCGGGCGGGTCGACTTCTATATCCTCGAAGACCCCTCTTCGTCCGCGCGCCTCAAGCTCGCGTGCAAGCTCACGGAAAAGGCGTACCTCGCCTCCCAGAGCGTGCTCGTGTGGCACACGGACCCCGCCGAGCTGAAAGCCTTTGACGAGATGCTCTGGACCTTCAGTGACGGCAGCTTTGTGCCCCACGAGGTGCTCCCGAGCAACGGCACCCTCGCGGAAACCCCGGTTCTACTGAGCTCAGGCGTGGCGCCAGCCTCCGAGGTCGACATCATCATCAATCTCGCCGCCGACCTGCCGGCGTGCCTCTCCCGAACCCGGCGGGTTGCCGAAATCATCGACGGCGACGACGCGCGCCGCCGGTCCGGCCGCGCGCGCTTCAAGGCCTATCGCGAGCTCGGAGTGCAGCCCGCGTCACACAACATCCGCCTCGACTAGCCCCTCCCGTGTGGGAGCGGCCCGGACCGCTATAATCGCCCGACGACCTGGGCCGATATCCTGATTCAATGGAAAAAACCTACGCGCCGCACGAGATCGAGCGGCGAATCTACGATTGCTGGGAGTCCAACGGGTGGTTCGCGCCGAGCGGCCGGGGGACGCCCTATGCCATCGTGATCCCGCCGCCAAACGTCACCGGCACCCTTCACATGGGGCACGCGTTCCAGCACACGCTGATGGACGCGCTCACGCGTTATCACCGCATGCGGGGCGATGACACCCTGTGGCAACCGGGAACGGATCACGCGGGCATCGCGACCCAGATGGTCGTCGAGCGGCAGCTCAATGCGGAGGGGCGCAAGCGCACGGATCTCACCCGCGAGGCGTTCGTCGAGCGCGTCTGGAAGTGGAAAGAGCAGTCGGGTGGCACCATCGCCTCGCAGATGCGCAGGCTTGGCGATTCCGTGGATTGGTCGAACGATCGCTTCACCATGGATGCGCAGCTCTCGCGCGCCGTCGTCGAAGCCTTCGTGCGGCTGTATGAAGAGGGGTTG
>CAZDTG010000417.1:0-2895 GCA_964508005.1 uncultured Steroidobacteraceae bacterium
GCTGGAACCCGCCGGAAATCGGGCGTCCGGCAACACGAAGGTGATGAGCCAGCCGTCGGTTGGTACTCATGGCGCTAAACCACTGAATTTGCGAGACTCGCGCGCCAGCTACCAGCCACCGGCGCCAGCCATTGCCAGCCGCTCCCGACACCGCTCGCCTGCAAGCCGAGAATCTGCATCTCTGGCGAGGAGATCGCCACGTCCTGCGGGATGTCAGCTTTTCGGTGAGCAGCGGAGAATGCCTGCAGATCACCGGGTCCAACGGCGCGGGGAAGACCAGTCTCCTGAGGACTCTGAGCGGCCTGATGTACCCGGAGGAAGGGCGGGTGCTCTGGGGTGGGCGCAGCATCCGCGAGGATCTTCAGGGATTTCACGGGGATCTAGCGTACATTGGTCACGAACCTCCGTTAAAAGTGGATCTCACGGCGACGGAGAACCTGCATTACTGGATCGGGGTGCGGTGGCCGGTACCGCGCGGCGAGATCCACATGGCATTGCGGCGGGTGGGCGCGGACACATGGTCCGACCGGCCGGTGCGCACCCTGTCGGCTGGACAGAAACGGCGCGTCGCCCTGGCGGGGTTGGCCCTGATGACGGTTCCCCTGTGGCTTCTGGACGAGCCTACGACGAATCTGGATAAGGAAGGTCAGCTCCTGGTGGGAGCCCTGATAGAGGAGCATCTGGACCGAGGTGGCCTTGTGGTCGCAGCGATCCACCATGAGCTTTCGGTGCGCGCGACCGTCGTGCGGAGGCTCGAGCTCGCGCGTGAGTGATCCAGTAGCACACACAGGTGACGCCGTAGCCCGACTGTTGAACGAGGGTACGATAGCGCGAGCGCAGCCGCGGGCCGGGACCTCTTTCTGGGCCGCGGCCGGGCTTACCCTCGCGCGCGATTTGAGACTGGCGTTCCGCAAACGCGGGCAGCTGGTGCAGCCGCTGGTTTTTTTTGCGATCGTTACGACCTTGTTTCCATTGGCTATTTCGCCGGAGCTGTCGCGTTTACGAGAGGTCGCCCCGGGTGTGTTGTGGGTGGCGGCCTTGTTATCCTCTCAGCTGGCGCTCGAGTTCCTGTTTCGGGATGACGCCCACGACGGCACGCTCGAGCAGTACGCGCTGTCGGGGCAGTCGCTGACCTGGCTGTTGTTTGCCAAGACTGCTGCACACTGGCTGTTGACCGGATTGCCTCTCGCACTGATGGCGCCGCTTGCAGGGCTCTCCCTCGGTGTCTCGGCCGCGGCGGTTCCCGGAATCGTTGCGTCGGTGGGTGTGGGGAGCGTGGCGTTGAGCTTGATCGGGTCCATGGGGGCCGCGCTCACGCTGGGAGTGAAGCGCAGCGGCGCGTTGTTGTCGTTGCTGACGCTGCCGTTGGCGATGCCGGTGTTGATCTTCGGCGCGCGGGCAACCGAGCTGGCGATCAAGGGCGAGAGCTTCGGGGCGCCGCTGCAGCTGCTCGGTGCTCTCGCCGTACTCGGCATTACGCTGGCACCACTGGCTACCGCGGCCGCGGTGCGAGTCAACCTGGAGTGAAGTGAGCGAACAATGGCCTGGACATGGTTTCACCGCCTCGGCTCGCCCCCGTATATCTATGGCCTGGCTGCACGGCTGACGCCATGGTTTGGGTGGCCGGCGGCGCTGTTGATCCTGGGAGGTCTCTATGGCGGGCTGGTGCTGGCGCCGCCGGATTATCAGCAGGGCGACGGCTTCCGGATCATTTACGTCCACGCTCCGAGTGCATGGATGTCCTTGATGGTTTATACGACAATGGCGGTGTCCGCTGCGGTTGGCCTCATCTGGCGGATCAAGGTATCTCACGCAGTCGCCGCGAGCTGTGCGCCCATTGGAGCCTCGTTTACGTTCTGTGCGCTCGTGACGGGCTCGCTGTGGGGCCAGCCGATGTGGGGGACGTACTGGGAATGGGACCCGCGGCTCACCTCCGAGCTCATCCTGCTGTTCCTCTACCTCGGTTACATGGGACTGCGGTCGGCGCTGGAGGACGTGCAGCGGGCGGACCGCGCCAGCGCCGTACTGGCCATAGTGGGTATTGTGAACGTGCCGATCATTCATTATTCCGTGACATGGTGGAACTCTCTGCACCAGGCGCCGTCCGTGATGAAGCTGGCTAAACCGGCCATGCCTGCCGCGATGCTCATACCGCTTCTCATGATGCTCCTCGGTTTCACGCTCTTTTTCGTCGCGGTACTGCTCGTCCGGTTGCGAGGCGAGGTGTTGAGCCGCGAGCGCGCGGCGAGCTGGATCCGTGAGGCGGTGACTCCGTGAAGGGACTGGCCGAGTTCTTCGATATGGGCGGCTATGCCGCCTACGTGTGGCCCTCGTACCTGCTGACACTCGTCGTGGTGGTTTTGAACATCATATGGGCCCGGCGCCTGCTCGCGCGGTCACGCGAGGATGCGCGCCGCCGCCTGGAGATGCGAGCGGGAGGAGAGATTCGGGCGGGAGGAGGAGAGACGACATGACGCCGCGGCAAAGACGTATGACTCTGGTGTTCGGCATCCTGGCCGGCGTGGGTGTCGCAGGAGCCCTGGCGCTGAGCGCGTTCCGATCGAACGTCACGTTCTTCTTCGATCCAACACAGGTCGCTGCCGGCCAGGTGAAGAGCGGTGAGCACTTCCGGCTCGGCGGCATGGTCACGCAAGGCAGTGTGAAGCGCTCGCCGGGAAGTCTCGAGGTGCGCTTCGTCGTGACCGACTTCAAGCACGACGTCCCGGTGAGCTACACCGGGGTGTTGCCTGACCTGTTCAGGGAGGGAACGGGAGTGGTGGCGCATGGCCACATGGGCAAGGATGGCACCTTCGTCGCCGATGAGGTGTTGGCCAAGCACGATGAGAAATACATGCCCCCCGAGGTCGCGCGCTCCCTGAAGCGGCGGCATGGCGA
>CAZDTG010000418.1:0-2895 GCA_964508005.1 uncultured Steroidobacteraceae bacterium
ATCGCGAAGGACGAGATCGACGATCCCCGGCCGTACTGCGAGATCATCCGGCAGTGGTCGACCCATCACCCCGAATTCACCTATCTGCCGCGCAAGTTCAAGATCGCCGTCACCGGCTCCCCGCAGGATCGTGCCGCCTCTGAAGTGCACGACATCGGCCTGCACTTGAAGCGCGACGGGCAGGGCAACATCGGCTTCCAGGTGATTGTCGGGGGCGGCCTGGGCCGCCAGCCGATCATCGGGCAGACCATCCGCGACTTTCTGCCGCTTCCGGATCTGCTCTCCTACCTCGAAGCCATCCTGCGCGTGTACAACCGGCAAGGCCGCCGCGACAACATCCACAAGGCACGCATCAAGGTGCTCGTGAAGTCCGTGGGCATCGACCGCTTTCGCGAGCAGGTCGAGGCCGAGTGGGCCGCGGCGCGCGACTACGCGCCAAAGCTCGAAGCAGCGCAAGTGGATCGCGTGCGCTCCCATTTCACACCGCCCGCCTATGAGGACTTGCGGAACATCGATGCCGCGGCCGGCCGCGAGCCCGAGTTCCAGGCCTGGTATCGCTACAACACCCGCGAGCACAAGGTACCGGGGTACCGCGCGGTGTTCGTCTCCCTCAAGCGCCACGGCGAGAATCCGGGCGACATCACTTCGCAGCAGATGGAGGCGGTCGCCGACCTCGCCGACCGGGTGAGCTTCGGCAATGTCCGGGTCTCACACAATCAGAACCTGTTGCTCGGCGACGTGCGGCAGGACGACCTGTTCCGTGTCTGGACGGAGTTGCACGCCGCCGGTCTGGCCATGCCCAACATCGGCACGCTGACGGACATGATCGCCTGCCCGGGACTGGACTTCTGCAGCCTGGCGAACGCCGGCACGCTGAATGTGGCGAAGCAGATTCAGCAGCGTTTCGACGACCTCGACTATCTCTACGACCTCGGCGACATCGAGATCAAGATGTCAGGCTGCATGAACGCCTGCGGTCATCACCATGTCGGGCATATCGGCATTCTCGGCGTCGATAAGCACGGTGAGGAGTGGTATCAGATTACGCTCGGCGGCTCGGTGAATGGCTTCACCGCGCTGGGCGAGGTCATCGGACCATCGGTGCCGCAGAATGAGGTTGCGGCCACCATCGAGCGGATCGTGGAAGTCTATCGGGGCGAGCGGCTCGACGGCGAGCGGTTCATCGATATGGTCCATCGTGTTGGTATCCAGCCCTTCAAGGAGCGCGCCTATGCGACGCATCCTGCGGCGGCATGAGGTTGTGGCGGACGAGTGGCGTCTGTTCCGCGAGGACGCCACCGACGCCGACCCCGTGATTGTACCCCTCGCGGAGCTCCGCAAGGACACGGCTGCGTGGCTGGCCCGCAAGGGACTCCTGGGCGTGCGGTTGGCGCCCGCGGAGAGCGTTGAGAGTCTTGCGGATGTGTTGCCGCGGTTCGCTTTGGTTGCCGTGGAGTTCCCCAACGTGGGGGACGGCCGTGGCTTCAGCTACGGGCGCTTGCTGCGCGACCGGCTGCGCTTCACAGGTGAGTTGCGGGCCGTGGGCGCTGGCGTAAAGCAGGACAAGATATTCCTCCTGGCGCGCTGTGGGTTCGAATCGTTCGAGTTGCCGCCGGAGGAGAACGCCCAGGAGGCGTTGGCGGCATTGCACCGGTACGATGTCGTTTATCAGCCGGCTGAGCCCATCGAAGGAATCAGGCAACAGCGGTTTTTCGCCTAGTTTTCGGCCACGGCGCACGCTTTTTTCGCTCACGCCTGCCCTGCCTTCCCGCATTTCCCGCGCTACCGTTCCGGCAGCCTGATATCGGCGAACAGCTGCTCGACCTCTGCCGCGTTTGCGGCGCGGTGGGCGCGATCGACCAGGCGGCGGTCGAGGTGCGGCGCGAGCAGCTGCGCGAAATCATACATGTACTTCCGTAACAGCGTGCCACGGCGGAAGCCGATCCAGGTGGTGTGAGCCGCGAACAGGTGCCGTGCATCGACGGCGACCAGGTCGGGGTCGTGTTCGTCGATGGCCATGTGCGCGACGATGCCCACGCCGAGCCCGAGGCGGACGTAGGTTTGAATGACGTCCGCGTCGCGGGCGGTGATGGCGATGTTAGGGGTGAGGCCCGCTTTGGCGAAGGCTTCGTGGAGCGAGCTCGGGCCCGTGAAGCTGAATGTGTAGGTGATGAGGGGGTAAGCAGCCAGGGTGCGGAAGCTGAGCTTCCCCGCGCCCGCCAGCGGGTGCGCCTTGGGGACGATGACCGTCCGGTGCCAGACGTAGCAGGGCAGTAGCGTCAGGTCGGAGTAGAGATTCTCCGAGCCGGTCGCGATCGCGCAATCGATGCGATCGTGCGCCACCATTTCGGCGATCTGCTCGGAAGTGCCCTGATGCAGATTCAGGCGCACGTTGGGGTAGCGGTCGCGGAACTGGCGGATCACATCGGGCAATACGTAGCGCGCCTGCGTGTGAGTGGTGCCGATCGACAAGCTGCCCCTGCCCTCATCGCGCAGCTCCGTCGACAGATCCCGGATGCTCTGCGCTTCCTGCAGGATCCGCAACGCGCGATCGATCACCTGCTGTCCCGCAGGCGTGATGCGCGTCAAATTGCGGCCCTCGCGCACGAAGATCTGGAAACCCAGCTCGTCCTCGAGCAGCTTGATCTGCTTGCTCACACCCGGCTGCGACGTGTGCAGCTTCTGGGCGGCCGCCGTGATGTTGAGACCGCTCTGGGCCACGGCGGCGAGATAACGCAACTGGTGCAACTTCATTGCAGTGAGCCTTCACACCGGGTGAACGAAACCGCAAGACTAACGCAACCTTGCGCTCGGCGGCGAACTGCGTCGGCGCGGTTGCCCAGCCATCCGCGCGTGCATACTCGTAGTACCGTCCCTGGAGCCGCAACCCGGCCC
>CAZDTG010000419.1:0-2885 GCA_964508005.1 uncultured Steroidobacteraceae bacterium
GTCACGGCTTATAACGACATGCTTTCCGCCCATCAGCCGTTCGAGCGCTATCCCGGCCTCATTCGAACCGCGGCCCGCGATGCGGGTGCCACCGCGCAGGTGGCAGGCGGCGTGCCTGCGATGTGCGATGGCGTGACGCAGGGACACGCTGGCATGGAGTTGTCGCTGTTCAGCCGTGACGTGATCGCCATGTCGACCGGCATCGCGCTTGCTCACGGGATGTTCGATGGGACGCTGTGCCTCGGTGTATGTGACAAGATCGTGCCCGGTCTGCTCATGGGCGCGCTGGCTTTCGGCCACCTTGCGACGGTGTTCGTGCCCGCGGGCCCGATGCCCAGCGGCATGCCCAACAAGGAGAAGGCCCGCGTCCGGCAACTGTTCGCCGAGGGCAAGGTCGGCCGCGAGGCGCTGCTGCAGTCCGAGTGCGACAGCTATCATTCTGCCGGCACGTGCACCTTCTACGGAACCGCCAACAGCAACCAGATGCTGATGGAAGTGATGGGCCTGCATATGCCCGGCAGCGCCTTCGTACCTCCTAACACACCGTTGCGTGACGCGCTCACCGCCGCGGCCACTCAGAGGGCGGCGCGCATAACGGCACTCGGGAAAGAGTACATTCCGCTCGCGCGTGTAGTAGACGAGCGTGCCGTGGTGAATGCGATTGTCGGGCTCCTCGCCACCGGAGGCTCCACGAATCACACGCTTCACCTCGTTGCGATCGCGCGCGCGGCCGGGATCGTCATTGACTGGAATGACTTCAGCGAGCTCTCGGACGTCGTGCCATTGTTGGCGCGGATCTATCCCAACGGCAGCGCGGACGTGAACCATTTCCACGCGGCGGGCGGCATGGGATTTCTCGTGCGGGAGCTTCTCCACGCCGGTCTCATGCACGCGGACGTACAGACCGTCGCAGGCCTTGGCCTCGACGCCTACACGCAGGAACCGTGGTTGTCGCCCGAAGGGCTCGGGTGGCGCGCCGCTCCGACGAAAAGCGGTGACACTTCGGTGTTGCGTCCTGCGAGCGATCCTTTCAGCACGGATGGCGGTCTCAAGCTTGTGCGCGGCAATATCGGGCGCGCGGTGATCAAGACATCCGCGGTCAAGAGCGAACACCGCATCGTCGAAGCTCCGGCCCGGGTGTTCGACGCCCAGGATGACGTCATGAAGGCGTTCGATGACGGCAAGCTCGCGCAGGATGTCGTCGTGATCGTGCGTTATCAGGGACCTCGGGCCAATGGAATGCCGGAGCTTCACAAGCTCACGCCCGCGCTGGCCTCGCTGCAGAGCAAGGGGTTCAAGGTCGCCTTGGTCACGGACGGGCGCATGTCGGGGGCATCGGGTACGGTGCCCGCGGCAATCCATGTGTCACCAGAGTGCCTGAGCGGGGGCCCGCTGGCGAAGGTTCGGGATGGCGATATCGTGCGGCTCGACAGCCTCGCGGGTACGCTGACCGTGCATGTGCCTGATGAGATTTTCTCACGGCGGACGAGCGCTCCCCCGGCGCTGGAGCAGAACGACTACGGCATGGGGCGGGATCTGTTCCGTTTGTTCCGAGCTAACGCGGCGGCTGCTGAGGAAGGCGGCGGGGTTTGCGTGGGCTAATCAGCTTGCGCGGCCAACAGGTCAGCCAATGCGGCCGGCTGCGATAGGAACGGCGAATGATCGGACTCGAGCTCGGCCACCTCGGTGGCACGCGGCGCAAACAGATTCCGCTGCCGGTCGACCGGCATCGCCATGTCCTTCGTGCAGACGACGTACGTTGAAGGTATATGCCGCCAGGCCGGTTTCGGCACGGGCTCCCTGACTGTGGCGATCGACTGCGGTCGAAGCTGGCGCTTCGCCCATTCGCGGATGTGCGGCTCACAGTCGCTGTAAAAAACCGAGTCAGCCCGCGCAGGATCGGCTGTCATCAAGCCGCCCTCGAGCATCTGTACCCACGGGGCATGGCGCCCTCCGCCAATATCGAGGAGCGACTCTCCTTCCACCGGCATGAACGCGCACAGATAGACGAGGCGAGTTACGCGCTTGGCGGCGGTGTGCGAGATGACCATCCCGCCGTACGAGTGCCCGCACAGGATTACCGGTCCGGCAACACGGTCGATGACGGCCTCGACCGCGGCAGCATCCGCTGACAGGTCGATTCCCGATCCCGGCTTCGCCCCGACGCTGGGCAGGTCCACAGTCCGGACCTGCAGCCCGCGCTTCTGCAGCAGCGGGGCGACCCGCTGCCAGCACCAGCTCCCATGCCAGGCGCCGTGGACCAGGACGATCGCGGGTCGCCGTGCCGGGGCTGTGGTGGTGACTGTGGTGGTGGCTGTGACTGTCGCTGTGGTTGTGGTTGTGGTTGTCGTGGGTGTTGGGCTTCTCATCGAAATCTGCGGTCAGTTCTGGAGTCCGAATGCAATGATGTCAGAACCGATTGCGACAGCAACATATTGCCGGTCGTCGAACAGGTAGGTCATCGGGGAGGCGCGCGGGGGCTGGCTCGCCTGGAAGCTCCAAAGCGGCTTGCCGGTCTTCGCGTCCGCGGCGGCAAAGGAGTAGTCATCGGCGCCATAAAAGACCACCCCGCCGGCAGTGCTGAGCACGCCTCCGAACGTAGTTCCGTCGCCGGTCTGCGGAAGCTCCCATACCGCCTTGCCGGTCTGGATATCAAACGCGCGCAGCACACGTTGTCCGGGATCGTTCGGGTCGCCGCTGAACGAGCCGCCCATGAAACTGCGCCCCTCCTGATAGTGCACGTCGGTGCGGGTGAAGATTCCACACTTGTCATCGGTTTGCCCTGCAGGCCGCCTCCAAGAGCGAGGGCCAGAAGGCCGCTCAACAGAGCCGCTTTGAAGGCTCTCCGCGACGTTTTCTCCTCAATGAAACTTCGCACTGATCTC
>CAZDTG010000420.1:0-2881 GCA_964508005.1 uncultured Steroidobacteraceae bacterium
CGAACGGCGGCAGCATGCGCTCCAGGACCTGCCGGTCGAGCTCGCCCGAGGCGCCTTCGACGACGAGCTCCGCGCGTTTGTTGGTGTCCGATGCGGCCTGCCGCACGATACGGGCGAGTCGCTGCACGTGGCGTTGGAAGGGCACCATGCGCGTGCGCATGAGGCCGTTCTGGAGCTCGGTGATCGTGCGCGCCTGTTGTTGCAGCAGCGTCTGCGTGTCCTTCGCCTGGTTCTCGAGCAGCTGCTGAATGCTCGCGACGTCGTTCGCGGTCTCGGCCAGCGCGCGCGAGAACTGTTGGATCGAGGAGTAGCGGTCGAGCTCGAGCGGATCGAACTCGCTGCGGTGGCCGCCCTCGTCCTCATGGCGGTGCAGAATCTGCGCCTCGGTCTCGATTTCCAGGCTGCGCAGCTGCTCCTTCAAGCGGGTCACCGTGCGTGACAGCTCACCGAGGTTGAAGTCGAAGGAGCCCAGCTGCTGCTCCAGGCGGGAGCGGGCGATGCTCGCCTCGCCGGAGATGTTCAACAGGGTGTCGAGTAGTTCCGCGTCCACGCGCGCCATTTCCTGGCGCTCGACCGGTGCCACCGGCTCGCGGCCGGGAGGTACCGGCTGCGGGGGCAGGAGTCCGTCGTCGTTGTTTCTCGGCTCGGCACGGCGCTCGAAGCTGATCGAGACGCTTTTGGCGGCCGCAGGTGCGCCGTCCTCCGGCAAGGCACCGTGAGTGCCCGTAGCCGAGAGTCGCTCGATATCCGGCGCGGGAGCGTCGACGGCGGGCAACGAATCGAATTCCGACGGCCCCTCGACCACGAGGATGCCGGCGTCGCCATTGGCGCTGGAATCAGCGTCGCTGTTGGTGATCGGCGCGGCGCCGCGCAATTCAGAGTTGGATGCTTCTGGGCTCGGATCGGCCGGCCAGGACGCCTCTGACCTGCCCGGCTCGGGCAACGGCTGAGCATCGCGACCGGCCCCACCGGCCTGCCATGACATCGAGGATTCGGCCCCGTCAGCCGATTGCGTTCCGGGCTGCGCCGGGGCCTCACCCTGCTGGTCGAACGATTGCAATGACTCGGCAGCGGCGCCAAAGCCCGGCGATGCATGCCGGACAGTCTCCGCGAGATCATCGGGTAAGGCGAGCGAGTCTTCCGCCGAGTGCCCGGGCAGGGCGGCGGGCGTCTGCGGTGTCAGCCGCGCAATGTCGGCCCGCGGGGCCTCAATGGGCTCTGAAAAAAAAGGTGAGGATCCCGATTGCCCCGCGTGGGCGGCCCCCTTGGCGGAGCCCGGAGCGCCGGGGGCGTGCGCCGCCGCAGCGGGCCCCGCTGCCGTCTGCGCGGCCTGCGGGCGCGACAGCGCATGAATGCGCGCAATCATTGCGCGGGCCGGGGAAACCCGGCGGCCGTTCGCAACGACCTCGCGCATGCGGGCCAGCTCGTCGAGGCTCGCCTGTATGACATCGAAGAGCGCCTCGTTCGGCGCCACCGAGCCGTTATCGACCTGCATCACGAGCGTTTCCAACTCGTGGCTGAGGTCGCCCATGGACATGATGCCGGCCATGCGCGCGCCGCCCTTCAGGGTGTGCAGCGGGCGCTTGAGTGCCAGGCGGAATTCGGCGCTGCCGGGTTCCGACCGCCAGTCGCTGAGCGCCCGCTCGGACACTTCGATGAGCTCCGTGGCCTCCTCGGTGAAGATCGACGCCACTTCCGGATCGAAGTCAGCCGCGTCTTGCGGCGTTTCGGGCTCTTCCGCGGCGCTCGTCACCTCGGGGGACACGACCCCGTCGGCCGATGCCTCTTGCGCGGCGCGAGCCGCCATAGCGGCGGCAATTCGCTGGTCCAGAGCCTTGTCGGCTTCGGTAATCCGCCCCTGCAGCTCCCAATGAGTCACGAAATATCCCGTGGGCTCGTCGAGATGCATCGCGACGGCTTCCATCGCGCGCATGCAGTCGGCCAACAGGGTCAGGTCCTGCTGTGTCAGACCGAGTCCGCTGCCGAATACGCGGCGCAGCCAGTGATCCAGGGGCTCGGCAATGCGCGTGCCGTGGCGCGCCTGCGCCATTTTCGAGCTCCCGGAGAGCGTATGGCATGCGCGGTAAACGTCTTCGGGGAGGAGGTGCGGCTCCGGCAACCCACTCTCGCGGTCGAGGTACGCCCGGACGGTCGCGATGTGTGTGTTTGTCTCACGCGCGTAGATCTCGCGGAGCGCGTCGTCCTGGCCCGACGGCTTTGCGGCCTCAGGCGCAGGGACAGCAGCCAGGGGCCGCGGCGCCGACGCCGACGCGGCGGGTCCAACGGGTGCAGCCGAGCGCGAAGCGGGACTACCGGCGGGCATTGCAGCGGTGGGCGTGGGCGCCGCAGCGGCCGGGCGCGCGGCCACGGACGTCGCCCCAGGTGAGGGAGCAGACGAAGCGGACGGCGCCGGGCTCGATGGCTGCCCGGCCGGTCGCGTTGACGCCGAACCGCCGAACGACTGCGCCGCAGCGGATGCGGGCGCGCCGGGAGTCGCGAGCGGCTGAGGAGCCCCAGGCAAGCTCGGCACGGCTACGGTGGCAGTGCCGCCGGAATCGGCGTCCTCCTGAGTGGAGCCAGCCCTGCCTCGCGCCGTAGTGGTCGGCTGCTTACCTGCGGCAAGGGCATGCGCGCGCGAAGCGATCTCGGACATGTCGGCACGCGGCTTGTGGCCGCTCTCGAGCTGCTCGATGAGCTGCGGTAATGCGCTGACGGCCTCACGCAAGAGCGCGAGGATCGCGGGCGTCCGTGTCAGGGTGTTGTCGAGTACCCGATTCAACAGGTTCTCGACCGACCACGCGAATTCACCGAGCTCGCGGGCGCCCACCATGCGGCCGCTGCCCTTGAGGGTATGGAAGGAGCGCCGCACGGTGACGAGCGA
>CAZDTG010000421.1:0-2855 GCA_964508005.1 uncultured Steroidobacteraceae bacterium
CAGCGATAGGATAGGCAGCCTCGTCGAGCACGTGGGAGAGCAGGTGACCGCTAGTCGTCGACCATTCGCCCCTCCTGGTTCCGCGAATGCGTGACACATCTGCGACGCGGTTTTGCGCCACTCGGTCACGAAAAGCTGGCACCGATCGAGGTGGTTGCCTCGCCCTACGTAAGGCATCTCAGGTATCGAATCGAGCATCCGACTTAGACAGAGGCTTAGGACACGACCACCTGGTCGGCGTCGCGAAGACCGGCGGTGACTTCAACGTCGCTTGGCGCGTAACGTCGAGCTGTTCACCTCGATGGGAGCGGTGCACCACATCACGACGGTGACCGACCTCAACAACACCAAGGATTCCGTTGGATTGAAGGAAGTCGACACGGGGATCGTCCTTCTCTGCACAATCGTCTCCGAGAGCTCGTATCTCGCGGGCACGCCGCTCGGCGTTGCTGTACGGCCGCAACCTTGCCGCCTTCGATCGATCTTTCGGATTGTCGAGCTCTTCGGCGCTCGCTCTCGCTTTCAGTTCCATCGTCCGCGCGTGGATGGGGGATGATGCCGCGGCCGTCAATCAGGCTGTGCGCGCCGTTCGCCTGAGCCCGTTCGATCCCCTTCTGTATCTGCCCTGCATCGGTCTCGCATACGCACACTTCGCGTCCGGCCGTTTTGGGGAAGCAGCCGATGCGGCCGGCAAGGCAGCTCGGTCAAATCCGCGATTTACGATGCCCTACGTCTTGCGGGCTGCCGCATTGGCCAACCTCGGCCATGGTGAAGATGCCAAAGTGGTGGCAGACCGGTTGCGAGAGCTGAAGCCTGACGTCACCGTAGCGACCGCGATCCGGTCGGCGCGATTCGCGAACCCGGACAAGAAGGCTGAGCTTGGCGACGCTCTCCTTCGGGCCGGCCTACCGGCAATTCCGCCGCAGCAATAGGAGGAGGGAAAGCATGGGGCGAGGGTTCGTACACCGCCCAGGCGAAGGACGGCCAATCGACCTGGGTGGGTTCCAGATGTCCCTGAAGGCGAGTGAGCAAGACACGGAAGGCGCTTTCTCGCTCCTCGAAGCAGACGAGCCGCCGAACTTCGGGCCTCCGATGCACATCCACCACAACTGTGCCGAGGCTTTCTACGTCCTTGCGGGCGAATACGTGATCTTCATCGAGGAGCAGGAATATCGCTGCCCCGCGGGGTCGTTCGTCAGTCCTTCTGTGTCCTCCTGGTTCCGCGAATGCGTGACACAGCTGTGACACGGCCCGCCCGAGACGCGAGGAGCTACTCGTGCCGACCGTTTCAGCGATCGCCCTGCGGGCCGCGCTGCGCTCGAGCTTTCTTGGTGCGGTCTTGGGCTGCGTGCAGCAAGTATGAATCCCGCCTCGATTGCTAATCACCGCCGTTCCGGCAGCACCGTGAAGCTGCCACCCTGGAGCGGGGACACGGCACGAAACGCTCGCTCGTCGAAAGTGAGGATGCGCGTGGTCTTGTAGCGCTGTGCGATTACCACCAGCGACGCATCCGCCAGCCCCAGCTTCAGGTCGCGATAGCGCTCGATGATCGAGTGGGCCTTCGCTAGCTCGGCTCTGCTCAAGCACTCCACCGTGAACGTACCGTGCGCAAGGTCATCGACGAAGGCGAGTTCGACGTTGATGCCGAGGCGGTCGAGGATCAGATAGTCGGCCTCAGCCACCACAAGCTCTGTAGTGACAAGCCCTCCACGCTCGGTCTTAAGATGCTGGACTATCGAGGCGTGCCTAGGTTCGTCCGCGTCCGCCTGGGCGTAAAGAGCGCCGGCGTCGACCAGGAGGGCCACCTACCGCGGCCCCATCACCTTCTTATAGAGATCGCTAGCGTTCCATCGGGAGTAGGGCTTGCCCCGACCTCGGCCGCGACCGAGGCTGCGGAAGACGCGCGCCTCGCCTTCGATCTCGCGGATCACTTTCCGCACCCCATCCCGGATCAGTTCAGCCTGGGCGCGGCCGGTGGTGGCGGAGACCCTCTTCAGTGCCTCCGACTCGTCCTCATCCAGGTAAACGCTCGTCTTCTTCATACCCTACGTAGGGTGCATCATACCAACCCTGAGCCGCTCCCGACCTGATCGAATAAGTGCACCCCACAGGCAGCGGCTTAGCCTGCCACGTCGAGGACCGCGGCCTCGAACTCGTCTGGCTGATCGAACTGCATCATGTGGCCGGCGGCAGGGAGGACGCGGACCTGGGCATGCGTCAGCTTCGCCGCCAACCGATCGGTCACATTCTGAAAGATCGCCTGTGTGGATGCGCCCTTGAGGATCAGGACCGGCTTCCGAATGCTTGAGACTTCGGCGTCCGACAACTCCTCACCGGTGCCGGCATCGAGTTCGATTAGACTCCCGGCGGCGTTGCGGAGAATCTCGGCGCGCGCTTCGCTCGGCAGCCGATCCCACGTGTTAGGGCCGCCGCGGCGCGCCATCGCGAAGGCGAAGAAGGCGCGCGCGGCGGCCTGCTCTCCCGAGAACTTGCGCAGCAACTGCACCTTGATGAACGCTGCCAGGAAGGCCGGGGTCGGGCTCTTCTTGGCGTGCAAAGGCGGCTCCATCAGAACCAGCCTGCTGACGAGCTCTGGCGCTCGGATGGCAAGACCGAGAGCCACGAGGCCACCCCAGCTGTGGCCTACCACGACCGAATCTCGCAGCCCGAGTTTTTCGAGCAGGGCCATCGCGTCCGTGATTTGCGTGTCGAGATAACCCCGAGCGCTGACAGGCGTTGAGCTGCCGAAGCCCCGGCGGTCGTAGTCGACGACCCGATGACGGGACGCGAAACGGTCGACGCTGCCGAACCATGCAGGTCCACCAGTGCCATGAATGAGCAGCACCGGGCTGCCA
>CAZDTG010000422.1:0-2823 GCA_964508005.1 uncultured Steroidobacteraceae bacterium
ACGAGGTCGGCCCCGCTTGTCGTCGGTCGAGGAGAGTCTGGCGGATCGCCCGAGCTGCCTGACCGAGAGGGACCCCAACGACGACGCAGGGCGGCTCGGGGCGGCCGCCCTGGGGCATCAAGGACAGCACCGAATCTACTTCTGAGCGATTTGAAATGTTGCGTTGCGGCCTTTGAACTGCGCTCGGTAGTATGCGGTCAACGCGGGCTGGTCGACCTTGGCCACCGCCGTGCCCAGGGCGCTCTGCCAGCAGGTTTTGTAGCGCGTCTGGCTTCCAAGATCGCGCCCGTTCTGGGGAGCGCAGACCGTCTCGGCCGCACCCTTCAGCCTCCGGTAGAGCACCGCGACGCCGTCGCTGTGCGTCAGATCGAGGTCAGCGAAGCGGACGACGACAGAAGGCGCATCATCTTGGAGAGGAGTGGCCTTGGCCAACTGATAGCCCAGAGCGAGGACAGAGATCATGATCGTGGTCGTGAGGCGATACATGGCAGTCTCCTCTGTGTTTGTCGAGTTGAATCCTCGGTCTTCGAACCCAACGCAGCGCCCGAGGGCCGGGGGTTCTTTGCGGACTGCAGAGTCACTGAGCGGCCGCCGCCATTCCATGGTCTGAGGCTGACCTGTTGCTGGATTAACTCTTACCCGGCGCTGATCGCACGTGAGCAGCAGAAAACTCCGCTTCGATGGGTGGGTGCTCGACCCGGAATCGGGGGATCTCGAGCGCGGCGGCACCCGAATCCGTCTACAGGAGCAGCCGGTGCAGGTGCTGCGGGAACTGATCGCTCACGCCGGCAGCGTCGTGCCTCGCGAGCAGCTGATCGCGCTCCTTTGGCCCAAGGGTGTTGTGGACTTCGACACGGGTCTCAACACCGTGATCCACAAGCTGCGCAGCGCACTCGGGGATACGTCGGAGACGCCGCGCTATATCGAGACACTCCCGCGCCGCGGCTACCGCTTTATCGGAACTCTCGAACCCGACCTTGAAGCTGCTTCAGGCGCCTCGGCCCCGGTGCCGGTGTCCGCCGCCTCCGGGGTGACCCCGGGATCCGCACCCCCTTCGCATCACGAGCCAGCGGCGCTGCCAGAAGCCTCTCTCGCTGAGCCCAAGCCGGTGTCCTGCGGGCGTGGAGCGGCCGCCCGGGACGAAGCGACTTCATCCACAGCCGCCACGACCGCTCCGGTTCGGCGTCCGCGATTGCCGGCCCTGGCCCTCATCGCCGCGCTCGCCGTGGCGGCGCTCCTCGCCGGCGTCTATGCGCTCTGGCGCGTACGCTCGGGAGCGAGCGTCACCAGTGTCCGCGTGGAAGCGCCGTCGCAGTCGGGACTCCCCGCGAACATGGCATCCGCTAGTGCGGTTGTCTTTTCCCCGCCTCCCCATTCCATTGCAGTACTGCCGTTTGCGAACATGAGTGGCGACCCCAGCCAGGAGTATTTCTCCGACGGACTCACGGAGGAATTGCTCAACTCCCTTTCCCGCATCGACGGGCTGCAGGTCGTAGGTCGCACCTCGTCTTTCTATTTCAGAGGGAAAGATGTCGACCTCGGTACTGTTGGGCACAGACTTAACGTGGCGGCAGTCCTTGAAGGGAGCGTACGGCGATCGGCGAACACGGTGCGCGTCACCGCGCGACTCACCAGCGCTGTCACGGGATTGAATCTATGGTCTGCGACTTACGACCGGGACCTCGGCGATATCCTGAGACTGCAGAGCGAGATCGCGAATGCCGTTGCGGCGGCGCTGAAGGTGAAACTGCTCGGCAACATGGCGGCGAGAGTCGAGCTGGGTGGAACGCGCAATCCGGCCGCGTTCGACGCCTACCTGCGCGCCTCGAGGATTTATTGGTCGGCATCTGATAATCGGGCCCTGAAAGAAGCGATTGCCGGCTTCGCCGAGGTGGTGGCTCAGGATCCCAATTACGCTCTGGCGCGCGTAGCCCACTCGATTGCACTCCTTGCCATCGAGCTAGATGCCCCGGGTCTCGGGCGCAACAACCATGAGGCAGCGCAAGCCGAGGCACTCAAGGCGGCGCAGCTGGCTCCCGAGCTTGCCGACAGTCATTTGGCACTGGCCCTGGTGACTAAGATGTCCCTTGACTTTGCGCGCGCAGAGAGAGAGTTCGAGCGTGCGACGGCGCTCGCGCCAGGCAGTGAGCGGATACTGCGAGACTACTCCACATTTGCCGCCGCCATGGGCCACGTTGATTCGGGAATCGCCGCTGCGCGCCGCGCGGTGGAGCTCAACCCCTTGAATCAACCAAGTTATGAGGCGCTCGCCCTAGCGCTGGAAGTTGCCAGGCGCTATGACGAGGCGATCGCCGCGTTCAATGAGGCCGTCGCCCTCTCTCCCGACAATGCGCTCGTACACGTAGAGCTCGGAAACGTCTACTACGAGCTCGGCAACTTCGAGCGCTCTCGATCGGAGTGCGAAATCTGGCGCGAACTCATCTTGGCGCAGGTATGCCTGGCGGCGACCTATGAGAAGCTCGGGCGGCATCGCGATGCACAGGCGAAGCTGGCCAAGCTTCGGGCTTCCGCAGGCGACGCCGGGGCGTATCTCTACGCTGAGATCTACGCGCAGTGGGGTCGGCCGGCCGAGGCGCTCGACTGGCTCGATACGGCAATGCGTCTACGCAGTCCCTGGTTATCGAGGCTCAAGGAGGAGCGCAGCCTTGATCCGCTGCGCAAAGAGCCCCGCTTCCAGGCGATCGAGCGGGAATTGAAGTTTCCGAACTGAGGCAATCCGGGTGCGAGGGGAAAGCGGTCATTTGAATGTCTTCTGGCCTTACTCTGAACGGCGGCAATCAGGCATGCGGCAAGGACGGCTTT
>CAZDTG010000423.1:0-2819 GCA_964508005.1 uncultured Steroidobacteraceae bacterium
GCAAAGGCCGCAAAGAGGTCACCCGGCAGCGGGTGCTGAAGTCGCCAGATGATGGCCATCGGTTGTTCGGACTCGTGCCTCACGTACGTAGCGGGACCGAGAAAGTAGAACGCCCGCTCATCGTTGCGCTCACGCGCAAACAGCATGATGTGGGATCCCGTCGTCGCGTGACACTGATAACGACGGCCCGTCTCACTGTTGGCTCGTGTGGTGGACTGGCTCTCCCAGTGAATGAGCTCGGAGCTGATCGCGTAGTCGCGATAGCGGGTCGTCGGTGAGAACTGCCCCGTGGTTTTGTCCAGGGTGAAGGCCAGGAGATCCGCACGGGCATTCGATGCCCAGTACACCCCCGTCTGCCAGGGCGCCACCTTGGCACCCTCTCCGACCTCGAAGCCCGCCAGGATTTCGACTCGCGTGTAGCGCGCGTGCACCATCAGCGGCACTGACAGATCGGTCGACAACGGTATGGCGACGTGCTCGATCCGCATGGCCAGGACGTCGAGGAGCTCTAGAACCTCTGCACGCACCTGCGGGTGACCCCAGAGCAGCCTGGCACCCTCCGACAGGGGCGTCGTCTTCGGTACGGACGCGCCGACAAGTGAGCCTACCAGCATTCGGAACAGGCGCCGCTCGGGTTGCGGAAGGTCCTGCAGCTCCGGCGGCTGTTCGTGCTGCAAAAGGCGCCGATAGACCTCGAGCCGGCGCTGGTCATCAATGTGGAGCAGCCGCCCGCACGCAAGCCTCAGTTTCGCCTCGTACGGACCGCTCGTTCGGTCGGCGAGACCCGCCTCCTCGCGAAGGTCCGACCAGCTCTTGCCGCCGTTATAGACATCCTCCAGTTCCAGGCCGGTCTCCTCTAGATATCGCGCCAGCGTGCAGCGCTCGCCCTGAGCAGCCAACCGCCGCAGCGCGTCCACCCGCTCAGTCCATCGCGACGGCACGGCAGTCCGGATGTTCTCCAGCACGATATCCGTGGCTACGCGATCGAGCTCCATGTGGCAGCCCGCCGGCAGGAAAGGAAAGCCCGCTTCAATCTGTTGCGTCAGCGACTTGCGGGTTCCACCTAGTAGCGCCTGCAAGCGCCGGTCGAAACGAAACTCCCTGCGGTGGTGCCCGACGAAATCAAGCACGGTACAAGCGTACTTACCGATGCTCCGTCTTAGACCCCTGCCCAACTGTTGCAGGAACAGTGTCGGGCTGTCAGTCGGACGCAGCATCAGCAAGGTATCGACCGCCGGCACATCGACGCCTTCGTTGAAGAGATCGACGGAAAACACGACATTCACCCGTCGCGAAGCCAGATCAGTCAGCGCGGTACGGCGCTCGGACTCGGGAGTGTCGGACCAGATGGCCGTCGCAGAAACGCCGGCGTCACGGAATACCCGCGCCATGAACCGCGCGTGGTCGATGCCGACGCAAAAGCCGAGCGCTCGCATCCGGCCGAGGTCATCCACGCGTCTCTCAAGCTCCTGAAGAACGAACCGGGCCCAGGAGTCGTTCGCGGTGAAGAGGTTCGTCAGGCCGTCGGCGTCGTAGCCGCGGCCGCGCCGCCAAGGGATGTTGCGCAGGTCCGTGTCGTCGTGAATGCCGTAGTAGACGAAGGGAACGAGGCGCTGCTGACTGATCGCATCCCAGAGGCGCAGCTCCGCCGCGATACGCCCGTCGAACCATTCGAGGATCGGCAGCCCATCGCTGCGCTCGGGCGTAGCGGTCAGCCCGATGAGCTCGGCAGGCCGCACGTGATCCAGCAGCGCCCTATATGACTGAGCCGCCGCATGATGAAACTCATCGACGATGACGACATCGAAGTGTGTCGGACTCAGGTGCGCGAGCCCAGTGCTGTTAAGACTTTGGATGGATGCGAATACGTGCTCGAAGCGCTCGGGTCGAGAGCCGCCTACCCAGAGCTCTCCAAAAGACGGATCGCGCAGCGCTTGCCGGAAGGTCGCGCGGCTCTGCAGTAGGATCTCTTCACGGTGCGCGACGAACAGCAGCCGCGCCCGGGGCAGAACCTCGCGCAGTGCCGCGTAGTCGATCGCGGCCATAACCGTCTTTCCAGTCCCGGTCGCCGCCACCAGGAGATTGCGGTGGTGTCCCTGCTGCCGGGAGAGCGCGATCTGCTCGAGCAGCCGTTCCTGGAAGGGCTCGGGTCGCAGGTCGGTCGGAGCGAGGAGTATGGTCGTTCGCGCGTCGCCCCCAGCTTCGCAACGCGCTCGAAACTCCTCCGGGTCGTAGGGTCGGAAATCCGGGTTGTGCCAGTAGCCTTCGAAAACCGCGGCCACTTTGTCGACGACGTCGCGATTGCGAGCGGCCGAGACGCGGACGTTCCACTCGAGCCCACTAATCTGTGCCGAGTGCGTTAGATTGGAGGATCCGATATAGGCCGTCGAGAACCCCGATTTCCGGTGCAGCAGCCAGGCCTTGGCATGCAAACGTGTTCCACCCGTGTCGTACGACACCCGCAGGTCCGCGCCACAGCTCTTGAGATCATCGAGTGCACGCGACTCGGTCGTGCCAGTGTAGGTAGTCGTGAGTATCCTCAGGCCGCGCCCCGCGGCGCAATGGTCGCGCAGCGCCGGCATCAACGGCGCGATGCCGCTGCGGCGGATAAAGGCCATGACTACATCGATGCGGTCCGCCGAGTGAATCTCTGCAAGAACCTGGTGACCCACCCGCGGCTCCCCGGGCGCGTTCGTCAGCAACGTCGTGTCGAGGAGCGGGATCAGCGGCTCAGCGATCGACTCGGCTCGGCCGTCCGGCAAGCGACCCACCATGCTGCGCAGCACTTCAGCCAGCTCTGCGGGCCGCTCGCCTGCCAG
>CAZDTG010000424.1:0-2808 GCA_964508005.1 uncultured Steroidobacteraceae bacterium
GAGGGCCGGCTCCAGAAGTGTTTCGGATCGCTGAAGCTCTGGCCGATGAGACGGGAGCCGACGGGCTTACCGTCCTGGATGAGGATGCTGCCGCCAGCCTGCGTGGGGAACACGACCTGCGCTATTCCGGTGACCACCAGAGGATAGACGACGCCGGTGAGCACGGTGAGGATGAACAACAACACGATAGCCGGACGAAGTAGTGCGCTCATGCTGCGGCACCTCAGGTCAGATGGGTCATGGCGAGCGCCAGGTCGATGAGCTTGATGCCCGCGAACGGGATGAGGATGCCGCCCAGCCCGTAGATCAGCAGATTCCGGCGCAGCAGTACCGCCGCGCCCAGGGCGCGGTATTTCACGCCCTTCAGCGCCAGCGGGATGAGCACCACGATGATGAGAGCGTTGAAAATTACGGCGGAGAGGATGGCCGAGAGCGGGCTCGCGAGATGCATGACGTTCAGGGCGTTCAGCTGCGGATAGGTGGTTGCGAACGCGGCCGGGATGATCGCGAAGTACTTCGCCAGGTCGTTCGCGATGCTGAAGGTCGTCAGCGAGCCTCGCGTCATCAGCATCTGCTTGCCCGTCTCCACCACCTCGATGAGCTTGGTCGGATTCGAGTCGAGATCGACCATGTTGCCGGCTTCCTTGGCCGCCTGGGTGCCGGTGTTCATGGCGACGGCCACATCGGCCTGCGCCAGAGCGGGCGCATCGTTCGTCCCGTCGCCGGTCATCGCGACGAGGCGGCCTTCGGCCTGGTGCTTGCGAATGAGGGCGAGCTTCGCCTCGGGAGTCGCCTCGGCGAGAAAGTCGTCGACGCCGGCCTCGGCCGCGATTGCCGCCGCGGTGAGAGGGTTGTCGCCCGTGATCATCACCGTCTTGATGCCCATGCGGCGCAGCTCGCCGAACCGCTCCTTGATGCCGCCCTTGACGATGTCCTTGAGCTCGATGATGCCGAGCACGCGCGGGCCGTCACTCACCAGCAGTGGTGTGCTACCGCGACGGGCCACCTCCTGTACCGTCGTGAGAATGCTCTTCGGAAAGACCTGCCCGAGCGCTTCGAGGTGCGTCTGGATGGCCGCCGGCGCGCCCTTGCGAACCTTGCGCTCGCCGATATCGACACCGCTCATCCGGGTGTGCGCTGAGAACGGCACGAAGGTCGCCGCGAGGGAGCGCAGGTCACGCTCACGCAGGTTGAAGCGCTGTTTGGCGAGAACGACGATGCTGCGTCCCTCCGGGGTTTCATCGGCGAGTGAGGCGAGCTGCGCGGCACCGGCCAGCTCCTCCTCCGACACGCCAGCGGCGGGGATGAATGTGGCTGCCTGGCGATTGCCAAGCGTGATCGTGCCGGTCTTGTCCAACAGCAGCACGTCCACATCGCCCGCCGCCTCGACCGCGCGGCCGGAGGTGGCAATCACATTCGCCTGCATCATCCGGCTCATGCCCGCGACACCGATCGCCGACAGCAGTCCGCCGATGGTCGTCGGGATGAGGCAGACGAGGAGCGCGACGAGAGCGGTGATGGTGATGGGTGTGCCGAGCCTGGCGACCTCGACGCTGTAGAGCGAATACGGCAGCAGAGTCACGGTCGCCAGCAGGAAGACGAGCGTGAGCGCCACGAGCAGGATGGTGAGCGCGATCTCGTTCGGGGTCTTCTGGCGCCGGGCGCCCTCCACCATGGCGATCATGCGATCGATGAAGGTCTCGCCCGGGTTCGCGGTGATGCGCACGATGATCCAGTCGGACAGAACGCGGGTGCCGCCAGTGACGGATGAGAAATCGCCGCCGGATTCGCGGATCACGGGCGCGGACTCCCCGGTGATCGCGCTCTCGTCGACGGAGGCCGCGCCCTCGATGACCTCACCATCCCCGGGAATGTAATCGTCGGCCTCGACGAGCACGACATCGCCCTTGCGCAACTGGTCTGCCCGCAGGCGCGACTGCCGTGAGCGGTCGGTCGGATCGGCCAGCTTTTTCGCCGACACCGCCTGCTTCAGGCCGCGCAGCGCTGCGGCCTGGGCTTTGCTGCGGCCTTCGGCGAGCGCCTCCGCGAAATTCGCGAACAGCACGGTGAACCACAGCCAGATGGCGACGTTCAGGATGAACCACGAAGGGGCCTCGCCCCGTCCCGTGAGCGCCTGAAACCACAGCGCCGTCGTCACGATGCTGCCGATGTAGACGACGAACATGACGGGGTTGCGCCATTGCACGCGAGGGTCGAGCTTGCGGAAGGAGTCGAGGAGTGCCGGTCCGACGAGCGCGCGATCGAACATCGACAGCTTGCTCGGGGCGACGGGGCGCGGGAGGTGGGCCGCGGGTCCGTGGGGTCCGAGGGCGGAATTGCGAATCGATTCAGCCATTTCTAACCGCCCCACATGACGAGGTGTTCGACGATCGGTCCCAGGGCGAGCGCGGGCACGAAGGTCAGGGCTCCCACGAGCAGCACGGTGCCGATCAGGAGGATGATGAAGGTAGGCCCGTACGTGAGCATGGTGCCGGCGGTGACCGGTATGCGTTTCTTCGCCGCCAGCGATCCTGCGATGGCCAGCACCGCGGAGATCGGCCAGAACCGCCCGAGCCACATCACGAGCCCGAGCGCGGTGTTGTAGAACGGCGTGTTCGCGGACAGGCCGGCGAATGCGCTGCCGTTGTTGTTGCCGGCCGAGGTGAAGGCGTAAAGGATTTCGGAGAAACCGTGCGCACCGGGGTTTGCCACGCCCGCCTGCCCGCCCGCCGTGCTCACCGCGACGGCGGTGCCGAGGAGCACGATGAAGGGCATCACCAGGATCGCGACCGAGCTCATCTTCATCTC
>CAZDTG010000425.1:0-2800 GCA_964508005.1 uncultured Steroidobacteraceae bacterium
CGCTCGTGCGCCTGTACCAGCACAGCTGGCCCGGGAACGTGCGCGAGTTGAAGAATTACGTGCAGCGCACGTTCATCATGGCCGACGACATCATCGAGCTCGATGTCGCCATCTCCGACACCCCGCCGAAGACGGATGACGGCACGACCATCACCATCCGCGTGGGCACGCCTCTCGAGGAGGTGGAGCGGCGCGTCACGATGGCGACGCTCGCCTACTGCGGCCACGTGAAGCGCAAGGCGGCGGAGATTCTCGGGGTGAGCCTGAAGACGCTCTACAACCGGCTCGAGACCTATAATGGCAAAGAAGCCGTCGGCCCCGGCGACAAGGACGAGCCGGCCAGCCTGCAGGACTCGCTGCGCTGAGCTGATCTGGCGGCGGGCTTCGGGGGGGTGCGGCGCCCGCCATGTCGGAGGATTCCTACAGTCCGTTGCGTTGTAGCTCCCGTTGCCGGTGCCCACCCTCCCACATCGATCCGGGGTTACTATGGGTAGCCTTCGATACCGCACGAGGAGTGCGGACACCTGGGTAACGGCTCACGGGAGTGTCACGATAAATTCGCCATGCCGAGCATACGCGTCGCAGTCGTAGACGATCACCAGCTCGTGCGGATCGGCCTCAAGCAGATCATCGAGGCCCAGTCGGATTTCGCCTGGGTGGGCGAAGCGAAGAACGGCCGCGAGGCGCTCGCCCTGCTGCGCGCCACTCCCTGTGACGTGCTTCTGTTGGACCTGTCGCTGCCCGACATGTCCGGACTGGATGTTCTCAGGCAGATCAAGGCGCACCACGAGTCCGTGGCAACCCTGGTGTTGAGCGCCTATCCGGAGAATCAGTACGGGCTCAACGTGCTGCGCGCCGGAGCGAGTGGCTTTCTGAGCAAGACCGCGGATGACGGCGAGCTGTGCCGCGCCATCCGCGCGGCGATGCGGGGCGGACGGTACGTGAGCCCGGAGCTCGCCGAGATGCTCGTCAGCGGCCTGCAGGGCGCGCCGGGCGAGCCCCGGCACAGCGTGCTTTCGGAGCGCGAGTTCCAGATCTTCTGCAAGCTCGCCGAGGGTAAGAGTGTGTCGGAAATCGCGGCGAAGCTGTTCCTGAGCGTGAAGACCGTCAGCACCTATCGCACAAGGATCCTGGAGAAGATGGCCATGAAGACGAATGCGGACATCACCTACTACGCCATCAAGAACAACCTGCTGCAGTGAGCGCCATGGGCACAGCCGAAGAGCGTTCTTCCGGCCTCGCCAGCGGCACCGCGGTTGAGCGGCGCATCCTGCTCATCGAAGACTCGACCGTGCTCTCGCGGCGGCTCATCGACCTGCTGTCCGAGCCCGGACGGATCGCGGTCGCGGCGCAAGCCGCCACACAATCGGACGCGGTGCTGCGGCTGCAGGAATCGACCTATGACGTGCTGGTGGTCGACATCGAGCTCGCCGAAGGCAACGGCGTGGCCGTCATCCGGCAGGCGCGGCAGCTCTATCCGCCCGATGCGCAGCCGCTCATCGTCGTACTAACCAACTATGCGTCGGATTTCGTGCGCGACCATTGTTTCGCCGCCGGTGCCGATTACTTCCTCGACAAGATGCGGGATATCGCGCTGCTGAAGGCCGTCGTGGTGGACGGGCGCTCGAAGTGGGCGCCCCCCGTGGCGAGTCACTGAGCTTGCAGGCCCGCCGGCATTGCCGCCGGCACGGCGACGCGCAGTGTCGTCCCCTTTCCCGGAGCGGACTCCAGGGAGAACCGCCCTCCCAATGCTCTCACGCGGTGCTGCATGCCCATGATTCCGTGAGGCCAGCTGTCGCGCGCGTCATTGGGATTGAAGCCGCGTCCGTCGTCGCGAAGCGTGAACGCGTACTCGCTGCCGTCGGCCGTCAGCTCCAGCACGACATGTTGCGCTTGCGCGTGCCGGATGATGTTGTTGACGCCCTCCTGCACGATGCGGAACAGCGCGATCGCAATCTCTTTCGAAATGGGTGCGCCGTCGTCGGGCAGGTGAATCTCGGCTCGCACGCTCGCCTTGGCGCACGCCGAGTCGACATAGGCGCGCAGGGCGGTCGGCAGTCCGAAGTGATCCAACAACGAGGGCCGCAGCTCCTCGACGACCCGCCGCTTGAGGCCCATGGCCTCATCGAGCACGCTGCCGAGCTGCGCCAGGCGCTCCTGGTGCTCGGGCTTCTCGACCCGCGACTGCAGCCATGACAGGTCCATCTTCGCCGCGGTAAGCAGCCCGCCGAGCTCATCGTGCAGCGTGCGCGCCAGCTTGGACTTCTCCTTCTCGGCCAGGCTCTGCAGATGGCTCGACAGGGCCGACAGCTCGAGCGTGCGGGCCTCGACGAGCCGGTCGAGCTCGCGGTTACTCGCGGCGGCGGCCTGCTGCTGTTGCTCTGGTATCTTGGTCATCTGTGCACCCTGCAGCTGCACGCGGCTCGAGGCCCGCGAGTCAGTCATGTTACCCGTCAGGGAGTGACCAGGACGAGAAGCATGCCGACGACGACCGCCACCAGTGACAGGAAGTCTTTCATCGTCATGCGACTGAATGTCGCGTGTACGTGCGCAAAGCGCCAGCGGCACCCGTCAGGCCCGATGTAGCCGGACCGCCCAAAACGCCGTCGGAAAAATCCTACAAAGAAACAAAGAGCCCCGCTTTTGAGGGCGGGGCTCCGGAGTTAGTGCTGTTCAGCTGCCGCTTACTTGGGCGCGCTGGACGAGTCGGTGCTCTTCGTCTTCGAGTGCTTCTTGGTGCTGTGGTGCTTGGACTTGTGGGTCGACTTCGCCGGAGCCGACGCGGACGTGTCCGACGCAG
>CAZDTG010000426.1:0-2795 GCA_964508005.1 uncultured Steroidobacteraceae bacterium
CGCCTACTCAGTGCCCGATGTCAAACAGGTCGGGGTACTGCCGCGGCTGTGAGCGCAGATACTGCTCGGGCGCCCGCACGCGTGCGCCGAAGTGCGCGGCCGCATGCCAGGGCCAGCGCGGATTGAAGAGGATCGCGCGCGCCAGCGCGATCAGATCGGCATCCCCGGTCGAGACGATCGCCTCCGCCTGCTCGAACTCGGTGATGAGCCCGACCGCGATCACGGGTACGCGCACCGCCGCCTTCACGGCGCGCGCAAGCGGGACCTGATAGCTGGGACCCACTGGGATGCGCTGGGCAGGGTCGAGCCCGCCACTTGAGACGTGAACGGCCGCACAGCCGCGCGCCTCGAGTGCTTGCGCGAACGCGACGGTCTGGGCGATGTCCCAACCTCCCTCGACCCAGTCCGTGCCCGACATGCGCATGCTCACCGGCCGGTCCGCCGGAAAGGCCGCCCGGACCGCCTCGAATACCTCGAGCGGAAAGCGCATGCGGTTCTCGAGGCTTCCGCCGTACTCGTCCGTCCGGCGGTTTGACAGCGGCGAGAGGAACTGGTGCAGCAGATAACCATGCGCCCCGTGCAGCTGCACCACCTCGACGCCCAGGCGCGCAGCGCGCCGTGCTGCGCTTGCGAAGGCCTCGCGCACGCTCCGCAGCCCCGCGTGATCGAGCGCGAGGGGCGCCCGCTCTCCCGGCAAAAAGGGGTACGCCGACGGACCGACGGTCTGCCAGCCGTTTTCGGCGCCCGGTGGGATCTGCTGCCCGCCCTTCCACGGCACCTCCGTCGAGGCCTTACGCCCGGCATGCGCCAGTTGCACCGCAATCGGAATGTCAGACCAGCGCCGCACGCTCGCGAGCGTACGCGCCATCGCCTGCTCGGTGGCGTCGTCCCACAACCCCACGTCCGCGTACGTGATGCGGCCTTCCGGCAGCACGGCGGTTGCCTCGACCGTCAGCAGCGCAGCGCCCGAGAGCGCGAGGCTGCCGAGATGGATCACGTGCCAGTCGGTCATGCAGCCGTCAACGGCGGAGTACTGGCACATGGGAGCGACGACAATGCGGTTGACGAGCTCGAACTCGCCGACGCGCAGCGGGCTAAACAGGACGCTCATGAAATCACCTCTCAGAAGATCCTGATGACGCGAACGGCAGCACACTCTACAGGTCCGGCCAGGCGAGCACTCGGGCCGTGACCGGGGCACAGATTATGCGCGCGGCGAGTTTCCCGAAAATGGACACTCGCTGCGGAAGGTGTTTTGGCGCTTCTGTCGTATCTGACCACCCCGCTGCATCGCTTTCCGAACAGCAGCGATTTTGATCAGCGAGCTCAGGAGGATGAACTCGAATATCTCAAGTCGTCGCGCCATGCCCAGCGTTGGCAGAGCAATAAGGCAGCCGCGAGAAGTATCGCACGTGCGCCCAAGGCGTCACAGGCTACTACCTTAGTTTACGTAGGAGAGAGGCGGCGTAGCGGATCCGGGCAGCATTGATGCCCATCAATTCCGCCGCGGTAGGGTTGACGGAGGATGGCGTTTCGGTGGGCTGTGGGCCTACCAGGAGAAACCTATGCTCCGCATCCTTGGTATCTGCGGCAGCCTGCGCAAGGGCTCCTACAATGCTTTGCTGCTACGGGCCTATGCTGACTGGGCGCCCCCGGAAACGACGATCGAGACCGCGCACATCGATGAGATCCCTGCGTACAACGAGGATGTTCGCCAGGTGGGATTTCCCCCGTCTGTCGGCCGCCTGCGGGATCAGGTTCAGCGCGCCGATGCCTTGCTGATCGTCACGCCGGAATACAACTACTCGATTCCCGGCGTGCTCAAGAACGCGATCGACTGGGTGTCGCGGCCTCCCAATCAACCGTTCAACGAGAAACCGATCGCGATCACCGGGGCGAGCCCGAGCATGCTCGGATCGGCCCGGGCGCAGTATGACCTGCGCAGGTGTTTCGTTTTCCTCAATTCGTTCGTACTCAACCAGCCCGAGGTGATGGTTGCCCAGGCGCACGAGCGTTTCGACAAGGCGGGTAAGCTGACCCACCAGGGCTCGCAGAAACTCGTCGTCGAGCAGCTCCAGGCGCTGGTTGCGTTCGTCGATCGGGTGCGGCCGCGGGGAGCGGCTTCCGCGGCGGCACCACGTTGATCGCCAAATGACGCGCCAGGTGGTCGAGCCACAGGAGGCCTAGCCGTGAATCAACTCATCATCGCCATCTTTTCCAATGAAGCCCAGGCTTACGAGGTGGCTGGCGTGCTGGAGAGTTCCGGCGATCCCGTGAGCATGGCCGTCCGTGGCGTGGCTGTCATCGTCAAGCATCCCGATGGAAAGGTCTCGGAGCAGAAGTGGGCCAGCCGGCTGCCATTTCGCGCCCCGATCGGTGCGCTGGTCGGCGCACTGATCGGGGCGCCTGTTGGGCTCATTGGCTCGGCCATCGGGTTCGCCGCCGGCGGGTTTATCGGATTCACGCGAGATCTCGCCAACTTTGGCGTCGAAGAGAGCTTCTTCGACGAGGTCGCCGCGCAACTCACGCCCGGCAAGAGTGCTCTGGTCATCGAGGTACCCGAAGATGCGACCGCGCCGCTCGAAGCACGTTTGCGGGAGCTCGGCGCTACCGTCATGCATACAGACCTGAAGTCTGAGGAAAAACCCTCGGCCGCAACGTAGAGGAAAATCGACGTGTCAGGGCACGACAGGCCGCCAAATTCCTGGCTGGCGAGGTGGAGACGGGAGAGTTGGTTTCGGTGGCCGCACCGATGCTCGATCGCATGAAGGCGGCTGTCCGGGAGGTGACGCGAG
>CAZDTG010000427.1:0-2788 GCA_964508005.1 uncultured Steroidobacteraceae bacterium
ACGGCGAAAGCGCGCAACGCCATTCGCCACTACCTGAAGAGCCTGCGGCGCACCGAAGCGATCGCGCTCGGACAGCGGCTGCTCAACCAGGCGCTCGGCGAATTCAGAGTGTCGCTCGATGACGTGACGCCCGAAGCGCAGCAGGCTGCGTTGGGCGAGCTGGGTATGAAGGATCTCGATGAGCTGTACGAGAAGATCGGACTCGGTGAGCGCCTGGCGCCGCTCGTGGCCCGCCGCCTGCTGCCGACCGGCCAGGCCGAGGACGGTAACGGCGCGCCAGCGCCGCTGGCCATTGCCGGAACCGAAGGCCTGCTGGTCACCTACGCCCGCTGCTGCTTCCCGATTCCTTACGATCCGATCTTCGCGTTTCTCTCCGCCGGTCGCGGTGTCGTCATCCACCGCGAGAACTGCGTGAACGTGGAGGATTACCGCAAGCATCCCGAGAAGTGGCTGCCGGTGAGCTGGCAGACCAGTCCGGATCGCGAGCTCAGCTCCGAGATCCGCGTCTATGTCGCGAACCGCACCGGCGTGCTCGCAGCCGTGGCCGCCGCCATCGCCAGTACCGAAACCAACATCGATCACGTCTCGATCGACGAGCAGGACAGCGATGCCTCGATCCTGACATTCGAGCTGCGAGTGCGCGACCGCAAGCATCTCGCGCACATCATGCGCGTCATCCGGCGCATGCCCGATGTGACGCGAGTTACCCGAACGATCGCCGCTCACGCCCGTAACGTACGCGGCGAGCCCATGCGCGGTGAACAGGAAGCGGATGAGCCCGACCAGACCAACGAACATCCCGAGTAACTCCCGACGAGGACGCCAGACGATGAGCCGCCAGACCATTCACACCTCCAACGCCCCGCAGGCGATCGGCCCCTACTCACAGGCGGTTCGCGCCGGCGACACGGTGTACCTGTCGGGTCAGATTCCCCTGAACCCCGCGACGATGGAGCTCGTCACCGGCGACATCGAAGCCGAAATCCGCCAGGTGTTCGAGAATCTGAAGGCGGTGGCCGCAGCGGCGGGCGGCTCGCTCGCGAATGCGGTGAAGGTGAACGTGTTCCTCACCGACCTCGGGCATTTCGCCAAGGTCAACGAGATCATGGCCACCTATTGCGCGCAGCCTTTCCCGGCACGCGCCGCTATCGGCGTCGCGCAACTCCCGCGGGGTGCGCGCGTCGAGATCGAGTGCGTTCTGTACCTTGGCTGAAGCGGTCGTCAATAGCGCCGCAACCTCACCGCGAGAACAGCGGCCGATCACCGCCATGCGCGGCGTCGGCTCCGCTCTCGCGGAAAAGCTGCAGCGCCTCGGCGTCACGCAGGTGCAGGACCTGTTGTTCGTCCTGCCCTTGCGTTATGAGGACCGCACCCGCGTGTGGCAGATCGGCTCGCTGCTGCCGGGCGTGCGTGCCGCCGTGGAAGGGGAAATCCAGCTCACCGAGGTGACCTACCGCAGGAGGCGCCAGCTCCTGTGCAGAATTTCCGATGGCTCGGGTTTCCTGACACTGCGCTTCTTTTATTTCTCGGCCGCCCAGCAGAACGGTCTCGCCCGTGGCACGCGGATCCGGTGCTTCGGCGAAATTCGCCGCGGACCGTCTGGTCTGGAGATCGTTCATCCGGAATACCGTCGCGTCCGCGCGGAAGAGCCTGCGCCGGTCGAGGAAACACTGACCCCGATATACCCGCTCACCGAGGGCGTCCCACAGGGACGGTTGCGAGCGCTCATAACAGAAGCTCTCCGGGAGCTCGACAGTGCGGCCGTGCGCGATTGGATTCCACCGCACATGATCGAGCCGCTGGGACTTCCGCCGCTGAAAGACGCTCTCACCTACATGCATCGGCCGCCGCGGGAAGCCGAGTTGGAAGAGCTCGCCGCGGGCCGTCATCCGGCGCAACGACGGCTCGCGTTCGAGGAGTTGCTTGCGCACCACCTGAGCCTGAAGCTCCTCAAGCGCGCGGCGAAAACCGAACCCGCAACCCGCCTCGAGGACGGTGAAGGACTGGAAGAGCGTTTCATCGAGGCGCTGCCGTTCAGCCTGACGAAGGCGCAAGCGCGTGCGCTGCACGATGTGAACGCCGATCTCGCGGGGAGTCTGCCGATGGTTCGCCTCGTTCAAGGCGATGTGGGCTGCGGCAAGACTGTCGTGGCGGCCGCGGCGGCGGCGCGTGCTGCCGGCAGCGGATTGCAGGCTGCTCTGATGGCTCCGACGGAGCTGTTGGCCGAGCAGCACTGGCGGAATTTCCGCGATTGGTTCAAGCCGCTGGGCCTGACAGTGGCGCTCCTGTCGGGCTCGCAGCCGGCGCGGACCCGGCGCAGCGCCTTCGAAGCGATCGCTTCGGGCGAGATCCGTGTGGTCGTCGGCACGCATGCCCTCTTTCAAGAGGGCGTCGACTTCGCCCACCTCGCTCTCGTCATCGTCGACGAGCAGCATCGCTTCGGCGTGCAGCAGCGGCTGCGGCTGCAGGAGAAGGGACAGAAGCACGGCCGCATTCCCCACCAGCTCATCATGACGGCGACTCCGATTCCCCGCACGCTGGCGATGACGGCCTACGCCGACCTCGACATCTCGGTGATCGACGAGCTTCCGCCAGGCCGCACGCCCATCAAAACGGTCGTCGTCCCCGAGCAGCGGCGCGACGAAGTCGTGATGCGGATCGTGGAGGCGTGCAGGGCAGGGCGGCAGGCTTACTGGGTCTGCCCACTCATCGAAGAATCCGAGGAGTTACGTTCGCAGGCCGCGGAGGAGACCGCGGCGGCGCTCGCGGAAGCCTTACCGGAGGTGCG
>CAZDTG010000428.1:0-2785 GCA_964508005.1 uncultured Steroidobacteraceae bacterium
CTCTCGCCGGGCGAGCTGCAGCGCCTGCGGCTCGCGACGCAGGTCCGCTCCAACCTGTTCGGTGTGGTGTACGTGCTCGATGAGCCCTCCGCCGGGCTCCATCCCGCCGACACCGAGGCGCTGCTCGCGGCGCTCGAGCAGTTGCGGGCTTCCGGCAACTCGCTGTTCGTGGTGGAGCACGACCTCGATGTGATCCGGCGCGCCGACTGGATCGTGGACGTGGGTCCCGCCGCCGGCGAGAAGGGCGGTGCCATACTTTACAGCGGTCCACCCGCCGGTCTTGCGCAAGTCGAGCAGTCGCAGACCCGCCGTTACCTGTTTGATTCGTCCGCACCGCAACCGGCGCATGTCTTGCGTGAGCCGCGCGGCTGGCTGCGTCTCACCGGCGTCACGCGTAACAACCTCCGGGACCTCGACGTCGCCTTTCCGAAGGGCGTGCTCACGGCGGTCACGGGCGTTTCGGGGTCCGGTAAGTCCAGCCTCGTGAGCCAGGTTCTGGTGGAGTTGGTTGCCGAACGTCTGGGGCATGAGTTGCCGGCGGAGGAGATCGAGGGCGATGAGCTGGAGCACAGTGCGGTCCCCACTCTCGGCGGGCGCATCGCCGGGGGCCTGGAAGGTATCGAGCGGCTCGTGCGGGTCGACCAGAAGCCGATCGGCCGCACGCCCCGCTCCAATCTCGCGACCTACACCGGGCTGTTCGATCACATCCGCAAGCTGTTCGCAGGCACGCCGGCGGCCCGCGCGCGCCGTTACGATGCGGGCCGCTTCTCGTTCAACGTGGCGAAGGGCCGCTGCGCGAACTGCGAGGGCGAGGGCTTCGTGATGGTGGAGCTCTTGTTCCTGCCGAGTGTCTATGCGCCTTGCCCCGTCTGCCACGGCACGCGATACAACGCGAAGACACTGGAGATCAGATACCGCGGCCAGTCGATCGCCGACTCGCTCGGCATGACAGTGGATGCCGCGTGGGAATTCTTCGCCGACGAGCCCCACGTGCACCGCTCCCTGAGCGTGCTGCGCGAAGTGGGTCTCGGTTATCTGCGCCTCGGGCAGCCCGCGACCGAGCTCTCCGGCGGCGAAGCGCAACGCATCAAACTGGCCACCGAGCTGCAGCGCGCGCAGCGCGGCGGCACTCTCTACGTTCTCGATGAGCCGACGACCGGGCTGCACCCCGCGGATGTCGAGAAACTCACCGCACAGCTCGATGGCCTGGTCGAATCCGGCAACACCGTCATTGTCGTCGAGCACGACATGCGTGTGGTCGCCGCCAGCGACTGGGTGGTCGATATCGGACCGGGTGCGGGCGACGCAGGCGGCCGCGTCGTTGCCGCCGGACCACCGGCCGCGGTCGCGCGGACCCAGGGTCGTACGGCTCCTTATCTGGCCCGCTTCCTGGATATCGCCCCCCGACGCTACCATGAGAAACCTTAAGGAAGTGTGAGGGCGCGCGTCGCCCCGGGGGGACGGGCCAGAACGGCCGCCACGTGTCAAGGGAGTGGAGCGCATCAAAGCGCATGGCGACCACGCTACGGCGTGGCGGAAACTTCCATCGTTGCAGCGAGTCAACGTCACGTGTCTTTTTGCATGCGACACTTTGGCTTTCCCGCCGCTCGACGAGTTAGAGTGTCGTGTCCCTTGTCACAATAAACGCCGCGTCCTGTGCGTCAGTGCAATGAGAACTTTGGAATGCCGTCCCGGGCAGGCTGCCTGGACCGGCTCGCCCGGGTCCGGGCGCGAAATCCGGTGAACACGTGGTGATGGAAAAAAACGAGCTGGCCGCCGCCTCACAGCCCTCGCAGGGTTTCCTGCGCCGCCACCGGGTCGCAATCATCATCCTCCTGGTCATGCTCGGCTTGATCCTCCTGCTGGTGCGCGTCGTCCATCACAAGCAGCAGCAACAGCAGCAGGCCGCGGCCGAGAGCCGCCAGGGCAGGTTCCGGCCCCGCCCGGGGAGCGGTCCGGGGGCCGCGGTGGCCGTCTCGGTGGCCAGCGTGACGAGCGGCGACATTCCGGTGCGGATTCCCGCCCTGGGGACGATCACCCCGCTCGCCACCGTGACCGTCAAGACGCAGATCTCCGGCACGCTGCAAAAGATCCTGTTCAAGGAAGGGCAGCTGGTGAAGGAAGGCGATCCTCTGGCACTGATCGATCCGCGTCCCTACGAGGCGGCGCTTGCCCAGATCGAGGGCAACCTGCGCCGCGACCGGGCGCTGCTGGCGGACGCGAGGCTCGACTTGAAGCGTTATGAGGACCTCATCGCCCAGGATTCGGTGGCGCAGCAGCAGCTCGATACGCAACGCGCCCTGGTGGACCAGGACATCGGCGTCGTCGCTGCGGACGAGGCACAGGTCAAGACCGCGAAGCTCAATCTCGCCTACTGCCACATCGGCTCCCCGGTCACCGGGCGGGTCGGCCTGCGGCAGGTCGACCAGGGAAACTACGTCACGCCCGGCGACACCAGCGGCCTCGTCGTCATCACCCAGCTGCAACCGATCACCGCCATCTTCCCGGTTCCGGAAGACAACGTGACCCGGATCATGCAACGCCTGCATGACGGCGCTACCTTGAGAGCCGAAGCGTACGACCGGACCAACAGCACGAAGCTCGCGGACGGCAAGGTTCTGACAGTCGACAACCAGATCGACGTCACCACGGGCACGGTCAAGCTGCGCGCGCTGTTCGACAACCAGGACAACATGCTGTTCCCGAATCAGTTCGTGAACATCCAGCTCATCGTCGAAGACCTGCAGAACCAGACGATCATGCCCAACGCCGCCGTGCATCGCGG
>CAZDTG010000429.1:0-2777 GCA_964508005.1 uncultured Steroidobacteraceae bacterium
TTCTTCAACTCGCGCACGTTCCCGGGCCAGCTGTGCTGGTACAGGCGCACGAGCGCGTCGCGCGAGAACGACTTGTTGGTGCCCTCGGCCTTGTTGAGCTGGTCGAGGAAGAACTGCGCGAGCTGCTCGATATCGGTGTCGCGCTCGCGCAGCGGCGGCAGCCGGATGGGAAAGACGTTCAGTCGGTGATAGAGATCCTCGCGCAGCTTGTTATCCGCCACGGCCTTCTCCGGCTCGCGGTTCGTGGCGCAGATCACCCGCACATCGCTCGCGATGAGCTGGGAGCCGCCGACACGGGTCACCGTGCTGGTTTCCAGGACCCGCAGCAGCTTCACCTGCAGCTCCATGGGCATCTCGGTGATCTCGTCGAGGAAGATGGAGCCGCCGTTCGCCCGCTCGAAGAACCCCTTGTGCTGGCGGTCGGCGCCGGTGAAGCTGCCGCGCTCGTGGCCGAACAGCTCGCTCTCGATGAGCTGCGGAGCGACGGCGCCGCAGTTGAGGGGCAGGAAGGGAGCGTCCCGGCGGCGCGAGAGCTCGTGCAACGTCTGCGCCGCGAGCTCCTTGCCCGTGCCGCTCTCGCCGATGAGCATTACCGTCGCGGAAGTGGGCGCCACCCGCGACAACTGGTCATACAACACCTGCATGCGCGGCGAGCTGCCCAGGATCCGGCCGAAGCGCCCGAGCTTGCGCAGCTCCTCGCGCAGGGCGCCGATCTCATGTTGGAGAGCCGACGTCTTTTTCGCATGGCGCAGGACCGCCTGCACACGCTCGAGATCCGCCGGTTTTACCAGGTAATCGCTCGCGCCGGCGCGAAGCGCGGCCACCGCGCTGTCGACCGTGGCGTGCCCCGTGACGATGATCACCTCCGTCGCCTCAGGCTTATCGAGCTCGCGCACGAGCTCGATGCCCTCGCCGTCGGGCAGGCGAAGATCGGTCAACAGGACATCGGGGCGCTGCCGGCCGAGCTCGATGCGCGCATCGCGCAGACTGTGGGCGCGCGCGACCGTGAATCCCTCCATGCGCGCAACTTCCTGCAACCAGTCCACGACATCCGCATCGTCGTCGACTATCAGAGCATGTGCCATGTCATCCCCTGGACCTTAATCCGAAACACTCACTTTAGACTCAGAATGCCGCCGGGCCGCATTGTCGCCCCGAGCCGACGGGAACGATAGATGCGTAGCTGGTCGCGGGCTTGAACCACTCTATGGTGCCTCGATGGGCTGGAGAATCGGCGTGGCGGCGCTCGGCGTGTTGGCCTTGGGTTTGGCGGCTAGGGCGCTCGATCAACGGCGACGGCGGCAGGGCGCAAGGATATCACGCCCGCAGATCGATCGCTGGGAAGATGAGGGCGGCGCCCTGCCCGGCGCAGCAGCGCCCGGCGCCTGAGAGGACCTCACAGATCGACCGCGCCCGGCCCGGGCGAGGCCTTCCCCAGAGAAAACGCCGACACCGCACTGAACACGATGGAGGTCACGACGACGACCAGCGCCGTCGCCGCCAACTCGTGCGCGAACTCGCCCCCAAGGCCGCGGTTGATGGCCACCCCGAGGCAGTAAAGCGAGGCCGCTCCCCGCGCGCCGAACCACTCCAGGGGACGCCGCTGCGTCGCCTGTAACCCGAGCCCGCCGAGGCCAAGACGCACCGCCAGCGGTCGCAATCCTCCCAGCAGCAAAAGGGCAAAGACCGCCATTCGCAGATGAAGTTCCACGCCGGCGAGAAGCGCCCCGAGCAGCACCATTATCAGGACGGCCGCGAAGCGCTCCACGCGTCCGGCGAACCGCAGAACCCGCGCGCTCGGCGTGGCCTTGCGCAAGGAATGCCGCAGACGCCCCCCATGTGAAAGCGCCAGCCCTGCGATGAAGACCGCGATCAACCCATCAGTCCGCAGCGCCAGCGCTCCGACATACGTCAGCACCGCGGTCGCAACCACGATCATGTCTTCCAGGAAGTCGCCCTGACGATCTGAATCCAGCAGCGTGAGCCAACGCATCATGAGGGCACCGACGACCCAACCCGCGACGACGCCCCCAGCCACCGACCAGAAGCTCATGAGCAGGTGAGCGCCGAGCGCCTCGGAGCTCGAATCGCCGAAGCCGAGGAACTCGAGCACGATCAACAGCAACGGTGCCGCAAGCGCGCTGGTCAGCGCGCCTTCGGCCGCGAGCGTGAAGGGCACCACATCCTGGTCGACTTCCGCGGGAACGTGGATGTCGGAAGCGAGCACCGGGTCGGTCGGGGCCAGCACGACACCGAGCAACAGTGCCTCGACCAGGTTCATTCCGAATAACACATGAGCCGCGGCCGCGGCCAACGTCGCCGTGGCGAGCATCGTCAGCGAGGCGAGCCGCAACGGCAGGCGCCAGAAATGCCACTCGAACGGCACCCGCAGCCGCAAGCCGGCGCAGAACAGCGCGACCAATAGGACGATCTCGCTCACCGACTCGACCAGGCCGCTGTCCTCGACCACGTGCGCCTCGAGCAGGTGCAGCCCGGCCGGCCCGATGAGAACGCCCACTCCGAGGCCAAGGAGAATCGGATGTGCCGACCACCGCGTGAGCGGCAGGTCGGCTCTAGTGTTGTCCTGCCTGCGCACCGCTGCCCGCCCCGGGATCGGCGCGTGCCGGCCACTCGCGGCGCAGATCCCGGATCTGATCGTGGTTGGTCATCACATCCTCGAACTGGCGTAGCACGATCGCTCGCACGAGCCCGGGTAACGGATCGTCCAATGCGTTCCGGTAGACCTCGAGCGCGCGGCTCTCGCCACGCTCACACTC
>CAZDTG010000430.1:0-2772 GCA_964508005.1 uncultured Steroidobacteraceae bacterium
TCGGCTTCGAGTCGATGCGCATCGCCGTCAATGTCTCGCCGGTGCAGTTGCGCGATCCGGAGTTCGCGCACGTGTTCGTCAAGTCGGGCGGGTGGGAGTCGAGCGAGGGCAACGGGCTCGATATCGAGATCACCGAGGGTGCGTTGCTGGATGACCCGGTGGCTCTGACTCGAACGCTGCAATCGTTGCGCTCTTTGGGCGCGCAGGTCTCGATCGACGATTTCGGGACGGGCTATTCGTCGCTCAGCCGCTTGTCCACGCTGCCCGTGGACACGCTCAAGATCGATCGCTCCTTCACCAGCGCGCTGGTGGGAGATGAGAGCTCGCAGGCGGTGGTCTCGACCATCGTCGCGCTTGCGCGGGCGTTCAAGTTGAGCACCGTCGCGGAGGGGGTGGAGACGGCCGAGCAGTTGACGATACTGCGGACGCTCGGGTGCGAGCAGTCGCAGGGGTATCTGCACGCCCGGCCGGTCTCGGGCCAGATTTTTGAGGAGATGTTGGTTTCGGGGTGCGGTTCCGGTTCCGATTCCGGACTTGCTGCGGTCCGGCCCGCCTAGTCGCGTTTCAGGCGCCAGTGCGGGTGCGAATTGCGCGCGGGGTTGCGCTCGAGCGCGGCGCGCACGTCGAAGCGGTCGGAGCGGCACAGGCTCTCGATAACGGCGTGGAGTTGGCCGCGGCTGTCCGATAGCACGGCGCGGGTGCGCAACAACGGTGTGCCCAGCAATACGTCGAGACGCCGCGCCGCGATTTCGTCGGCGGCGATTGCGCTCGTGGTGTATTCGTTTTTCGAGGTGCGGGGGCCGCCGACCCGATCCAGCAGGGTCAGCAGCGAGGCCCGTTCGAGCGCGCCTTTGCGGATCTTCCTGCCGAAGCGCTCCGGAACGTAGGCGGTCGTGAGGGCGTAGGGCGCCCCATGAAAACGATGTATGCGCTGAATGACAAGCGTGCGCGGTCCCAACTGCGGTTCCAGCTCGCGCAGCGAGGCAGGCACCGGTCCGAGCTCGAAACGCAGGACCGAGTGGGTTGTCAGGGCGGCCTGCGCGGCTTCGTCCTCGAAGAAGTCGTGCAGATTGAGGTGGAGGCGGGACGGCTTACGGTTGTGGCGTGCGTAGGTGCCGCTGCCACGGCGACGGACGATGCGACCCTCCTGTTCGAGCCTGGCCAACGCTCGCCTTACCGTCGTTCGCGACAGCTTGTGGCGGCCGACCAGCTCGGGCTCGCTGGGCAGCGCGCTACCGGCCGGGATGGTGCCGTCATTCAGAGCTCCCAGCAGCCGCTCATAAAGGAGGTAGTACCGGGCGACGCCGCGGCCTGTGCGCCGGGCGCGCAATCCGTTACCTCGCGCTGGTTTGGATTTGTTCGTACGATGCGCGGTCCTGGATGCCATGTTGTTTGACTGCGGTCAGACGCGCAGCGCCCGGCGCCTGCCCTGGTGCTTGTCTCGGTCGATGACGGTGTGGATTTCGTAGCGATCAGGCCTGTACAGGTAGTTCGCGTAGCGGAGAATCCGGCCGCGCGCATCGCGCGCCAGGGACTTCACGTTGAGGGCGGGGGAGCCCACGCCGTATTCCAGGTACTTGGCCGCGACCGGGTCGGCGGCCACGGCGGTGGCCTCCTGCTCAGCGCTCGCGCCGTGAAACCCAAGCTTGCCGAGCGCGGCGAGTATGGTGTCGTTACCTAACCGCCGAGGTGTGAGTTGGCGTCCGATCTGCTCGGGGAGGTAGGCAGTCACCAGGGCGACCGGCTCATGGTCGACGTAGCGCACTTTACGGATGGTGAGCACGGTGGACCCGAATTCCGGCCATTGGAGGTGGAGGAAGGGGGGTGCGGGCGTGTTTTTGAATTCCAGGAGGCGCACGGTGGTGTTGATCCCAATCGTGCGGGGGTCGTCGAGAATGGCGGCGATCTGCCGGGCCGAGGCGAGTCGCACGACTTTGTCTCTGGCGTATGTGCCGCTGCCCCGGCGGCGGACGATTGAACGCTCTGCCGCCAACCGCGCCAACGCACGGCGCACTGTCGTCCGCGATACGCCGTACTGCCGTACGAGGGAGGGCTCGCTGGGCAACGCGTGTCCGGCTCCGATGTCACCGTCCGCCAGTGCCTGCGAGAGGACGGTGTACACCTGGAGATAGCGTGTGACGCCTGTGCCGGCGTTTGTTGCTTTCGTCATAACGGCTGACGCCCTCTTTCGGGGGCGATTTTACAGCCAGGTGTGAGGGAGCGGGGTGTCGGTGTAAATATTATTTTATCCAAAGGTCGGGGCACGACTTGGGGCGTTGGGGTGGAGGGGAGTGTTGTTCCCCGTGCAGGGGAGGGAATCAGAGGTTGGGCGCGGTTTGGGGTGGAAGGGAGTTGCGGATTGAGCGAATTGAAGTGGGTTGGAATGCAGGTCGAATGCTGCAGCGCGGTGGATAGTGGGCGGCGAGTTGGTGGTCGGAGGGGGTTGATGGCGGATCGCGGGCTGAGGTCCGCCTGGCTGGCGGGACGGGCGCGTGAGTGGCCACCGCTGAGCGCCGCACGGGCCGGGCCGGCTGGTGGCGGCAGCCCCGGGGGCGGGGCGGGGGGTCTGGAGAGCGGGGAGAGAAACTCGGGGCGTGGAAAGGAGGCTGGCCGGCTGGCATAAGGGCGGGTCCAGTCACACCTCGGGGGGCGGAGGCGGGGGCTCGGGCTGAGCTCTGGTAGGGCCGGCCGGCAGCTTGGTTGACACCCTCTGGGTGGCCTAGGACAATGCGCGCCCCCTGCGGGGTGCCTCTGCCCGCCGGTCTCGTTCGA
>CAZDTG010000431.1:0-2772 GCA_964508005.1 uncultured Steroidobacteraceae bacterium
CGGAGCGAGCCCGCGCGCTGGGTGCGCCGACGGAGCTCGATGTCACGAAGATCGACGCGGGCCAGATGACGATCGTCACCTGGCGGCGGCAGCCCATTTATGTCGTGCGGCGCACGGACGACATGCTGCGGCGCCTGCAGGGCCACGACGCAGACCTCAAGGATCCGGACTCCAGCAAGTCCGACCAGCCCCCTTATGCCAAGAACGTCCTGCGCGCCCGCAAGCCCGAGTATCTGGTCCTGATCGGCACCTGCACTCACCTGGGCTGCCTGCCGAAGCAGCGCTTCGAGGCGGACACTGCCGAGATGGGTCCCTCGTGGCCCGGCGGCTTCTTCTGTCCCTGCCACGGCTCGCGGTTCGATCTGTCCGGCCGGGTTTTCAACGGCTCGCCTGCGTCGGTGAATCTGCGCGTGCCGCCCTATGAATATCCGAACGACAGGATGCTGCGTATCGGCGCCGACGAGAAGGGAGCGGCCTGATGGACACAAAACACGACGCACCGCCGGCGAGAAAGGGTTTCATGGGCTGGCTCAACAAGCGCCTGCCGATAGACGAGTTCGTCTCGACCCAGCTCACGGGCTATTACGCGCCGAAGAACTTCAATATCTGGTACTTCTTCGGCTCGCTGGCGCTGCTGGTGTTGGTGATGCAGCTGGTCACCGGCATCTTTCTCACGATGTTCTACAAGCCGGGCGAGCTCACCTCGTTCGACTCGGTCGAGTACATCATGCGGGAGGTGGATTCCGGGTGGCTCATCCGCTATCTGCATTCCACCGGGGCGTCCGCGTTCTTCATCGTCGTGTATCTGCACATGTTCCGGGCATTGCTGTACGGATCGTACAAGCCGCCGCGCGAGCTCCTGTGGATCCTCGGCATGCTGGTCTACCTGGCCCTCATGGCCGAGGCGTTCATGGGGTACGTTCTTCCCTGGGGCAACATGTCTTTCTGGGGCGCACAGGTGATCGTCAACCTGTTCGGCACCATCCCGGGGATCGGGCCGCCGCTGGTGGAGTGGATTCGCGGTGATTACGGTATTGCCGATGCGACGCTGAACCGGTTCTTCGCTCTGCACGTCGTGGCCATCCCGCTCGGGTTGCTGCTGCTGGTGCTGCTGCACCTCGTCGCGCTGCGCCAGACGGGATCGAACAATCCTGACGGCATCGAGATCAAGGCGAAGCTCGGCCCGGATGGCAAGCCGCTCGACGGCATTCCCTTCCATCCGTACTACACGGTGAAGGATATCGTCGGTGTCGGCGTATTCTTCGTGCTCTTCTCCATCATCGTGTTCTTCGTGCCGACCTTCGGCGGGCTGTTCCTCGAAGGGCCGAATTTCGAGCCCGCCAATCCGATGTCGACTCCGGAGCACATCGCCCCGGTGTGGTACTTCACACCGTACTACGCGATCCTGCGCGCCGTGCCGGATCAGCGCATGGGTGCGCTGCTCATGGGACTCGCCGTGGTGTCGTTCCTGTTCCTGCCCTGGCTGGACCGCTCGCCGGTGAGGTCCATGCGCTACCGGGGTCGGATCTCGCGGACCATGTTGGCACTGTTCGCGGTGTCGTTCATAGCGCTCGGCTATCTGGGACTGCAGCCCGCGGAGGGCACATACGTGATCCTCGCGCGCATCTTCGCCGTGATTTATTTCGCGTACTTCTGGCTCATGCCGTTCTATTCGCGCCCGAGCGTCGACCCTGTAAAAGCAGTGCCTGAGAGAGTGGTGTTCAATGCGCACTAGTAAGACGCGCGCCCTGGGGCGCTTCCTGCTCGCGGCGGTGGTCGAGTGTGCTCTGGTCACCGGGGTATCTGCCCCGGTGGGTACCGTTCATGCGGCTGAGGAGGGGGGTGGGGGCCTCGGCTCCGACTGGAAGACCTCCCACGCGAACACCGATGTGGAGAACAAAGCCTCCCTGCAAAGAGGCGCGCGCAATTTCGCGAACTACTGCCTCGGATGCCACTCGTTGAAGTACGAGCGGTGGTCGCGCCTGGCGAAGGATCTCGAGATCCCGCAGGATCTGCTCGAGAAGGACATCATGCCCCCCGGCGACAAGCCCGCGCAGTACATCCTGACGAGCATGCCCGCGACGGACGCCGAGGCGTGGTTCGGCAAGATCCCGCCCGACCTGTCGCTCATGGCGCGCGCGCGCGGCAAGGACTATCTGTACCAGTTCCTCACGACCTTCTACCTCGATCCGACGCGGCCCACCGGTGCGAATAACCTGCGGTTGCCGGCGACGGCAATGCCGGCGGTGTTGTCGGAGCTGGAAGGCCTGAAGCGCCCCGTTTACAAGAACGAGGAAACGCGCGGGCCGGAAGGCAAGGTCATCACCGGGCAGGTCTTCGATCACTTCGAGCAGATCGCGCCGGGGCGGCTGAGTACGGCGGAATACGAGTCTTTCGTGCGGGACACGGTGAACTTCCTGGACTACGTGGGGGAGCCCACGCAGGCTGCCCGGCGCGCCCTCGGCGTCTGGGTGGTCCTGTTCCTGCTGGTGTTCACCTGGCTTGCCTGGCTGATGAAGAAGGAATACTGGAAGGACGTGCACTGATTCGGAGCCGGGCGGCAAGGTGGGGTGGGCTTCCCCGGCGGATTTTCGGGGGTGCGGCTATCTGGCGTGACAAACCGTGACGCGTGGAATTGAGCGCCACGAGGGCCGGTGTATGCTCGACGAGGAGAAGCTCAGTTTGGTAGCCATCGGGGGCGCCTGAGCGTCTTTACTGAACGGGTCGCGGGAGCGAGAAGTTGTCGAGCAGACGATCCATCATGACGCTGTT
>CAZDTG010000432.1:0-2770 GCA_964508005.1 uncultured Steroidobacteraceae bacterium
CGATGGAGTTGAAGTACGCCTGCCCGGCGTGCTCGAAGAAACTGATCGGCAGCACGACACCCAACTCGCGCGCGAGCGCACTGAAGTGACGGACGGCACGATTGTCCGTGACGGCGCGCGCGAGCCTGAGGTGACGCACGTCCTGCTCGATGCAGAAGTACGGCGCCTCGAAGAGCTCGGGCAGGAGGATGATCTGCGCGCCGCGCGCGGCCGCTTGCCGCACGAGCTGCTCGGCCCTCGCGATATTGCCGTCGGTGTCCCAGTCGCAGCTCATCTGAATGGCCGCGACGTGCACGGGACGCGGCTCGCGCCGCAAATGCTCAGGCTGTCTGGACATCGAAAATCTTCCCCGGATTGAGAATACCGCGCGGATCGAGCGCGGCTTTCAGCGCCCGCATGGTGGCAATCTCCGCCGCCGAGCGCGAGATGCCCAGGTACGCCTTGCGCTCGAGCCCGATGCCGTGCTCGGCCGAGACCGAGCCCGAAATCGCGCGCAGCGGCTCGTAGACGCAGCGCTCCACGGCCTCGAAGGTCGCCTCGTGCGCCTCACCGGCGGCGACCGTGAGGTGCAGATTGCCATCGGCAACATGACCAAATACATAGAGCCGCGCGCCCGGAGCGCATTCGGCGAGACCCCGGCGCAGCACGTCCAGATACCCCGGCATGTCGGCGATCGCGAGGCTGACATCGAAATTGTGTGTCGGCCCAAAGCGCCTGGTCTGAAACACGTCTTCCCGGGGCGCCCACATCGCGCGCCGCTCGAGATCGGATTTCGCGATCACGGCGTCGGCGACCAACCCCTGCTCCAACGCTTGCGCGAGCGCCTGCTCGAGACGCTCGGCATCGGATTGCGGGTCCGCACCCAGGGCCTCGATGAGGACGTACACGCCGTAGCCGTGCGGCAGTATCGCCGCATTCACGGCCGGCGCCGTGGTGACGAGCTCGAAGAACTCCGGCCACATCACCTCGAACGCACTCAGCTGGCCGCCCAACCCGGCGTCCATCGTGCCGAGCAGCCGGATCACGCGGTCGAAATCGGGACACGCAACGAACGCGGTCCCGTGGCTTCGCGGCCGCGGCACCAGCCGCAGATCCGCCCGCGTGACCACGCCGAGCGTGCCCTCGGAGCCAATGAACAACTGCTTCAGGTCATAGCCGGCGTTGTTCTTGAGCATCCGATTCAGGGAGCCCAGCACGGTGCCGTCGGCGAGCACCGCCTCGACCCCCAGCACCAGGCTGCGCATCATCCCATAACGCACGACGCGCACGCCGCCCGCGTTGGTCGATATGTTGCCGCCGATCGTGGCGCTGCCGCGGCCGCCGAGATCGAGCGGAAACAGCAAATCGAAGCGCTCGGCTTCCTCTTGCGCGCGCTGCAGCGTCACGCCTGCCTCGACCCGCATGGTGCGGCCCGTGACATCCACATTCTCGATCCGATTCAAAGCCTCGAGCGAGACAATCAGATCATCCTCGCCCGCGGCAGCGCCATAAACCAGACCCGTAAGCCCACCGTGAGTCACGACCGTCTGGCCGCGTGAATTGCACAATCGCAGGACAGCCGACACCTGCGCCGTGTCGCGCGGGCGAGCCAACACGCGCGCGCGAATCTCCCCCGCGCACTCATCGTATGTACGGGCTCGTAGCGGCTCGCCCGTGACGACTCCCCAGTCGCCCACGAGTGCGCGCAAATCCGCGAGAAATCGATCGTCCGGCACCTTCTCCGCTCCGCTCACCTTCACCCGCCAGTGCGTGCCCCACCAACCTCCGCTCCGGCTTTCCTCGCCGCGAGCGACTGCCTCACCTGCTCTGTGATCCGCATAGCGGTCTCCAACGCCATGAGCCCCGCCTGGCCGGAGACTACCGGCGCCCGACCCGAGCGAATGCAATCGAGGAACGATTCGATCTCGGCCTTGAGCGCATCGCCCTGATCGAGATTCTGCTCCTCGATGATCACCGGCAGCGGCCCCGCCGGCTCGGCGGCCGTGCGCTTGCGGATCAGCGTCAGGATCTTCTGCTGCAGATCCAGCGACAGATAGGCATCGTCCTCGAAAATGCGCATCTTGCGCTCGGTCTTCATGCTCACGCGCGATGCGGTGGCATTCGCGACGCAGCCATTCGCAAAGTGGATGCGCGCGTTGGCAATATCAATCTCTTCCGAGAACACCGGCGTTCCGACCGCGTCGATGCTCGTGACCGGCGCGCCGACGATCGTCTGCACGATGTCGATGTCATGAATCATGAGATCGAGTACGACGTTCACGTCGGTCCCGCGCTCCCGGTAGGGCGCCAGGCGATGGCATTCCACGAAGCGCGGCGAGCGCAGATGGGGCTCGGCGGCCAGGATCGCAGCGTTGAAGCGCTCGAGATGCCCGACCTGCAGCACCCGCTCGTGGCGCGCGGCGAGCTCGATCAGCTCGCGCGCCTCGGCCACCGTCTCCGTGATCGGCTTCTCCACCAGCACATGCGCGCCGGCGGCGAGGAAATCACGCGTGATCGGAAAGTGGGCCGGCGTAGGCGTCACCACACTCACCGCATCCACCTTGCCGAGCAGCTCGTGGTAATCCGCCACGGCCTGTGTACCAACTTCGGCCGCGACGCTCTCACGAGCGTCCTGCCGCGCATCGACGACGGCGAGGAGCTCGCACCCGGCCGCCTGGGCATATTTCTGGGCGTGGAATCGGCCGAGATAGCCGACACCGATGACTGCTGCTCTGATTTTTTTCATGAGGGCGCTATTATGCCCGCCCGCGCCGGGGGAGGATTTCGCTTC
>CAZDTG010000433.1:0-2767 GCA_964508005.1 uncultured Steroidobacteraceae bacterium
CCGGTGACGAATACGAAGCGCGTCATAAAATGTCAGCTCAGGATTTCCCGTCGTTTGGAAAAACAGCTGCCGTGAAGGCAAACACGACGGAACAGTAGGTTACCACATCAGGAGATCAGTGGGATGACTTCTTCCAGTGCAGGCGGGCTCGCCGGCGTGTGGCTGGCGTCGCCTGCACCGTTTCGTCGAGCAACAGGTCCGCGACGGCGACCAGCTTCGCGCCGGAAGGCGTGACGGAGAAAAGCAGCGGCAGGCGCGCGCGCTCCGGGGCGGGTACGCGAGCTTCTTGCAGTAAGTTCTTGAGTGCACGACGAGGACCGCCACGCCGCGGCGACAGGCGCTCGCCACCGCTGCGCCAGCGAATGGTGAGCTCGGCTGGCAGTGCGTCCAGGTCGATGGGCCCGCGATCGGCGGACTCGAGCTCGAGCTTTCCGAGGCCGGCGAGCAGGTCGCAGGTGGGGGAGTGACGCCAGGACCAGACAATCTCTGCCGGCGAGACCGCTTCGGACGCTTGGGACTTGCGCCGGGCTGGCGTCTTCGACGCTGATGGCGCAGCTGTGGCCAGATTGAGTGGCGTCGAGACGCAGTGAAGGGAGAGCAAGTCACCGTGGCGCTGGACGCGAGCTGCACTGCGCGTGCGCTCGTGTGCGGCGCCAAGCCCTTCGCGGTGCGCGCCGCCACGTACTCGCGCGCGAGCGTCGCTCTCGCAGCCGGCGGGGGCGCTACTCTCAGCGACGCCCCATTCCACAAATGGATTCGCGTCGGAGCGAGCGTCGAGCAGCGGGCCGGCGATCTCTTCAAGGCGGCGCGTGTCGGGTGCTAGCCAGCCGGCGCGCGTGATCCAGAAGCGCAGTGCGTTGCGGCGGCGCTCGGGAGGAAGAGCGCGAAGAGTTTTCACGGAAAGGGATTCACCATAACTCGCGCGCTCGACATCGGCGCCGGCAAGGCTGTCGAGAAGCGCCTGGGCTTCCGCAGCGTGGCGGGCGGAGCGTGCTACAGCCACCGGCGAGCCGGGCCAACGCTCGCGAATCAGCGGCAGGACGCGGCGGCGCAGATAATTCCGGTCGAGGCGCTCGTCGACGTTGGTGTCATCTTCGACCCACGTGAGCCCGCGCGCTCGGACCCACGCTTCGAGCTCCGCTCGTGATCGCGACAGGAGTGGCCGCGCCAACCAGCCCTTCGCGAACGGCGCCAGCGCGGGCATTGCGGCTATGCCGCGCAGGCCGCTGCCGCGAAATAATTGCAACAGAACGGTCTCGAGCTGATCGTCACCGTGATGCGCGGTCAGCAGGATCTCGCCAGGCTTCAGCGCGCCGGCTAGCGACCGATAGCGCGCTTCGCGCGCGGCTGCCTCGAGGGACTCGCCGCGCGAGCGCTCCACTTTCGCGGTGAGTACCTTCAATGGCACGCGCAGGCGGCGAGCGAGGGCGCGACAGTGCTCGGCCCATTGTTTCGAGCTCGGGCGCAGGCCGTGATCCACGTGCAGGGCGCGGAGCTCGAGCGCGCGGGATCGATCGTGGGCCAGCGCCGCCAGGAGCGCGGTGGAGTCCACTCCACCGCTCAGGGCAACACACAATGCAGTGTTGGGAAATTCCGGCAGCAGCGCCGTGAGTTGCGCGACGAGCCAGTCGGGACCAAACGCGCCAGGAGTTTGCGGAGGGCGCGCCATACGTCAAACACGCGCTGGAAGCCTGCCTGAGTAACGATCGTTGTAGCCGCAGGATGCGCTCATCGCTCAGACGGGCTCCTAAGTCGTGCTCTCCGAAAATACGCCGAAGGAGGCGATTCTCTTCGCTCGCAGTACCTTGAGCTCCTCGCGGGGGACCGCTTCCAGCTCCTCGAGATGGCGCAGTATCGCAGCTTTCAGGGCGGCGGCGGTGGTAGCGGCATCGCGGTGCGCGCCGCCCAGGGGCTCCTCGATCACCTCATCGACCAGGCCGAGCTTGTTGAGGCGGTCGGCGGTGAGGTTGAGAGCGTCCGCCGCCGCTTCCTTCTTGTCCTGGCTCTTCCAGAGAATCGACGCACAGCCTTCGGGCGAGATCACGGAGTACGTGCTGTACTGGAGCATGAGCAGCCGGTCGCAGACGCCGATGGCCAGCGCGCCGCCCGAACCGCCCTCGCCCGTGACGACCGTCAGGATGGGTACGCTGAGAACGCTCATCTCGAAAATATTTCGGGCGATGGCTTCGCTCTGGCCGCGCTCCTCGGCGCCCACGCCCGGATACGCGCCCTGCGTGTCGATGAGGGTGATGAGCGGCAAGCCAAAGCGCTCGGCGAGCCGCATGAGACGCAGTGCCTTGCGGTAGCCCTCGGGTTTCGGCATCCCGTAGTTGCGCCGCACACGCTCCTTCGTGTCGCGCCCTTTCTGGTGGCCGATGATCATGACGGCGCGCCCTTCGATGCGCGCCAGCCCGCCGACGATCGCCAGATCATCGGCATACATGCGGTCGCCGTGCAGCTCGTTGAACTCGCTGCACATGGCGCCGACGTAGTCGAGCGTGTACGGCCTGTGCGGATGGCGTGCGAGCTGAGTGATCTGCCACGGTGTGAGGCTGGCGAAGATGCTCGTCGTGAGCTGGCGGCTCTTCGCCTGCAGGCGCGCGATTTCCTCCTGGATGTTGACCTCGGACTCCGAGGTGACGTGCTTGAGCTCCTCGATTTTCGCTTCGAGCTCGGCGATGGGTTGTTCGAAATCCAGAAAGGCAACGGCCATGAACGCTTTTACCGCAAATTCAAATGCTGCGCGAGGGTACGGGCGGGGGCGCCA
>CAZDTG010000434.1:0-2761 GCA_964508005.1 uncultured Steroidobacteraceae bacterium
AGTCAGTCGAGGTCGTCTGGCTCGGAACGCAGCGCGGACTCGAAGCGCGCATCGTTCCAGCGGCGGGCATCCCGATCGAGTGGCTCTCCGTGGGCGGTCTGCGCGGCAAGGGCGCTCTGACCTTGCTCGCGGCGCCGTTCCGGCTCGCCAAGGCGCTCATACAGGCACTGCGAGTCATGTGGCGGCACCGTCCGGCCGTGGTGGTTGGACTCGGCGGTTTCGTTACGGGTCCCGGCGGCGTTGCTGCCTGGCTCACGGGCCGTCCGCTCGTCATTCATGAGCAGAATGCCATTGCCGGGTTCACCAACCGTTGTCTGTCGCACATTGCGCGCGAAGTTCTCGAGGCATTTCCCAACAGCTTCGGGCGTGACGTCCAGGCGCGCGCGATCGGCAATCCCGTGCGCGAGGACATCAGCGCCGTCCCGCCGCCGGCTGAGCGGTTCGCCGCCCGCAGCGGTGTCATCCGGCTGCTGGTGATCGGTGGCAGCCAGGGCGCGGCCCGGCTCAACGCGGTCGTGCCGTTCGCACTGGCGAAACTTGCCGGCTCGATGACGTTCGACGTGCGTCACCAGGCCGGCGAGCGCTGGATCGAGGCCGGGCGCCAGAGCTACGCCGGGGCCGGCGTACGCGCCGACGTGCGGCCCTTCATCGAGGACATGGCCGAGGCTTATGGATGGGCCGATCTCGTGATCTGCCGCTCCGGCGCGCTCACCGTTTCCGAGCTCGCGGCTGTCGGGATCGGCGCGATCCTGGTCCCGTTCCCCGCGGCTGTGGACGACCATCAAACTCACAACGCGCAGTACCTCGTAAGAGAAGGCGCTGCGCTGCTCATCGCGGATCGCGCGCTGACGGCTGATCGGCTCGCTGACGAGCTCAGACAACTGTGTGCCGGCCGCGGGAAGCTGCTGGCGATGGCCGAACGTGCCCGGCAGCTCGCCAAACCCCATGCGACGCAGGAGCTCGCGGCCTCGTGCCTGGGGCTCGCAAGGACGGCCGCATGAGCGAGCAGCAACGCCCGGCGGCCGGGGAGCCTGTTGGTGCGCCGACACCACGGCGCAGAGCGACCGATCGCAGAGAGCGCATGCGCCGGATCAACACGATCCACTTCGTCGGCATCGGCGGAAGCGGCATGTGTGGCATTGCCGAAGTGCTGCTGAATCTCGGCTATGCCGTGCAGGGCTCCGATGTGAAGGCGAGCTCGGTGACCCGCTCGCTGTCAGCCCTGGGCGCGCGCGTCACTTTGGGTCACGCGGCACAGAATATCGCCGGCGCCGATGTGGTCGTCGTATCGGGCGCGATTGCCAGGGGCAACCCCGAGGTCGATGCCGCGCTCGAGCAGCGCATTCCGGTCGTGCCGCGCGCGGAGATGCTTGCCGAGCTCATGCGCTTCCGCTACTCGGTCGCCGTGGCCGGCACGCATGGCAAGACGACGACCACGAGCCTGGTAGCCAGTGTTCTTGCGGAGGGCGGCGAAGACCCGACCTTCGTCATCGGCGGGCTCTTGAAGAGCGCGGGCAGCAATGCCCGTCTGGGCAGCGGCCGCTACCTGGTGGCGGAAGCCGATGAAAGCGACGCATCGTTCACGCGGCTGCAACCGCTGATCGCTATCGTCACCAACATCGACAACGATCATCTGGCGACCCACGGCGGCGATTTCGAGCTTCTCAAGGAGAGCTTCCTCGATTTCCTGCACAACCTTCCATTCTATGGCCTCGCAGTGCTGTGCATCGATGACGACAACGTGCGCGGCATAATGCGACGGGTGGGGCGCCCGATCCTGTCTTACGGTCTCTCTCCCAACGCGGATGTCCGAGCCGAAAACATCCGCCGTCACGGGTTGCAGACGTACTTCGACGTCGTGCGCCCGTCCGCGGCGCCGCTCGCCGTCACGCTCAACTTGCCGGGCCAGCACAATGTGCTCAATTCCCTGGCCGCGATTGCCGTTGCAGTCGAGCTCGGCATCGACGATGCCGCGATGCAGCGCGCGCTTGCGGGCTTCCAGGGCGTCGAGCGGCGCATGCAGCACATTGCCGACGTTCGCACTGCCATGGGCAGCGTGACGATCGTGGACGACTACGGACATCATCCGACCGAAGTCGCTGCAACCCTGGAGGCGCTGCGGCAGGGATATCCCGGCCGCCGCCTCGTGCTTGCGTTCCAGCCGCATCGTTACACCCGCACCCACGATCTCATCGATGACTTCGGCAAGGTGTTGTCGCCGGTGGACGTGCTGTTGGTAACCGAGGTCTACGCCGCGGGCGAGGCGCCCATTCCGGGAGCGGATGGACGCGCAATCTGCCGCGCCGTGCGCAGCCGCGGCCAGGTGGAGCCGCTGTTCGTCGACAAGGTGGAAGATCTCGCCGAGTCCCTCAAGGACGTCATTCGCGATGGCGATGTCATCGTGACGATGGGCGCCGGCAACATCACTGCCGTCGCGCACGGACTGCCGCAACGCCTGGCTGAGTTGCTGCCGACCGGGCCCGGGAGGGACGCGTGAGCGTAGTGCTCGCCCAGGAATTCGCTCTGCGCGTGCGCCGTGATGAGCCGATGAGCCGGCACACGTCCTGGCATGTAGGCGGCCCCGCGGAAGTGTTTTTCAATCCGCGCGATCGTGCGGAGCTCGCCGCGTTCCTGCGAACTCTCGCCGACGATGTGCCGATCCAGTGGGTCGGGCTCGGCAGTAACCTCCTGGTGCGCGACGGCGGCCTCAAGGGCGTCGTCATCAGCACCCACGGGACGCTCGACCGGCTGGACCGGCTGA
>CAZDTG010000435.1:0-2760 GCA_964508005.1 uncultured Steroidobacteraceae bacterium
GAACCGGGTCTTGAGAACCGATATGGGGAGACGGTCGAGACGCATCCGCCGAAGTTTGCCCGATTGAGCCGACGATTGGCACCGCGATTGGCACCGTAATGACGGGTCACGGTGTCGCGCGTGTGGGTTTACAATGCAAGGAAGGTATCGACCGCTGCGGAGCAGGCTTTAACCATGCGCCTTCTGATCGTGGAGGATGATCGCGAGCTGCGCGAAGCGCTGTCCGCCTTGCTGCGGCAGGCCGGCTATGAGGTCGATGCCCACGCGGACGGCCGCGACGCGTTCAACAGCCTGCTCGGCAGCGAGTACGATCTGGCCATCGTCGATCTGATGCTGCCGGGCATGAACGGCCTGGCGCTGGTGCGCAACTTGCGGCGCCAACTCGTCGGCCTGCCGATTCTCATCGTCACGGCGCGTGATGCGCTGGAGGACCGGGTGTCGGGACTCGACGCCGGGGCCGACGACTATCTGGTGAAGCCGTTCGAGATGCCCGAGCTGGAGGCTCGCGTGCGTGCCCTGCTGCGGCGCCGGCGCGCCGACCGGGACGAGGAGATCCGCGTCGGCCCCCTGGTGCTGGTGGCCGGACAGCCGCGAGTCATGCTCGGAGAAACCAGTTTCGATCTGCCCGCGAGCGAGATGGCGCTGCTCGAGACGCTGGCCATCCGCGCGGGCCGCGTAGTCAGCAAGCAGGCCATCGCCGACCGCCTGAGCCGCGGCGGCAATCCACCTTCCGACACCGCCATCGAGATCTGCGTGCACCGTCTGCGCCGCCGTCTCGGGCCGTTCGGACTCAAGGTGCGCACCTTGCGCGGCTTCGGCTACATGCTGGAAGCGGATGAGCCAGCGGCTGCATCGCCGTGATCGGTATCGTCAAGCCGCAGGGCCCTGGCAGCCTGCGTGCCGGGCTGCTCCTGCGGCTCGGCATCGTGTTGGTGCTGCTGCTGGCGCTCGACGGAGTCGCCTCCTACTTCACGGCGCTGCATTTCGCGAACCTCGTCTACGACCGCTGGCTCACCGACTCCACGCGCTCTCTGGCGCACGCCGTGCGCGCGGAGCAGGGGCGCATCGAATTCGATCTGCCGCGGGTCGCCCTAGAGATCTTCCAGTTCGACGAAGTCGACAGGACCTATTTCAAGGTCTCCTCCCGGCAGGAAGGTTTCATCGGCGGCGACGCGGCGCTGCCCGATGTGGCGCCAGCGGAGATCGGCGGCCTCGGGCTCGCTTTTGCAACCCTGCATGGGCACCACGTCCGCGTGGTATCGACGCTCGTCGCGCCAGGCCGGCCGGAAGATCCTGTACTCGTCTCCGTGGCGGAAACCCTCAGGAAGCGATCTACGCTGACGCGCGAGATCCTCATCGGCATGGCCGCTCCGCAGATCGCTCTGCTCGCGATTGCGTTGCTGCTCGGAAGAATCGGCGTGAACCACGGACTGAAGCCGCTCACGGACCTCGCGGCTCAAATCGAGGCGCGTGGCCAGAACAACCTGTCGCCCGTGCCACAAGGCGGCTTACCCCGCGAGGCACGTGTGCTCGTGGCGCGAATCAACGAGCTGCTGGGTCGATTGAGCAACGCCATGCGTGCGCAAAAGCGCTTCGTAGCGGATGCGGCACACCAGCTCAGAACTCCACTTGCCGCGGTGTTACTCCACGCGGAACGCGCCGAACGGGCGCCGGACACATCGAGTGAGCGAGAGGCGCTGGGAGCGCTGCACCGCTCCGTGGAGCGCGCGGCGCGACTGAGCCAGCAGTTGCTCACACTTGCGCGAACGGATCCGGAAGCCGTATCGGCCATCGAGCTGAAGCCCGTGGATCTCACCGTGCTCGCCCGGCGGGTGGGAGAAGAATGGATCCGGCGTGCGCTCGAGCGCGACATCGATTTCGGTCTGGCGGTCCCTCAACACCCCGTGCTGGTGGAGGGTGATGAGCGGCTCCTGAGCGAGGTCCTGTCGAACCTCATCGACAACGCCCTGCGCTATGGGAATCGAGGCGGTCACGTGACCCTGATGGTCGAGGCGGGACCGCAGCCGAAGCTCTCCGTGCAGGACGACGGGCCAGGTATTCCAATCGAGGAGCGGGCGCGGATCTTCGAGCGCTTCTATCGTGTCCAGAACGGAAACGGCGACGGCTGCGGGTTGGGACTCTCCATCGTCGAAGAGATCGCCCGTCTACATCACGCGACGGTCGGAGTAAGCAGCGGCGCCAATGGCCGCGGCAGCCGCTTCACGGTCGTGTTCAAACGGGACGGTCAGCTCGCGAGGTCTCCTGCGCGAGGAGCGGCTCGTCCGAGCCGGGCTCGGGGTGCGAACGAAACGTCCAGTACGAGTTCAGGAAGTAGTTGACGAGGACGGCCGGCACGATGCTGACGAGCTGATCGACGAGCGGCGAGGCGCGGGGCACGAACAGGCTCATGGCGATGAACGTCGCGAAACTCACGCCGAGGGAAGCGATGGCCACGAGGTTGAACTTGAGCCCCTTCACCCGCGTTCGGTCACGGGTCTTGCGCTCCCTGAAGGTCCAGTAATTGTTCAACAGGAAGTTCCAGATGATGGAGACTTCGATCGCCAGCGGTGAAGCGACGAATTTGTTGAGGCCGGCATGCAATGCCGCGCTGAATATCCCGAGATTCACGAGGGTGCCGGAGGCACCCACCAGCGCGAAGCGCAGGAACGTGCGCAGCGCGCGCATCCGGATCCACCAGGCGTTGAGCACGAATTCAGTGATGTCCGCGAGGCCGAGCTTGCTCTGGCCGTATTTGCGGTC
>CAZDTG010000436.1:0-2756 GCA_964508005.1 uncultured Steroidobacteraceae bacterium
GTCGTTGCAGTGTTTTCGGCCTGTTGGCCACCGAACACGATCGTACCTCCGATGACCACGATGATGACCAGCGCCGCGAAGATCCGATACATCATCGTGAGCGCGCCTTGTGGGCACCGCCCGAGTGCGCCAGCCCCGGATTGGCCGGGCCGCGCCAGGCCAGCAGGTAATCACAAACTTCGCGCACCGCGCCCTGGCCGCCGGGCAGCTTCGTGACGATATGGGCGGCATGCCGTGCTTCAGGATGTGCGTCCGCGACCGCAAAGGCGAGCGCAACCTTGCGCATCAGCGGCACATCCGTCAGATCGTCGCCGACACAAGCACAGGCCGAGGGCGGGATCTCGAGGCGTGTGCACAGCCGCTCGAGCTCTGCGAGCTTGTCGTTGGCACCCTGATAGACATGCTCCACGCCCAGCTCGCGGCAGCGGACGTCCACCATCTTCGATTTCCGCCCCGATATCACCGCAACTTCGATGCCCGCCTTCGCGACCTGTTGGATTCCCAGGCCGTCGCGGACGTGAAACAGCTTCAATGCCTCCCCGCGCGGGCCGAAATGCAGCCGTCCATCGGTCATCACCCCGTCGACGTCCAATATCAGCATGCGAATGACGGCAGCGCTTTTTCTTGGCATGGCGCAGGCGGCGTGCGCCCCTAGACGACGCCGGCACGAAACAGATCGTGCACGTTCAGCGCTCCAATGAGGCGCCCTTGCTCGTCCGTCACCGGCAGGGCCGTGATCCGATGGACCTCCATCAGATGCACCGCCTCCGCCGCCAGCTCCCGCGGGCCGATGGTCTTGCAGTCAGGTGTCATCACTTCGCTCATCAGGGTCGAGTGGACGTCCAGTTGCCTGTCGAACGTGCGCCGCAGGTCGCCGTCGGTGAACACCCCGAGCACCAGGTCCTCAGGACTCACGATGACGGTCATGCCCAGGGCCTTGCGTGACATCTCGAGCAGGCCGTCGCGGAGCTTCTCCCCGGGTGAGGTTCGAGGAACCGCGGCGCCGGTGCGCATCAGGTCCTCGACATGCAGCAGGAGCTGCCGCCCGAGCGTGCCGCCCGGGTGGGAACGGGCAAAGTCCTGTTTGGTAAACCCGCGTGCTTCGAGGAGCGTCACCGCCAGGGCATCGCCCATCGCCAGGGTCGCTGTCGTGCTCGCGGTCGGCGCAAGGTTCAACGGGCAGGCTTCCTCGGCAACGCTCACGTCGAGCGTCACGGCCGCAGCGCGGCCCAACGTCGAATCCGTCTTGCCGGCCATCACGATGAGGGGTACCGCGAGGCGCTTCAGGTGCGGCAGCAAGACCACGAGCTCGGGTGTCTCACCCGAGTTCGACAGGGCGAGCACGACATCCGAGCGCGTGATCATCCCGAGGTCACCATGACCGGCTTCGGCGGGGTGCAGGAAAAAAGCCGGCGTCCCGGTGCTGGCGAGGGTGGCCGCGATTTTCCGCGCCACGTGGCCGGATTTTCCCATCCCGGTCACCACGACGCGCGCTTTACAACCCAGGCACAGGCGGCAGGCCGCGGCAAATCGGTCATCGATGCGCGCCACCATGCCCTCGACCGCGCGGGCCTCGATGGCCAGCGCGCGGCGTCCCGAAGCCAGCAGCGATGGCGCATCGTCGGCGGGCGGAGTAGCGGCTATGCTCATGGTTCAGGGCCGGTTTTCGGTACCGCCTGGTGGGGTGGAATTCCTTCGATCATCCGCGATTATAGGCGCGAGCGTCTCCGTAAGTACGGCGGGAGAGCGCCGGATCCCCCTTGCAAGCCTGCAGCGTCGCCTCTTAGCGATTAATATTCGCCCGCATGACTCCCGAACAAATCGCACAACTCATCCGCGCGGCCCTCCCCGAGGCGCAGGTGCGGGTCGAATCGGACGACAACACGCACTTCGCCGCGCGCATCGTGTCGCGTGAATTCATCGGCAAGCGCAGCATCGCCCGCCACCAACTCGTCTATAAGGCGCTCGGCGAGCGCATGGGACGGGACATCCATGCGCTCTCGATCGAGGCGCTGACACCCGAAGAATCGGGGCAGAGCTGATATGGACAAGCTGCAGATTCAGGGGGGTGTCCCCCTGGAGGGTGAGGTGCGCATTTCGGGCGCGAAGAACGCGACCCTGCCGATTCTCGCGGGCGCACTGCTCGCCGATGACCCGGTCATGGTTGCCAACGTGCCCCACCTGAAGGATGTGACGACCACCGTCGAGCTGCTCGGGCGCATGGGCGCGACCGTCACGATCGATGAGCGGATGCGGATCGAGGTCGACGGGTCGACGCTGAAGGAGTGTTTTGCTCCGTACGAGCTCGTGAAGACCATGCGTGCCTCAATCCTGGTGCTCGGACCCCTGGTGGCGCGCTTCGGCCGGGCCGATGTGTCCTTGCCCGGCGGATGCGCCATCGGTGCGCGGCCCGTGAACATTCACGTGGCCGGCCTGCAGGCGATGGGAGCGGACATCACTATCGAGGGCGGCTACATCAGAGCGCGGGCATCGCGCTTGAAAGGCGCGCGTCTCGTGCTCGATACCGTCACCGTCACGGGCACCGAGAACCTGATGATGGCGGCTACGCTCGCCGACGGTGAGACGATCATCGAGAACGCGGCTCGCGAGCCGGAAGTGGTCGATCTCGCGAATTTCCTCATTGCCATGGGCGCGAAGATCCAGGGGGCGGGTACCGACAAGATCGTCATCGACGGTGTCGAGCGGCTGCGCGGGACCACCTACGAGGTATTGCCCGATCGCATCGAGACCGGCAC
>CAZDTG010000437.1:0-2749 GCA_964508005.1 uncultured Steroidobacteraceae bacterium
CAAATCTACACGGCGTACCCGCGCACCTGCGAATGGCGATGAGTTTCAGGATGCCTAACATGAGCCCATGCTGATGATGAGTTCACGTCCCGGAGTGGCACGAGTGACTAACGAATCTCAGCTCGTCGCGGTTTACGATCAGCGTATCGAGAATTTCGGCCTCGAACCGTGTGCGCCGGTAAATGGCATGCGGACCCGAAGTTCATTGGTCCATTGAACGCTGTTGAAAGTTGAAAATGCGTAGCCGGCTATTCCCAACGATCAATGATCTCACACAGGCGTTCACAGGCACTCGGGATGCTCTGCATAGGCGCTGCAGCCACATTCAACAGTAAGCCACCAAGTCGAGTTGTCTCGGACATATACCAGGGTGATAGCGGCGAGGGCGCAATCCCAAACGCGCGTGCCTTCTTTACAACCACCGTGTCCTCAACCCCATCTGGCAGATGCAGCAGTACAGCAAGTCCGGCGGCAGATGTCCGATAGCTGCGGCACTGGAGGCAGCTCATGAGCGCCTCGCTGCGTTGAGCGTAGATGCGTTTCGTTCGCCGAAGGTGACGCATGTAGTGGCCCTCACGTATCAACTCGGCGGTTGCGATCTGTACGGACGGGCCGGGTGCGGGGCCAAGGCACGCGGCAGCCTCTGCGAACTGCTCCGCGATATTCACGGGAGCGACGATGAAACCTAGGCGGAACGTAGGGCTGATGGTTTTGCTAAATGAGCCCAGGTGAATCACACGGCCCTGTCTGTCGAGCGAAGCGAGCGCTGGTGCGGAGCGTCCTCTCAGCTGCAATTCGCTCAAGTAATCGTCCTCGATTATCCAAGCGTTCTTTTCGGCGGCCCAGTCGAGCAGACGGATGCGGCGCTCGAGGGAGAGAGTCGCGCCAAGGGGCGCCTGCTGGCCAGGAGTTACGACGACCAAAGCAGCCTCAGGCGCGGCGTTCAGGCCATGGGCTACGTCCAAACCATGTTCATCCACAGGCACTGGCATCAACTGCAAGCGCCCGATCTCGAGACCCTTGCGCGTAAGGGGAAAGCTGGGATCCTCCACCCACGCCGTTCGCCCCTCCAACCCAAGCACGCGCAACGTCGGACCCAGGCCGCCGCTGAACCCGGAAGTGATAATGATTTGGGAAGGGGCACACTCGATGCCACGTGCGATAGCCAAGTGGACGGCGATCTCTCGTCGCAACTCGAGTTCCCCGCGAGGATCCGGATAGCTGGCCGCCGCGCGGGCTTCCGCTCGAACGGTGCGCGCCCGTATCCGCGAGATGAGCTTGTCGGGAAAGCACTCCTGGGCCGGCACCCCCATCTGGAAAATCGCAGGCGGCGCCGAGAATTCCCAATACACGTTCGGTATGAATGAACTCCTGTTCCCTGGCGTGTCCACCTGCCTCGGCATAGCGGGCCGTTGGGCGACACGGGTCCCGCCCGGAGTGGAAGAAATAATTAGCTGCGCATCGATCAGGCGCTCGTAAGCCGTTCGGACTGTACCGCGTGCCACCCCGAGCTGAGCAGCCAAATCGCGCCATGAGGGTAGACGCGCGCCAGGAACCAATAGCCCTTTGTCGATGGCGGTGGTGATTCCTTTCCGGATTTGCTCGGCCAACGTGACCTTAGCCGAGCGGTCAATCGTAAACGGCAGATGCCTGGCCATGTCCTGATGGTGCACTAGAACCGATCGTTTTTTGGTCCTTTTTTTTGGACCGACGTGCGGCCATCCTTCTCGAAAATCCAGGTACACGTATGAAAGCCAAACACGGTTTGTTTCTCGCACTGCCGGCGATGGCAGCCCTGGCCTGTGCGATGCCCATCAAGGCTGAAGGTCTAGCTGAGGTCGTCACCCCTAACTTCTCTCATGAGATTCCCAACGTTCCCGGCAAGTCGCTGACCGCCCTGGTGGTCACTTACCGGCCCGGCGGTGGTTCACCACCGCATCATCACGCTGGGTCCGCGTTCATCTACGGCTACGTGCTGTCTGGAACCATCGAGAGCCAGGTCGAAGGCGAACCCCCAAAGATCTACAAGGCAGGCGCTAGCTTCTACGAGCTGCCCGGCGCTCAACATCTTTACAGCCGGAACCCGAGCAAGACCGAGCCGGCCAGTCTGCTCGCAGTGTTCGTCGTCGACACGAACGACAAGCTCCTGACAACCCCCGACAAGTGAAGGCATGAATCGACCATGAGCGAACGTATCGAGTACACAGAGGTTTCCCCCGAGGGCATGGAAGCACCTGGCGATGTCTATCACTACGTCACCCAATCGGGACTGTCAGACGTCCTGTCCTGTCACGTGCCGGCACGACAGTCAGACTGGATCTACACTCACGGCTATCCGGTCCTGACCCGATAAGCGGGGCATGGCGTCGATGATGTTTCACTGGTCAAACCGCTGCCTTGCACCGAGCAGTTCGGGAAGTGAGGTCACGTCGACCACGGGCAAAGCGCTGTTCCACCTTCGCTTTCGGAAGCTACCCATGGGCCCCTGGCATTAGATGTCGAACGGGCTTTCCATCGCTGCAACATTTCGACCAAAGAGACAAATGACCGAGGAGAAAATTACGATGAAGGCGATCGTGGTGACGGATCAGGCCGCGGGAAGGGCTGGGATGAAGCTGGTGGAGCGTCCCGAACCGCAGGGGGCGCGGCTCGCCAGCCTCTCGGGCGCGAACTACGGCGATGTCGTCGTTCAGGTTCATGCGTCGGGATTCACCTGGGATGAGCTGTCGTGGCCCTCGACCTGGATCGA
>CAZDTG010000438.1:0-2745 GCA_964508005.1 uncultured Steroidobacteraceae bacterium
ATGATGCCCGCCTCGAGCGCCTTCTTGAACGGTTTGCGCAGGAAGGGGGAGAACAGCTTGTCTTCCTTGCCCGTCGTCTCGTAGTCCCACTCTCCATTGCCCGACCAGTCCGCATAAGTCTGCGGATCGGCCTTGACGGCCTCGATGAAGCGCCGCTTGTTGACGCCTGACATGGAGAACATGACGGACGTCGCCATCATCTTCTCCTTGGGGGTCTTGCGCACGGGCGCACCGGCCCGCGTCGCCACGTCCGCATCGCCGGTCGCATCGATAACCCGCTTGGCGAGGATGGCCTCCCGGCCGGCCTTGCTCTCGGTAATGACGCCGCAGATTGCGCCATTGTCCATGATGGGCGCCACACACAGACGATGCAGCAAAGGTTTGATGCCCGCCTCTTCGACGAGCACGTCGGCAACCCACTTGAACATCTCTGCATCGAGAGCGTGACTGAGCGACTGCGGCTCGGGGAGCGCGGCACCCATCTCCGTGGCGCGCCTCTCGAGCTCGATGCCGATGCCCTCGCAATCCACCGTTTGCTCGTGCCGGTACCACGCGAAGCCCTCGACTCCGACCTGGGTGATATTGCCGCCGAAACAGCCATTCCGGTCGAGCAAGGCGGTGCGTGCGCCGGCACGCGCGGCGGCCAGCGCCGCGGAGAGGCCTCCCGGACCGCTCCCGACCACGAGCACTTCGGTTTCCAGGACGACGTCGACGGAACGGGCGGGTTCGGGGATTTTCCTCATCTCGGGCAGGGCTCTTGCGAAGTGTGGGTGAAGCGGTTCGGTTGACGGCGAGGCGGTACTATCGGACCGTTCATTAGTGCACGGGGTACGTGGCCCAAGTTTAGTGCACAGCGGCCGTGCGTGCGCATAAACCCTTGGCACGGTGCTTCGCCGGGCCCGGTACAATCGATGCACAGCGCGGTCTGTTGGGGGTGATCCGTATCGCTGCCCGGCTCAAAGGTCCGCTGCAGGTCTTCGGGCGCGAGGTCATCCGCGCCGTAGCGGTGCTCCGAACTCGCCCCGATAAACTCGCGGCGTCGAGCCGGTCAGGCGCTTGAACACGGTCGTGAAATGGCTCTGGCTGGCGAAGCCGACAGCCGCGGCGATGTGAGCGATTGGATCGGCGCTCGTGCGCAACATGACTTTGGCGCGCTCGATGCGCCGTTGTATGACGTATTGATGGAGGGAAACACCCGTCGCCTTCCTGAAGCCGTGCGACAGTCGGAAAGGGCTGGTCGCGGCCGCGGCGGCTACGTCGGCAAGCGACAGGCCGGTCGAGAGATTGGCCTCGATGGCCTCGAGAGCACGATTCACGCAAGCGCGCGACAGGGTGGAACGCTCGAGTGTGTCCCCTGGCCTTCCGGTACTGTGTCCGCGCAGGAGCTGCAACGCGAGAGCCTGCGCCATCAGATCGCCGAACAGGCGGGTGGTGCCGCCCGGCGACTGCACCTCAGCCATCAAGCGCACGGCAATCTGGAAGATCCAGGGGTCGTGGAGGCTGATGCTGCTCACCAGCTCGGCCGGCTGGTCGGACAGTTCCGCGGCGGCGGCTGCCAGAACTCCGGGAGCGAGGCACAGGTGGATCTCATCGATCTCGCCGTCCCACTCCCAGGCATTCTCGTGATGGGCGGCCATGATGATCAGCTCGCCGGGTGAGGTGCGGCCTCGCTGCCAGCGCCCGTTCAGCCGCATGGCCAGCTTGCCGGGATTCAGCAGATGCGCGGCGATGAAGTGCCAGGCCAGGGGCGGCTGTTGCATCTGCCAGCGCTTCGGATTGCGGAAACGGTAGAGCGCGAGACTCTCCCAGCCGAGCGCCTCGCTCGACAGGATCGGCGCGCTGGGCATCAGCTTTGCCCAGGCCGGGGGCAGAATGTCCGAATGCGATGCAGGGTGGCCGACGAGAGACATCTGCGCAGTCTGCCAAAAGCCGAACGGGCTTCCATTACCCGCGAGGGCGGCGTTGTTGTCAATGTGCGGGGGGCGTGAGGCGGCTTCGCAAGTGCTCGGCTCGGAGCCGGTCGACAGCGACAGACGGGCCGGGCCGCGGGCATGAAAAAGACCGGAAATCGACAAATCGCTCCGGATCTTGAAAACCTCGCCACGCGGCGCCGGGGTAAAAACTACAGTCCCGCTATAGGAGGCCAATCATGACTACAGAACCGGCCTGGGTGAGGGAGCTGAGCGCCCGGCACTATATCGATGGCGTGTTCGTTACCGCGGAGGGTTCGGATGTGCATGACGTCATCGACCCCGCGACCGAGCGCCGGATCGGGGAGATCGTGGATGCAACCGCTGACGAGGTAGACCGTACGGTGGAGATCGCGCATTCGGCGCAACGCCGCTGGAACCGGACGAGCATGCTTCATCGCGCTGAATTGCTGCATGAGGTTGCCGCCGACATCCGCGCTGCCCGGCCCGCTCTGGGCGAGCTCCTCACGAGGGAAATGGGCAAGCCCTACAAAGAATCGGTGGACGAGGCTCTCTGGACTGCCTCCGCGCTGGATTACTACGCTGAAGTGGGCCGCCACGAAGCCGGCCGGGTACTGGGACCCGCGGTGGCAGGCCAGTTCCACTTCACGACGAAGGATCCTCTGGGTGTGGTTGTCCTGATCCTGCCTTTCAATTATCCGCTTTGCCTGCTCGCGTGGCAGGCGGCGGCCGCGCTGATTTGCGGAAACGCCGTCATCATCAAACCCTCGGAGCTGACTTCGCTCACGACGTTGAAGTTGATGGAATCGTTCCG
>CAZDTG010000439.1:0-2731 GCA_964508005.1 uncultured Steroidobacteraceae bacterium
CCGTTCCATTGCAGGCGGTGCTCGAGAAACTCCGTCTTCCAGCCGATTTCCTTGTTCGTCAGGTCATCCGAATGGTAGGACTTGGGAACGAGGTACTGCTGTACTGCATCCGGGCCGTAGGCGTGGGGCGTCCCGCCGTTCTGGTTGAAGCCGCCCGGGCGAAAGCCCTGCGAGTAGGTGGCATAGACCATCAGATCCGGCGTGATGTGCCACGTCACGTTGCCACGGCTCTTGAACCCGGACTCGGTGTCGTGAAGATTCTGAGCGTTCAGGTTATACGCACCGCCGTAGCAGCCCCCAGCGGGCGTGCCGTGCTCGAAGCAGCCGAAGCTGCCGGTGACGCTGCCCAGCGAGGAGTTCGCGAAACGGAAGTAGCGCGTGCCGCCGGTGATCGTCAGGACCTTGGGAATGATGTCCAGGTCGAGGGATGCGAAGGCCGCGGTCTGCTTGGTTTCACGCACCGTGTCCTGATAGAAGGAGAGGTTGTCCCCCTGAACTCCCGGGTTCACCACAGTCGCCCCGGGCGCCGTGCCTATATTCGTGAAGCAGCCGCTGTTGCCCGGCGTCCCCGCCGGCCCGTTCGCCGTACACGTGGGAACGGTTTTGTAATTCCAGCCGGTCTGGTCGGCCAGCCTGTTGTCTTCCCAGTAGACGCCCCCGATCGCCCGCAACCGCCAGTCATCCGGCGTGTTGAGGCGGAATTCGTGCTGCTGGTGCGTGTTCTGCTCATGCGAAAACCAGGTGGCGCTGGGGGAGAAGCAGCGGGATGGGAGGTTCGGGTCGCCGGCGGGATTCGGACCGTAGCACTGGTAGTAATCGGCGTACACCCCGCGCGCGTAGTTCGTGTAGTCGCCGATCTGCTCGACCTTGCGCACGAGATAGCCGCCGGTATAGACGGCCTTCAGATCGCCGATTCTGCCGTTCACCGTCCACGCCGTGCTCTCGAACCTGTCCTTGTCGAAGGAGGGGTTGAAGAGCGTGACTTCGAGCGGCCGCAGCGGCGCCCCATCCGAGGCATTGGGCTGCTGGTAGAACACGCCCTGCGAGTTCATGTCCTGGTACGACTGCGTGATGAGCACGTTCCAGTCGTCGTTGATCTGGTACAAGGCCTCGCCGCGTATGCCCTGATAGGTGACGGGGTTTATGGCGCGCCCCGTCAGAGAGTTGTTATTGATGCTCGGGCTGCCGGGAGGCACGCAGTAGCCGGCATTCGGCAGACCGTCCGGGCATTGGCCGTTGGCCCCCGCCGGATAGTACGCGTAGTGGATGCCGATGTCGGTGTTCTTGCGCGTGAAAGTCCCCGGCACGTTGTCGATGTAGCCGCCGCGCTTGTCGTTGTAGATCACCGCGCGCACGGCCATGGTTTCCGGGATTACCGGGAGGTTCAACACCGCCGTCACGTTGGAATTCGGATCGCCGTGAGCGGTGACGCCGTAGCCGGCCTTGATGCTCCCCTCGGTCACGTCCAGCTTCGGCTCGTTCGTGATATAGCGGATCACGCCGGCCTCGGCGCCGGACCCGAACAGGGTTCCCTGCGGGCCTTCCAGGACCTCGATGCGATTCAGGTCGGCGGCATAGATGTCGAGGTTGCGATTCGGCAGCTGACCGGACTGGTTATCCAGGTAGATCGCGACGTTCGGCCACAAGCCGGTTGAGGCGCTGCCCTGACTGGGTTGCGAGCCGGCGCTGAGGCCGCGCATGAAGACCTCGTTCTGGCCCGGCCCGTTGTTTGCCGTCGTGACGTTCGGCAGATACTTGATGTAGTCGTCGAGCGTCGTGACATTGAGTTGCTGCAGTGTCTGCGCCGTAAAGGCCTGCATCGAGATCGGCACGTTCTGCATGGTCTCGGTGCGGCGCTGCGCCGTGACGGTGATCTCCTCGAGCACGCCTATCTCGCTTTCGCTGCCGGCCGCCGCCGGCTCTGCGGCGGACGCTGCGACGGATGCGCCTGCCAGGATGGCCGCGACCGCATATGAGACCTTCGAATTCATTTGTCGACCCCTCCGCCAATCGTTAGAAAACGCCCGCGTCCGCTCGTGCGATCGAACGGACGCGCCATCAACCTGTCGTGGTCCGCCTATTCGAAGACGCGCGCGCGGGCGGCGTCGCTGCTCAAAGCCCTGTCCGGCTGCAGCCGGCGAGTCGATGGCGAGAGTCCGTATGCATCCTTGAACTGCCGCGAGAAGTGCGCGCAGTCGGCAAAGCCTGCCTCGATCGCGATCTCCGTGACCGACCGGTCGGTGTTCTCGATGAGCCAGTTCGCGTAACGCATGCGCAACTGGCGATACAGGGATGCGGGCCCGAGGCCGACATGCTCGCGGCACAGCCGCTCGAGCTGCCGCACCGACATGCCGAGCTCTTCGGCGACCGCCGCAATGGCGATCGGGCGGGTGAGATTCTGCTCCATCAACAGCAACGCGCGCCGCACGCGAGGCTCGCTCACCGTTTCCGACAGCGGCGGATGGGGCTGCGAGTCGCTGCCGGACAGCGGCCTGTCAAACAGCAACACCTGACTTGCTTTCTGCGCGACGGCCGAGCCGAGGTGGCGCTCGATGAGGTGGGTCGCAAGCGCCGCCGCACCCGCGCCGCCGGCGCAGGTGATGCGCGGCCCATCGGCAAGGAACAGGCGGTCGGCCACGACGTCGTGATCCGGAAACGCCTCGAGAAAGTCCTGATAGTGGTACCAGCTCACACAGGAGCGCCGCCCGCGCATCAGCCCGGCCCGGCAGAG
>CAZDTG010000440.1:0-2725 GCA_964508005.1 uncultured Steroidobacteraceae bacterium
GGCGGATGGGCGCTCTTGAAGAAGCTGTTGTAGTAAGGGAGCTCCAGCATCTGCTGGTAAGCGGCGTCCGCGAGCTCACGCCGGCCGTAGCCCACGTTCACGCACCACAGCCCCGCCATCGCATCCAGGATTCGCTTACCGTCCGAATCGGTGAGATAGACCCCACTCGCACTCGTAATGATGCGCGCGCCCTGTGCCGCGAGCTGCTTGAAGTCCGTAAACGGATGCAGGTAGTGCCGGGAGTCCGCCGCCTGCCACTCGCCGGTAGTGCGGGAAGCGGCTGAGTCGCGCTGGGTATCCATAAAGCCGCACGGTAGCCCAATGCCGGTGGAAGCGCCACGGTAAGGCCCGGGCACCCTTCCTAGTGAGCCGCCTCGAGCCGATCGGCTGAGCGGCAACCGGTCAAGTGAGCCGCCCTAACCGACCGCCGAATCGCTCAACGAGGAGGATCTGCGCGTCCCGGCCCTCGAGGCGGAGGCGACCGATCTTCACGGCTCGGCGGAGGCGCGTGCTGTTGTGGCGGCGGAGGCGCTGTCGGGCGCACGGGTGCTGGCGGAGGGGGAGGCGCCGTGAAGTGTGGGACAGGTGCGGGTGGCGGCGCGGGCGCGGTGAAGCGCGGGACAGGTGCGGGCGGAGGCGTGGGCGCCGCGTAGCGCGGCTGCGGTGCGGGCTCGCGATATCGCTCCTCGACTGGCGCACGGTTTTCGACCGGCGGTCGAGAATAGGTATTCACCGGCGGACGCGGCTGCTCAACGCGATTGGGTTGAACCGGACTGGGTTCAGCGCGATTGGGTTGGTAGGACTGTGGCGGACGATCACTCTGGAACGTCCTGCCGGGCGCGGGTGCCGGGTTCTCGCGGTACGTGCCATTCGGCACGGGTGTGCCCTCGCCACCCCCGCGCGCCGCCGGCGGGGGTCGATCAGAACGCGGCGCCTGCGAAGGCGGCAACGTGCTCTGCTCCAACGTATGCTCGCGGTCGGCCCACGTGCGCGCATTGCCACCAGCGGAAGATGGAGGTACTGCCGTGCCGGGCCGTTGTTGCGTGGCGGGTCGTGAGGGCTGTATGGACGTGCCCGGTCCCTCTCCCGCCCGGGGCTGCTGCGCCGGGGGGCGGGACTGCTGCATAGACACTCCCGATCCCGCACCCGGACGTGACTGCTCCGGCCTGCCGAAGCCCGGAGCCCGGCCGGCCTGCTGTGTTGGAGGAGTTACCAGGCGGACGCGAGCGCCGGACGCCGCCGGCGGCGGGGCCGTTCGCGCCACCACGGGTCGATTCAACACTGCCTGCGGTGGCCGGCGCCCGAAGCCGCTCGTCGGGCCGCCCAACATGCTCTGACGCACCGGAGCTATCGCCGGTGCAACCGCGGTCGTGGACACATGTGCGAGCTGACCGGGCGGCAGGGCGACGCGGTGAGCGTTCACGGGCTGCGCCGAGGTGAATACGTTTCGTGGAACAGCCGTCACCGCACCGGCAACACTACTGTTCGCATAGCGTACGTCCGCGCCGCGGTTCTGGTAGACCTTGGTGATATAGGTGTTGTTGACGATCGTGGTGTTCGTAATGTTGATGTTCTGAACGTAATGCTCGCTCACGTGATATCCGGGCACGTAGACCTCTCGCGGACCGAGCGGGAACCAGCCGACCCCGACCGCGCCGCCACCGCCGCCCACCCAGGCCACCATGGCAGGCGCATAAACCGGGCGAACACGACGCGGCCCGGGCACCCAACACCATGAGTCGTGCCAACGCGCCCAGCGTCCATAGTGGAAAGGCGCGAACCCCCAAGGCGCTTCGTCGACCCAGGTCCAGCCCCACGGAGAGATCCACGCCCAGTGACCGTAGCTATACGGTGCCCAACCGACCGCTACCGCCGTAGGGATCCACACCGCTCCGTAATCCGGTGTGTTCTCCCACTGCCCGTTTTCATCCAGATCCTGGGCTCCGGCCATATCCTCGGCAACGTAATGGCGCGACGCCGACTGCTCGAATTCGCGGTCCCGCTCGAGTGACCAGTCATCGAAGCCATCCGGCGCGCCAAGCGTCCCGGTATCCGCTGACAGCGAGTCCGTCCCCGTGAAAGTCACCATCTGCTGGTTGGTGAGCGACATGCTCTGCCCGCCGCCGGTGGCCTCCGCCTGGCCGTCGACCACTCTCACGACCGTGCTGTCGCCGGAATCGCTCACGTCCACCCGATACAGTCCGGGTTGGTCCAACACCACGGCGATGTTCGGCGTATCGATCTCGTAGGTCTGATTATCCAACAGCTCGCGCACGTGGACGATCACGGTGCCCGCGGTGACCTGCATCTGCGCGACGTTGTCGTCGAGATTCAGGAACGAGAACCCGGTACTGGAGCCCAGGCGGATGACGGCGCCACCGATGTCGAGCTCGGCGCGCGAACCCGCCGTATCCGACCAGAGCTTGTCGTTCGTAGTCAGGGGGCGATTGATTTCCGCGCCGATCCAATCCTGCTGTCCCGCCGGCTCGAGCGACACGGAACCCTGCACGTAGCTCAACCTGGCGACCCGCCCCGGCGGGTCTGCCTCGTCGGCCAGAGCGACGCCGAGCATGAGCAGGGAGAGAAGCGCCAACGCCCAAAGGCGCGAAGCGCCGGCCGAAATTGAAAAAAACTCACGCATCGCTTCACCCCGACGACAGCTCCGCGCCGCCGAGGCCGAGCTGTCTAAAACCGCAGCAGCTTGAACAGGAAGCGCAGCCTCGGC
>CAZDTG010000441.1:0-2712 GCA_964508005.1 uncultured Steroidobacteraceae bacterium
CGCAGGCCGCGGAGGAGACCGCGGCGGCGCTCGCGGAAGCCTTACCGGAGGTGCGGGTAGGCCTCGTCCATGGACGCATGCCGTCGGCGAAGAAAGACCAGACGATGCTCGCGTTCAAGGAGGGCAAAATCCAACTGCTGGTCGCCACGACGGTGATCGAGGTTGGCGTGGACGTGCCGAACGCGACGCTCATGGCGATCGAGAATGCGGAACGCATGGGCCTGGCACAACTGCATCAGCTTCGCGGCCGTGTGGGACGCGGGTCGGAAGCGAGTACGTGCGTGCTGTTATACCGCGCGCCATTGTCGCAGCTCGCTCGCGAGCGGCTGAAAGTGATCCGGGAGACGAATGACGGCTTCGAGATCGCGCGCCGGGACCTGGAGCTGCGCGGTCCCGGCGAGCTGCTCGGGACACGGCAGACCGGGCTCGCGCAATTACGCGTCGCCGATCTCATGCGGGACGCCGACCTGCTGCCCTGTGTACAGGAGACGGCGGAGCTGCTGCTCGCCGCGCACGCGGATAATATTGCCGCTCTCGCGGCCCGGTGGATCGGGTCCGGAGAACGCTACGGACGCGTCGGGTAGATGGAATCACGTTGGGTCGACGGGCTGCGCCGCCCGTCGGTCCGTTACGAGGATTACGCAATGGTCGCGGTCGCCCCAGAACTCCAGCTCGACGAGCTCCCGCCGCGGGAGGCTCCCTTCCTCTACCGCTTGCAGCGGCGCATCGAGGAATATGCGCTGCTCGCGCGAGTGGACCGGCCCATCGGCACGTGGCTGCTGCTGTGGCCGGCGCTGTGGGGGTTATGGATCGCCGGGGACGGCCGGCCGCAGCCCAAGGTGCTGATGATCTTCGTGGCCGGCGTCTTCGTGATGCGCGCGGCAGGGTGCGTCATCAACGATTTTGCCGACCGCAATATCGACCCGCATGTCAGGCGGACCCGCGATCGTCCGCTGGCCGCGCGTCGTGTATCCCCGGGCGAGGCGCTGGGGCTGTTTGCCTTCCTCGTCGCGATCGCTCTGTATCTGGTCACCCGGCTCGATTCCCTGACCATCAAGCTGGCCTTCATCGGCGCCGCGCTGACCGTCTCGTACCCGTTCGTGAAGCGGTATTTTCCGATGCCGCAGCTGTACCTCGGAATCTCCTTCGGCGGCTGGAGCGTTCCGATGGCCTTTGCCGCGCAAAGCGGTGCGCTGCCGCGCGTGGCCTGGGTTCTGTACATCGCGGCGGTGATGTGGGCCGCGATCTACGACACCATGTACGCGATGGTCGACCGCGAGGACGACCTCAAGATCGGTGTGAAGTCGAGCGCCATCCTGTTCGCAGACATGGACAAGCTGCTGATCGGCGTCATGCAGGCGATGATGCTGTTCGCACTGCTGCTCGCTGGGCGCAGCATGCACTTCGGCAGGTGGTATGACGCCGGCATCGCGGCCGCGGGCGTGCTGTTTGTTTATCAGCAGTGGTTGATCCGCAAGCGCGAGCCCGCGGGCTGCCTCAAGGCATTCTTCAATAACCAGTACGTCGGCATGGTCATCTTCGTCGGGATCCTGCTGCAATATCTTTACGGAAACTGACGCCGGGGACCGACAGCCGCAGGCACACTTCACGAGGATCGCGCGGACCCGACGCCGCGGACTTCTTCGGGCGGGCCTGCCACCGTGTTAACGTGGGGCCCATCGGAGGGACGGTCTGCGGCACGCCAGAAGATGAGCGATCACAAGAATCAAAACTTCTTCCTGCGCCTGCGCTTCGCACTGACGGGCCTCACGCACGCCGTACGTGCCGAGAACAGCTTCAGGTTCCAGGCCGGGGCTTTCATCGCGGTGCTGGTGGCGCTGCTGGTCCTGCAGCCCGAACCGGTCTGGTGGGCGTTGGTGCTGCTGGCGAGCGCGAGCGTACTGGCGGCCGAGCTGTTCAACACCGCCGTCGAGCATCTGGCGGATCACCTCCACCCGGAGGTGCACCCGAGCATCCGGGTAGTGAAGGATTGCGCGGCCGCCGCCGTGTTGCTGGCCGTGCTGGGAGCGGTTGCCGTCGGGATGGCGCTGGCAGTTCATTTGCTGAGCCGCTGAGCCGGGGCTCACCGATTGGTCAAAAAATGACCGATTGTAGACTTGGCCTCGCCTCTGTCGTTGACATCAGCCCCTCTCCCCCCGAACATCCCTTCAGCCGCACACACCCTGGAAACCCGCCTATGAGCTCCGCGCCGGGATCGATTCGTCACGATTGGTCGCTGTCCGAAGTCGAAGCGCTCTTCGCGCTGCCTTTCATGGACCTGGTGTTCCATGCGCAGCGCGTTCACCGCGCGAATCACCAGCCGAACACAGTACAGACGAGCACGCTTCTGTCCATAAAAACGGGGGCGTGCCCGGAGGACTGCGCCTACTGCCCGCAGAGCGTGCGGTACGACACTGGCCTGGAGCGCGAAGCCCTCATGGAAGTCGCCGCGGTCCGTGACAGTGCGCAGCGCGCACGCGCGGCCGGAGCCACGCGTTTTTGTATGGGAGCCGCCTACCGCTCTCCGAAGGCAAAGGACATCGCCGTGATCGCACAAATGATCCGCGAGGTTCGTGCGGCCGGACTCGAAACCTGTGCGACCCTGGGTATGCTCACGCCCGATCAGGCGCACGAGCTCAAGGACGCCGGCCTCGACTACTACAACCACAATCTGGACACGTCGCCGGAGTACTACGGCGAGATCATCACCAC
>CAZDTG010000442.1:0-2709 GCA_964508005.1 uncultured Steroidobacteraceae bacterium
GTGCTTCGCCCATGGCCGGCGTGAGTCGCTTTGCGACTCACCCGTTCGTCACCAGTGCGGCCATGAACTCGTTCACAGGCATTGAATCCAACTGTTCGCGGCCGGCGAACAGGGCCTTGATCTTCTCGGCCTGCTTCGCAGTGAAGTGAGCGTCGACGGAGGCTTCGAACTTCTGCACCAGCACCGGCATTCCCTCGGCGCGCCGCTTGCGGTGGCCGATCGGGAAATCCACCTGCAGACGGGGCGTGGATGATCCGTCGCGGAAGAAAACCTGGACGGCGTTGCCGATGTAGCGCTTGTCCGGGGCGTAGTACTCCTGCGTGAACGTCGGGTTCTCACGAACCTGCATCTTCGCCCGCAGGGCGTCGACACGGGGATCGGAGGCGACCTTGTCCTCGTAGTCTTCAGCGGTGAGCCGGCCGAACAGCAGCGGAATGGCCACCATGTACTGAATGCAGTGGTCGCGGTCGGCAGGATTCGCCAGCGGTCCCGTCTTGTCGATGATGCGGACGCCCGGTTCCTGGGTCTCGATGACGACACGCTCGATGTCGCTCACGCGATCCCTCACCGCGGGATGCAGAGTCATGGCGGCCTCTACCGCCGTCTGCGCATGGAATTCGGCCGGGAAGGAGATTTTGAACAGCACGTTCTCCATCACATAGCTGCCGAACGGTTGCGGCAAAGAGAACGGCTTGCCTTTGAACAGCACGTCGTAGAACCCCCAGGTTTTCGCGCTGAGCGCGGAGGGGTAACCCATCTCTCCCGTCAATGAAATGAACGCATGCCGTACGGCGCGGCTCGTCGCATCGCCGGCTGCCCAGCTCTTCCGCGAGCCGGTGTTAGGCGCGTGGCGATAAGTGCGCAGCGCTCCCCCGTCGATCCATGCATTGGAAACGGCGTTGACGACCTGTTCGACGCTCCCGCCAAGCATCGCGGTTACGACGGCCGTGGACGCCACACGGACCAGAATGACGTGGTCGAGCCCGACGCGATTGAAGCTATTCTCGAGCGCGAGCACACCCTGTATTTCGTGCGCTTTGATCATGCCCGTGAGCACGTCGCGAACCGTCGGCGGGGTCCTTCCCTCCATCACTGCCTTGCGTGCGAGGTAATCCGCCACCGCGAGAATGCCACCGAGATTGTCTGAAGGATGGCCCCACTCCGCCGCGAGCCACGTATCGTTGAAATCGAGCCAGCGGATCATGGCGCCGATGTTGAAAGCCGCCTGCACCGGATCCAGCTCATAGGACAGGCCGGGTACGCGCGCCCCGCCCGGCATTACGGCGCCCGGAACCATGGGCCCGAGGAGCTTCGTGCACGCGGGATACTTCAACGCCTGAAATCCACAGGCGAGCGTATCCATCAGGCAGTAGCGCGCGGTCTCATAGGCCGCTGCGCTGGTGATGGAGTAGCCCCTGGCGTACTCGGCGATCGCCACGAGCGCCGCATCGGGGTTGGGACGTTGCGCCGATTTCGAATCGTGTGCGGACATGTAATGGCCCTGAATCTCTTGCGGGTCAGTGAGAATGTCTTTGGCTCAAACGAAGCCGCATCGCTCGTGAATGCCGGCGGCGTTCCTCACGCTCTCTTTTCGATCGGCACGAACTTCACATTCTCCGGGCCAACATAGTTGGCGGCCGGACGAATGATCTTGCCGTCGCTGCGCTGCTCCATCACGTGCGCGGCCCAGCCGGTGGTGCGCGCGATGACGAACAACGGCGTGAACATCGCGGTCGGCACGCCCATGAGGTGATACGAGACGGCCGAGAACCAATCGAGGTTCGGAAACATTTTCTTCGCATCCATCATGACCGTCTCGATGCGGTCGGCGATGGAGAACATTTTCATGTCGCCGGCGTCCTGCGACAGGCGCCGCGCCACACCCTTGATGACCTGGTGCCGCGGATCGGACACCGTGTACACCGGATGCCCAAAGCCGATGATCACCTCCTTGTTCGCGACGCGCGCGCGGATGTCCTTCTCTGCCTCGTCAGGCGTGTCGTACCGCTTCTGGATCTCGAAGGCCGCCTCGTTCGCGCCCCCATGCTTCGGGCCTCGCAAAGCGCCGATCGCCCCCGTGATGCAGGAGTAAATATCCGCACCCGTACCCGCAATCACACGCGCCGCAAAAGTCGAAGCATTGAACTCGTGCTCGGCATACAGAATGAGCGAGGTGTGCATGGCACGCACCCAAGCTTCGGACGGGGGCTTCCGGTGCAGAAGATGCAGGAAATGCCCGCCGATGGAGTCGTCCTCCGTCTCAACGAAGATGTGCTGGCCGTTGTGACTGTAGTGATACCAGTAGGCCAGCATGGAGCCGAGGGAGGCGATCAGCCTGTCCGCGATATCGCGCGCCCCAGCGACCGCGTGGTCGTCCTTCTCCGGCAGCGTACAGCCCAGCACCGAAACACCCGTGCGCAACACATCCATCGGATGGGACGCCGCCGGCAAAGCCTCCAGTGCGGTGCGCACGGAAGCAGGCAGGCCGCGCAGCGCCTTCAGCTTGGCCTTGTAGCTCGTCAGCTCCGCGCGGTTCGGCAGCTTGCCGTAGATCAGCAGATAGGCGATCTCCTCGAACTCGCAGGTCGTGGCGATCTCGAGAATGTCGTAGCCGCGATAATGGAGGTCGTTGCCCGTGCGGCCTACCGTGCACAGCGCGGTATTCCCCGCCGGCACCCCCGAGAGCGCCACGGATTTCTTGGGCTTGAA
>CAZDTG010000443.1:0-2706 GCA_964508005.1 uncultured Steroidobacteraceae bacterium
TTACCCGAAGGGGAGCAAATGGTGACGGACGACATGGTGGCCCTCGTGCCCCAACTGCATACATTCGCGCGCTCACTGTGCCGCGACGGCGTACGCGCCGACGACCTCGTGCAGGAGGCGCTGATGCGCGCCATCAACAACATCGAGCGCTTCAAGCCGGGGACGAACCTGAAGGCTTGGCTTTTCACCATCGTGCGTAACGAGCATTACTCGCAGCTGCGCCGGCGCAAGTTCGAGGCGCACGGGGTGGATACGGATCTGCTGCCGGAGCCGAGCGTACCGCCGGACCATGACGGCAAGCTCGAATTACGCGACCTGAATCTGGCGCTGTCGTCGCTCTCGCCCGGGCAGCGGACCGCGCTGATCCTCGTGAGCGTGAGCGGCTTCTCCTATGAGGAAGCGGCAACGATCTGCGGATGCGCCGTCGGAACGATCAAGAGCCGCGTCGCGCGTGCGCGCGAGACGCTGCTGGAAATGCTGGAAGGCCGGCAGCCGCTGCCGAGCGGCACAGCAGCGTCCGCGGACGAGGATGACGATCTGACGATCACACGCTTGTCACACGAGTACGCACACCTGCCCCGTGGAGGCGTGCTCCCCCCGGCATCGCTGGGTGCCGCGACGACCTAGAGGAGTGAGATCGCACCGCAAGGCCTGAAAAACTGCAACGTTGCGCGGGCTCCCCACGGCGGTCTATAAGTCAGAACGCCGTGTGAGGAGCCGGCTGCCCCGATGAGTGCCCGCGGCGAAGGCGCTCCGCGGGCAGCCGTGCTCGTGGGAGCATCTCGCGCCGATGATCGCGCCGCTAACTCAGGTTCTGATCCTACTCGCAGCGTCCGTGCTCCTCGTGACGCTCGCGCGGCGTCTCGGGTTGCCGACGACCCTCGCTTACCTGGTGGTCGGCGTGATCCTCGGCCCGCACGCCTTGAACATCGTGTCGGATTCGGGTACGACGCGGCAGCTCGCCGAGCTGGGCGTGGCGTTTCTGCTGTTTACCCTGGGCCTCGAATTCTCGCTGCCGCGGATGCTCGCAATGCGCCGCGAGGTCTTCGGACTCGGTGCGGCGCAAGTCGGAGCCACCGCGGGCGTATTCGCTCTCATCGGCCATGCGTTGGGGCTGCCGTGGCTGACCGCGACAGTGGTCGGAGGGGCCGTTTCGATGAGCTCCACCGCCATTCTGCTGCAGCAGCTGACGGAGCGCTCGGAGCTCAATCGCACGCACGGGCGCCTCGCCTTCGCCATGCTGCTCTTCCAGGATCTGGCTTTCGTGCCCTTTCTGGCCCTTGCCTCGGCGCTGGCGGCGGGGCGGGACCGTTTTCAACTGAGCAGCAGCGTGCTTGCCGTGATCGGCGGCATCCTGGCAATCGTGGCCGTGCTGGCGGCAGGACGATGGCTGCTGCGACCCCTGTTCCATGAGATCGCTCACAGCCGCCTGCGCGAGCTGTTCACCCTGACGGTGCTGCTGGTCGTGCTGGCTTCCGCGTGGGCATCGAACGTAGCCGGACTGTCACTTGCGCTCGGTGCCTTTCTGTCGGGAATGATGCTCGCCGAAACCGAGTACCGGCACCAGATCGACGCGGTCATCCGCCCGTTCCGCGACATCCTCCTGGGTATCTTCTTCATTTCCGTCGGCATGTTGCTCGACATGCGGCTCCTGGCGGGCGAGATCGCGGTGGTGTCGGCCACGCTCGTCATCCTGATCGTGGTCAAGGCGGCGATCGCGGCGCTCGTGACGCGGCCGTTCACGACCAGCCGCTTCAAGGCCCTGCGTACGGGCATCGTGATCTCGATCGGTGGCGAATTCGGCATCGCGCTGTGCACGATCGGCCTGGAGGTGGACCTCATCCCGGCCCGCCTCGGCGAGCCGTTGCTGGTGGCGATCGTCCTGTCCATGGTGCTGAGCCCCTTCATTCTGAACAATAACAAGTCGATCGCCCGTTTCCTGCTGCTCGAGAAGGGTCCGCCGCGGACCGCGATCCAGCGCGAGCAGGCCGCTACCATGGAGATCGCGCGGCGCGAGCACGTGATCCTGTGTGGATTCGGGCGTGTCGGGCAGAACGTCGCGCGGGTGCTCGAGTCGCAGGGGTTCGAGTACATAGCGCTGGATCTCGACCCGGCGCGCATCCGCGCGGCGCGCCAGGCGGGCGATCCGGTCATTTTCGGGGATTCGGCCGATGAAAGCCTGCTCGTCACCGTCGGCCTGGAAACCGCGAGCGTGGTGGTGATCAGCTTTTCCGATCCGGCAACGTCAATAGGCATCCTGCACAGCATCCGCCGCCTGCGGCCGGACGTGCCGGTGCTGGTGCGCACGGCGGACGATGCGCGCATCAAGGAATTGCAGGCCGCCGGCGCCACCGACGTGGTGCCCGAGACATTCGAGGCGAGCCTCATGCTCGTGTCGCACGTGTTGATGTTGTTGCACGTGCCCGTAACGAAGGTTGTTCGAACGGTGAACGACATCCGCAGCAACAGGTACGCCGTCCTGCGAAACATCGTGGGCCGCGCCGACGCAGAAGCGCTCGATGAGGCGCATGAGCACCGGGAGGAGATCAAATCCGTCGTCGTTCCCCCGGGTGCGTGGGCCGTCGGACGGACGCTTGGCGACGTGCGCAGCCGCGGTGTGGAAGTCGTGTTTACCGGTATCAGGAGGCTCGGAATCCTGGGCCGCGAGCCGGCCGGCGACACGGTGCTGCGCGACGGCGACATCGT
>CAZDTG010000444.1:0-2688 GCA_964508005.1 uncultured Steroidobacteraceae bacterium
CGACGATCTATGTGGGCAATCTGCCCTTCAGTGCCACCGAGCAGGACATCAAGGCCTTGTTTGAGCGTCATGGCAAGGTGGAATCGGTAAAGCTCATCAACGACCGGGAAACCGGCAAGCCGCGCGGCTTCGCCTTTGTCGATATGCCGCAAAACGAGGCGCTGGCCGCGATCCAGACGTTGAACGGCTTCCAGATGGGCGGCCGCCCATTGCGTGTGAACGAAGCACAAGAGCGCCCGCAGCGCCCGCGCCAGGGGGGCGGTCCCTTCCGGCGCTGAGCCGTACGGACCCACCTCGAGGACTGGAGAAAAAACCCCGCCCTCCGCGGGGTTTTTTCCGTGTGGCGCGTGGAATAATGCCCGCCCGGTGAGCGCGACGTGCGCCCGACACGAAAGAGCGACGATGTTTGCCAAGCAGAAACCGACCCTGGCGTTGCTCGCGGGCGTGCTGTTGATGGCGGGATGCGCGATGACCAGCACGCGCCAGGCGACCGCCCAGGCGCTCGACAATATCCTCGCGGACCCGCATCGCCCGGAGGCCGACCGGGCTCGGGACCGCTACCGGCACCCGAAGGACACGTTGCTGTTTTTTGGCATCCGCCCGGAGATGAAGGTGCTCGAGGTCTGGCCCGAGCCGGGCTGGTACACGGACATCATCGCACCCCTGGTGCGGGATCGAGGCAAATACTACGCGGCGGTCATCGAGCCGGACCCTGGCAGCCAGTACATCACGGCCCGGCTGGAGGCTTACAGCAAAAAGGTGGCGTCCGACCCGACACTCTACGGCAACGCCACCATTGTCACTTTCCCCTCGCACGGCGGGGATGTCGTGCCGCCCGGGACCGTGGACATGGTCGTCACCTTCCGCAACATCCATAACTGGATGGCACAGGGCACGGCGTCGGAGGCGTTCGCGACGATGTTCAAAGCGCTCAAGCCCGGCGGCGTGCTGGGGGTGGTCGAGCACCGTGGCAATCCTGCGTTGCCTCAGGACCCGAAGGCGAAGAGCGGCTACGTAAACGAGGAGTACGCGATCAAGCTCATCGAAGCGCAGGGATTCAGGCTCGTCGGAACCTCCGAGGTGAATGCCAACCCGAAGGACACGAAAGACTATGAGCAGGGAGTGTGGACCCTGCCGCCGACGTACCGGCTCGGCGATCAGGATCGTGAGAAGTACGCAGCGATCGGCGAGAGCGACCGCTTTACACTGAAGTTCGAGAAGCCGGCGAAGTAGGCGAAGTAGGCGCCGCGAGCCTGTCAGGGCGCCGCGTCAGTCGGCGATCATTACTCAGACAGCGCCACCTCAGGCGCCGCGCTCACCACATCTCTTTCAGGCGTGCGCTGACATCGAGCGTCGAGCTGTCGGTGTCCTGCCGGAGGCCCTCACCGCCGGCGCTCGTGGCGTGGACGGCGGCGGGATCGAGATGCTTCAACACCTTCTCGGTCATGAAGCGGCTGCGCCCGCCGTAGACGTGCGCGTCACCCTGTCTCGACTGGCCAGTAAGGTGGAACTTCAGGGGCGCCATCAGAACGAGATCGTTCTGCGCACGCGTCAGAGCCACGTACAGGAGGCGTCGCTCCTCCTCGATCAATTCCGCCTTACCGGTCGAGAACTCTGACGGGAAGCTCCCGTCCACGACATTCAGCACGTACACAGTATCCCATTCCATTCCTTTCGCTGAATGGATGGTGCTCAGGATCAGGTAGTCCTCGTCCAGCACCGGCTGCCCGGCGAGGTCGCTGGTGGCGTTCGGGGGATCGAGCGTGAGCTCCGTGAGGAAACGCTCGCGGGACGGATACTGCCCAGACAGCAACTCGAGCTGGTCGAGGTCGCCGAGGCGGGTGTGGAAGTGCTCGTAGATGCGCTCGAAGTGCGGTTTGTACCACTCGCGTACGAGGTGCACCTGCCCGGGCCAGGGACGCTGTGGCTCGCTCAGCGCGAGCATGAGCGCGCTGAGCTTCTCCCACGCGCCGCTCGCCGGCTGCGGCGGGGTGAAGTCCGTGAGCGCGGCGAAGGAATAGCCCTGCGCCTCGAGATGCTCGATCGCCTTGCGCGCATTCACCGGTCCCATGCCGGGCAGAAGCTGGAGGGCGCGGAACGCGGCGAGCGTGTTGCGAGGATTGTCGGCCCAGCGCAGTAAGGAGAACAGATCCTTGATGTGTCCGGCCTCGAGGAACTTGAGGCCGCCGAACTTCATGAAGGGGATTTTCCGCTTGGTCAGCTCCACTTCGAGCAGGTCGCTGTGGCTGGAGGTGCGGAAAAGCACCGCCTGCCGCCGCAGCGGCACGTTGGCTTCGCGGCGCCGCAGAACCTCGGAGGCGACGTATTCCGCCTGCGTCTGCAGATCATCCGCGGTAACCATACGGGCACGAGCCCCTTTGCCACGGATCGATAACAGGTGTTTGCGGTACTGACGCGGCGCGTCGGCCATCACGGCGTTCGCGACGTCGAGGACCTCCTGCGTCGAGCGATAGTTCTGCGCGAGCGTGACGACTTCCGCGCGGGGGGTAAACCGGTCGGGAAAGCCCAGGATATTCTCGACGGCGGCCGCGCGGAATGAATAAATCGCCTGTGCGTCGTCGCCGACCACCGTGAGTCCGGCGCCGTCCGTTCTCAGGCCGTGCAGGATCTCGGCCTGCAGCTTGTTGGTGTCCTGGTACTCATCGACCAGCACGTGATCGAAATTCG
>CAZDTG010000445.1:0-2681 GCA_964508005.1 uncultured Steroidobacteraceae bacterium
AAGAGGGGCTGCGGTTCGCCATCCGCGAGGGCGGCAAGACCGTCGGCGCCGGCGTGGTAGCGAAGATTGTTAAGTAAGGACTTCTTAGCTAAACGGTGCGGGTCGCGGCTTTGCGCGATCCCGCAGGACAGTCCGGGCGCAGCCCGTTTTGAAGGCAAATAGAGATATCCAAATGGCTAACCAGAACATCCGTATCCGCCTCAAGGCGTTCGATCACCGCTTGATCGACAGCTCCGCGCGCGAGATCGTCGAGACGGCCAAGCGGACCGGCGCCACCGTCAAGGGGCCCGTCCCGCTGCCGACCAAGATGGAACGCTTCACGCTGCTGGTCTCCCCCCATGGCGACAAGGACGCCCGGGACCAGTTCGAGCTGCGGACCCATAAGCGGCTGATGGATATCCTGAATCCCACGGACAAGACCGTGGATGCGCTTATGAAATTGGAGCTTCCGGCCGGCGTCGACGTGCAGATCAAGCTGAACTGATTTATTGGCCGAAAGTCGCCTGGCGGCGCTTTCGGCGGAGGCCGACTCCGCGTCCTGTTCGGCGGCCGGCAAAAAGCGTGGTTTTTGCCGGCTAGGTACTCCACGGCGCCGGGATGAGTCGCCTGGCGAAAACTTGTTGATTCACGTTATCCGGGCGCCTATACTTCGCGCCCTTTTCGCCTCGGGGAAAACCGCGAGGCGGTCGCGTAAGCGGCATCGGGCGAGGTTGGAGCGGCAGGCCCTCGGGTCGGGAAGCTCCAAGACCACTCGAGATACACGCGGTGCGGTCGTGCGCGCGTGGTTCTCCGTCGTCTTCCCCCTCCCGATTTTTAGCTAAATCTACTGGCGTCGCCACGGTTGCGGCGCTCGTAAAAAAACTTGCGCCGTGGTGCGCATGATGAGGCAGTAATGGCAATCGGACTCGTCGGCCGTAAAGCTGGCATGACGCGCGTGTTCACGGACGCTGGTGAAACAGTGCCGTGCACGGTGATCGAGGTTCTCCAGAACCGCGTCACGCAGGTCAAGACGCAGGAAAAAGACGGCTACCGTGCTGTGCAGGTCACGTACGGCGCGCGCCGCCCGCAGCTGTATTCGAAGGCCGTTGCCGGCCACTATGCCAAGGGCAATGTGGCTCCGGGCAAGGCACTCGTCGAATTCCGGCTCGCCGACAGCGACAAATCGGAGCTTCAGGCGGGCGCCGAGCTGAAGGTCGACCTGTTCAAGGTCGGCGAGAAGGTCGATGTCACCGGCACGACCATGGGTAAGGGCTACGCGGGCGTCATGAAGCGTCATGGCTTCGGCGGTCTGCCGGCGTCCCACGGTGTCTCCGTGTCGCACCGTTCCCCGGGCTCCATCGGCCAGCGTCAGACGCCGGGCCGCGTGTTCAAGGGCCGGCGCATGTCCGGTCACATGGGCGTCGACCGCGTGACCACCGAAAACCTGCGCATCGTCGAAGTCGATGTCGCGCGCAACCTGCTCCTGATCCGCGGAGCGGTGCCGGGCGTCGAGGGCGGACAGGTGATCGTGCGCCCCGGTCTGAAGGCTGCCCGTCTGGCGAAGCGCAAGACCGTGGCGCCCAGCAAGGTCGGCAACGCCCCGTCCAAGGACCCCGCCAAGGCTGGGAAGAAATAACCTATGAAGCTCAAGTTAGTCAGCGGCGGCAATGAGCTGGAGGTGTCGGAAGCGACCTTCGGCCAGAAGTTCAACGAGACCCTGGTGCACCAGGTCGTCACCGCGTACCGCGCGGCCGGCCGTTCGGGCACCAAGGCGCAGAAGACCCGCGCCGAAGTGCGCGGCGGCGGCAAGAAGCCGTGGGCCCAGAAGGGTACCGGCCAGGCGCGCGCCGGCTCGAGCCGCAGTCCCATCTGGGTGGGCGGCGGCCGTACGTTCGCGGCCAAGCCGCGCGATTTCGGGCAGAAAGTGAATCGCAAGATGTACCGCGGCGCCATCCGCTCGATGCTCTCCGAGCTCGCGCGCACGGATCGCCTCGTCGTCACCGACGGCATTCAGCTCGAGGCGCCGAAGACCCGCCTGCTCGCGAACCAGCTCAAGTCGTGGTCGCTCGACAAGGTGTTGATCGTCGTCGAGGCGAGCGACGAGAAGTTATATCTGGCCGCGCGCAACCTGCCGCACGTCGAGGTCATCGAGGCTACGGCGATCAACCCGCTGTCGCTCGCCTCCTACGACAAGGTGCTGATGACCGTGGCGGCCGTGAAGCGGATCGAGGAGCGCTTGCAATGAACCGCGAGCAGTTGATGAACGTCCTCATCGCCCCGCATGTCACCGAAAAGACCTCGCTGGCGATGCAGAACCACAACCAGTACACGTTTCGCGTCCGTCGCGATGCCACGAAGCCCGACATCAAGAAGGCTGTCGAGCTCATGTTCGAAGTGAAGGTTGCCGGCGTGCAGGTCGTCAACGAGCCGGGCAAGAGCCGCCGCTTCGGCAAGACCGTCGGCCGCACCCAGGACTGGAAGAAGGCCTACGTGAGCCTCGTCGAAGGTCAGACGATCGACTACGAAGCGCGCGCGAAGGTGTAGGGCATGAGTATCGAAACGGCCCCGGCGCGCTGCGCGCCGCTAAATTTCGCAGGTTCGTCTTGCGAACCTGCAGGAAAGTCCGGCCGCAGGCCGTAGGAAAGTTATGGCTCTCATCAAGTACAAGCCGACGTCGCCGGGAACCCGCGCGGTCATCAAGA
>CAZDTG010000446.1:0-2678 GCA_964508005.1 uncultured Steroidobacteraceae bacterium
GCTCGCGGCTCAACAGCGGGTTGCGATTGACGTTGAGCAGGCACTCCTCCGTGACCAGCGCGGTGCCCTCGCCGTCGACGTGAATTGCGCCACCCTCGTTGATGATGGGCGCGCGGTAGCGATCCCGCCCTTCGATCTCCAACACCTTGCGTGCGACGAGATCGTCCTGATCCCAGGGGAAATACAGGCCGCCCTGCAACCCGCCCCAGGCGTTGAATTGCCAATCGACGCCGCGCACCGCGCCGCGGCGGTTCACTACGAAAGTAGGTCCGACGTCGCGCATCCAACAATCGTCGTGAGACATCTCGATCACGCGGATCCGCGGGTCGAGCAACGCACGCGCGACCTGGTACTCCGCCGCACTGACACCCACGGAAACCGGCTCGAACTCCGCAATGGCGGCAGCTACCGCCGCAAAAGCGTGCTGTGCCGGCCGCGCCGCTTCGCGCCAGTTGTCCGGCCTCTCGGGCCACAGCATCCAGCAGCCGGCATGCGGCTCGAACTCGGCCGGCATCCGGAAGCCATCGGCGGCCGGGGTGGTCGCCAGCGTGTGCGTCATTGCCGCAGGCGGCTATGCCGATAGCCGTAGAACGCGTAGATCGCCATGCCCAGAATCGTCCATACCAGCAGTCGGATCCATGTCGCACGCGACAGAGCGAGCGTCATCGCGAGACAAACTACGACGCCCAGCATACAAGTGAATGGCGCCCAGGGAACCCGAAAGGGACGCGGCGCATCCGGGCGCGTCTTGCGCATCACGAGCACCCCGCCGCAGACGACCGCGAACGCGAGGAGGATGCCGATGGAGATGAGGTCGGCGAGCACGTCCAACGGAAAGATGCCGGCGATCAGCGCTGCGATGACTCCCGTCACGGCCGTCGCAACGTGCGGAGTCTTGAACCGCGGGTGGCACTTGCTCATGGAGGGCGGCAGCAACCCATCGTCAGCCATGGAAAGCAGGATGCGCGGCTGCCCGAGGAGCGAGGCCAGAATGACCGACGTCATGCCGATGATGATGCCTGCCTTGACGAAGATCCCGAGCCAGGAGAGCTGCGGATGGGCATCGAGGGCGACCGCGACCGGCTGGTCCACGTTGAGCTGGGTGTAGGGCACCATGCCCGTCATGACAGCCGACATCCCAACATACAGCAGCGTGGAGATCACCAGCGCCCCGAGGATACCCCGCGGCAGGTCGCGCTGCGGATTGCGCGCCTCCAGCGCCGTCGTCGAGGCGGTGTCGAAGCCGACGTAGGAGAAGAAGATGATGGCCGCGCCCTGTAAAACACCGCTCCACCCGAAATGCCCGAACTCGCCCGCATTGGGGGGGATGTAGGGATGCCAGTTCGACGGATCGACGTACTTCAGCCCGGCGACCATGACGATCACGATGATCGCGACCTTCAGGGACACCATTATGGTGTTGGCGCGCGCCGAGTGCGATACGCCGATGTAGCACACGGCACTCATCGCGGTGACGATGAGGACCGCGGGCAGATTGATCAGGGCGCCCGTGATGACCAGATGCCCTTTGGCATCCTGCTCGACCGGTGCATTGACCAGCAGTGCGGGCAGATGAATGTGCGCATCCCCCAATAGGTTGACCACGTACCCCGACCAGCTCACAGCCACCGCCGAGGCGGAGATGCCGTACTCGAGCAGCAGGTTCCAGCCGATGAACCAGGCAAGGCCCTCGCCGAGCGTCGCATACGTATAGCTGTAAGCGCTTCCGGGGACCGGAAGAAAGGTGGCGAACTCCGCGTAGCACAGCGCCGCCAGCCCGCTGCCAAAAGCGGCGATGAGCAAAGAGAGGGTGACCGCCGGGCCCGCCTGCTGAGCCGCGACCGTCCCGGTGAGCACGAAAATGCCCGTGCCGATGGTAGCGCCGAGCCCGATCGCGGTGAGCGACCAAGCCGTGAGCACCTGGCGCAGGCGCGTGGCCCCGGACCTGTCCCCCGGGTCGATCGGCCGCACAGCCATCATTTGACGCAGGAAAGGCGGCATCAGGACCCGTTTAGTCGAGACAGATGTTTGTAGCGGCAATGCCCCAAATCTCCTGTGATCCAGCCAGGGAGGCTGTCACCCCATATTCTCGTGCTGCGGCCGCCTGCTGCGCGCGTCGCGCGCTCACAGCCGGACCAGGGTGTGCCTTTCGGCCCCACCCGTGCGATGCATGCGTCGCCCCCTGCACAGATGGGCGCCCTCGCGACGGCGCCCGTGGGTCAGACAGGCTTATCTTTTCAAGGTTTCAAGGCGCGCAAGTCTCTCACACGAAGTGCGGCTTGTGCGACGGGTGAGGCGCGGAGCGCCGAACGCCCAGCATCGATAGAGGGCCCGCGCGCGCGCTCCAGGGACGATCCCTCGTCAATATGATCTCTGTGCTAGCATTTCGAGCCCGGTGGCGCCTACCCGCGGCGGCCGATGCATCATTCGGAGAATCGCAATGTCCACGGCTGCACCCATGAAGCTCACGCCGCCCGCGCAGGGCACCCGCATCACCATCCGCGACGGCAAGCTCATCGTCCCGGACAATCCCATCATCCCCTTCATCGAGGGCGACGGCACCGGCCCGGACATCTGGCGTGCCAGCGTGCGAGTCATGGATGCCGCGGTCCAAAAGGCGTACGGCGGCAAGCGCAAGATCCACTGGATGGAGGTGTTCGCCGGCGAGAAGTCGAACA
>CAZDTG010000447.1:0-2669 GCA_964508005.1 uncultured Steroidobacteraceae bacterium
TCGAGCGCAGGTTGTGCGAGTTGACGGCATCGAACTGTGCGTTGATGTGATCCTGGGCGTTGTAGACCTTGATGAGCCGGGGCGCCTCGAAGCTCTCCTTGGCGACGCGCGTCACGTCCCCCATCGAGTCCTGGATACGCCGGCTGTAGCGGCGGAAGCGCCGGTTGATGATCGACACGAGCACGCCGACGAGCGGCCCCATGGTGAGCGCCACCAGCGCGAGCCGCGCGTTCAGCCAGAACAGCACGCCGATCGAGCCGATGATGGTGAGCGTGTTGCGGATGGTAACCACGATCGAGTCGGTCGTCGCCTGTCCGACCTGCTCGGTGTTGTAGGTGAGCCGCGACAGCAGCGCGGCCGAGGCGTGGCGGTCGAAGTAGCCGATCGGCAGCATCAGGATGCGGTGGAATACCTCACGCCGCAGCTGGCTCACGATCTGGCGGCCGACGTAGCCCATGTAGTAGGTCTGGGTGAAGTCGCCCAGGCCGCGCAGGATGAAAAGGCCTACGAGCGCGAGCGGCACCCACACGATGGTGCGCGGGTCGCGGTTGGTGAACGTGCCGTCGCCGAGCTGCTTCGCATACAGCGAGAAGCTCGCCATGGTGGCGGAGAACAGGATGCCGCCGAGCACTCCAAGAGCGAACTGCCCGCGATAGGGGCGCAGGTAGCCGAGCAGCCGCCTGTAGGTGCGCAGCCCGCTGCCCGCGAGTGGCGTCGTCGGACTCCTCCCCCCTGAATCGTTCAAGGCTTGCCCGCCGGCCCATCCTTGACCGTCGCGATATTGAGCTCCTCGAAGCCGAGGCGGCCGAGCACGTTCATCGCCGTGATCACCGACTGGTGGGTGGCGCGGGCATCGGCGCGAATCGTGACCCGCACCGCGCGGTTGGCGCCGGTTTCCTTCAACAGTGCGGCGCGCAGCGTTTCCGGGCTCGAGTTGATGAGCTCCTTCTCGTTGACCCGGTAGCTGCCCTCCTGGGTCACGGTGACGACGAGCGGTTCACTCCGGGGGCTCTGCGGCGGAACGGCATTCGCCTGCGGCAGATGCACGCGCAAGCGGCCTTCGTCCGTGAACCGGCTCGAGAGCATGAAGAAGACCACGAGCAGCAGCACGACGTCGATGAGGGAGACGACGTTGATCTCCGGCTCTTCGTGGCGGCGTGGCTTGAGGTTCATGGGCGGCGGCTTCCCGGCGCCGCTTCAGGCCACGGCCGCGGCCACGGCCGCGGGCGTTCCCGACGAGCGTTGCTCGCGTGCCTGGGCCGCCTCGAGAGCGTCCGCCATACGCATGGCATTCTTTTCCATCCCGACTACGATGCGCTCGACCTTGCCGCGCAGGTAGCGGTAGGCGATGAGCGAGGGGATGGCGACGCACAGCCCGGCAACCGTGGCGATCAGCGCTTCGGCGATGCCGCCGGACAGCGCCCGGGGGTCGCCCATGCCGCCGGCCTGAATGGCATTGAACGAGCGAATGATGCCGGTGACGGTGCCCAGCAGGCCGAGCAGCGGCGCGATACCGGCAATAGTGCCGAGCGTATTGAGGAAACGCTCCAGCTCATAAACAACGTGACGGCCCGTATCCTCGAGGCGCTCCATCAGGATCTCGCGCGGCCGGTGGCGGTTCGCGAGCCCCGCGGCGAGCAGCCGGCCGAGCGGGGAGTTCTGCTCCAGCGCGGTGATGACCTTGTCGTTCACCTGGTTGGCCTCGATGAGCTTCCACACCTGCTGCGGCAGCTCCGGGGGCAATACCCGCTTGTCCTGCAGTGTCCACAGCCGCTCGAGCACGATGGCCGCGGCAATGATCGAGCACAAAATGATCGGCCACATCAGCGGGCCGCCGGCCCGCACGATTTCCCACATCCTAAGCGACCCCACGCCGGTGATCCGGCAACAGCGACGCGGCATCATACCGGACAGGCGCACATGCTCAAGGCGAGCGACCGCTCGTGTCGGGGCACGGCGACGCCAACAGGCTCATGGGCTCGGGCACGGTGTGTGCGAGACCTGGAGCAAACCGGCGGCGATAAGGGAAGGAACGGGTTCTCAGGACGCTCGAGGCGCGTCGGGTGGAACACCTGCCGAGGGGTAAAAAGGTCCCTTGGGGACCGCGTACGGATTCTTTACGAATTGTTCTGGTAGAGTCGCCCAGCCTCATGCCGCGCCACTTACTGAAAAAGATCTGTCCGTCCCCGGACTCCTTGCAGAGGTGCTGGTACCTGCGGCCGTTCGGGGATCGGATTGCCGATCCGCGCCTGTGGACACTCCACCGGCGAGCGGTGACAAGTGCCTTTGGCGTCGGCCTGGCGATCTGTTTCATTCCCCTGCCCGTCCACATGCTGATGGCGGGGATCATCGCCATCGCCTTGCGGATCAACCTGCCGGCGATCTATGGGGCCACTCTGCTGGTGAATCCGCTGACCTGCGTCCCCGTGTACTACGCGGCGTATCGGGTCGGAACGACGCTGCTGGGGATCAGCCCCGAGAATTTCCGGTTCCAGGCCCGCTGGGACTGGTTCCAGACCAGCCTGGAGCCGGTCTGGAAGCCGTTCCTGCTGGGCTGTGTGGCGTGCGCCATCGTCACGGGGCTGCTCGGCTGGCTCACCCTGGAGCTCGTCTGGCGCTGGCGGGTTACGACCCGGTACCGGGCACGGCACGAGGCTCCGGCCGCCTAG
>CAZDTG010000448.1:0-2651 GCA_964508005.1 uncultured Steroidobacteraceae bacterium
TCGTAACTCACTATTCGCGGCTCGCCCGTCTCTATTACAGAGAGGGCGTGTTGCTGCAGGTCGCCCTCGAGACAGCCTCCGGAGAGCAGTCCGGAGTAGTCGCCGTTCGCGGCGATGAGCATGAGGGCTCCGGGCTTGCGGTAGGTCGACCCGGAGGTGTGGACGAGGACGCCGACCGCGAGGGCGTTGCCTGCGGCGCGCTCGCGGTCGAACAGCGGAAGAAGAGGGCCTAATAGTGATTCCACGGGACTTCGATTATGCCAGCCGGCGCCTCAGGGGTGACGAGTGTGCCCCCGCGTCGCAGCTCATGGCTCTCCCGGATGGGAGATGTTCTTCCACAACCGTGCACGTTCAATTACACCTATGGTGAATAAATCGGGATCGCCAGCCCATCCGCCTGTGCTCCAGCAGTCGGCAGTGGTGGCCGTCGCGGCGCCCCGCAAGCGTCGCGGGCGTGGCCGTCCGGCGGCGGAGAGCGCCGAGGATGTCCGCGAGAAGCTGCTGGACGCCGCTCGAGACCTTTTCCCGCGCTACGGCTACCGCGGAGTGTCGAGCCGGCAGATCGGGGCCGCCGCCGGCGTGAACTTCGCCATGATCCGCTACTACTTCGGCGGCAAGCCGGGGCTGTATCGCGAGATGCTGCATGGAGCGTTGCGGCCGGCGCGCAAGACACTGGACGCGATGAGCGAGCCGCATCCGCCGCCGCAACTGGCCCAGACACTCGAGAACATCACCCGAGCGTGGGCGGGCAATCCGTGGGTCGCCGGTTTCGTCGTGCGCGAGGTTCTTGCTCCGGACGGTCCGATGCGCGCCATGTTCTTGCGGGAGTTTCCGGAGCGCCTGGCGCCACTGGTGGAGCGCATGGTGGAAGGGGAGATCGCCGCAGGAAAGCTGCGCGCCGACCTCGATCCGCGCCTGCTGGTTCTCTCCATCGTCAGCCTTGCAATATTCCCCTTTCTAGCGCTCCCGCTCACGAGCCGGGTGTTTGGCGTACGCAACGATGAGGAGTTCGTCACGCGCTTCCTGCGTCACACGGCGGACCTGCTCGCGCGCGGTGTGGGGCCGGCGGCCTTCCCGAACTGAGGCACGACCGGCACTGCATGGGCCGGTATTGCAAAATTCGATAGGCGCACTCGCTTAAAGCGCCTCGGGCGCCTTTGCGCCCGTAGATAATCGAACGCTGTCGTTGCGTGCACTCGAGCTGGTCAGTAGAGTCGCACGGCCTTTTTTTCGGAAAATCTCAGTTCGATGGCCAATACCGATGCCTGGGTCGTGCACAAGTTCGGGGGGTCGAGCGTCGCCGACGCCGACTGCTTCCGCCGCGTCGCGGCCATTCTCGATGCCGTCCCGGCGCCGCGCCTCGGGGTGGTGCTTTCCGCTTGCCGGGGTGTGACGGATGCGCTGCTGCGGCTGGTGTCGCTTGCCGAGCGGCAGGATGACAGCTATCGCTCCGAGATCGCGGCGTTGCGCGCCCGACACGCCACGATCGCCGAGACGCTGCTGAGGCCGGAGTCCGCGCGGCTGTATCTGGCGGGCTTCGACCGCGACTGCCACGATCTCGAGGGGATCCTCCACACGGTCAAGCTCACCCGCCAGGCTGCGCACAACGTCGTCGATCTCATCGCCGGCTATGGCGAGATCTGGTCGACGAAGCTGTTTCACCGTTTTCTCGAGGAGCGCGGCGGCCGCCGCGGTCCGGTGCAGTGGGTCGATGCGCGTCGGGTCGTCGTGGTCGAGTGGGGGCCGCTCGGGCCGGGAATCCAGTGGGGCGAGTCGCGCGCCAACCTCAACGATCTCGTCGATCGGGATTTCAAGGGCACTCTGGTCATCACCGGCTTCATTGCCTCCAAGCGCAACGGCGTGCAGACGACCCTGGGCCGCAACGGCAGCGACTTCTCCGGCTCCATCTTCGGAGCCCTGCTCGATGCGGCCGAGATCGTGATCTGGACCGACGTCGACGGCGTGCTGTCGGCGGACCCCCGCCGGGTGCCGGATGCCACGGTCATCGACTCGCTTTCCTACAACGAGGCGATGGAGCTCGCGTACTTCGGCGCGAAGGTGATCCATCCGCAAACCATGGCCCCGGCGGTCGGCGGCAGCATTCCGATCTGGATCCGCAACACGTTCGCTCCCGGCAAGCCCGGTACGCTGATCTGCGCGGTTCCGAAGTCGAGCCTGCCGGTGAAGGGCATCACGAGTATCGAGCGTGTGGCGCTCGTGAATCTCGAAGGCGCCGGCATGATCGGTGTGCCGGGCACGGCGCATCGGCTGTTCGGCGCACTGCGCGAAGAGAACATCTCGGTCATTCTGATCTCCCAGGGCAGCTCGGAGCACTCCATCTGCTGCGCCATTCCGCAGGAGCAGGCCGAGCGGGCGGCCGCGATCGTGCGCCAGGCGTTCGAGCGCGAGCTGAAGGAAGGGCAGATCCAGAATGTCGACATCGATCCGGATCTCGCCATCCTTGCGGTGGTCGGCGACGGCATGGCCGGTACGCCGGGCATCGCCGGCAAGGTGTTCGACTCTCTCGGCACCTCGAATGTCAACGTGCGCGCGATCGCACAGGGCGCGTCCGAGCGCAACATATCGGTGGTGATCGACGGGAGGCATGCAACGCGCGCGCTGCGGGCGGTGCATGCGGGCCTCTATCTTTC
>CAZDTG010000449.1:0-2643 GCA_964508005.1 uncultured Steroidobacteraceae bacterium
GGAGGATTCCGACGGAACCGTTGCTGTGAGCGAGACCCGTCTGCCCGGAGCGACCGAACACCTCGTGCTGCCCGTGAGTCATCTCGGGCTGCTGGTATCGGGGCGCGTGGCCCGCCAGACGGGGTTGTTTTTGCAGCAGGGACGGTTCTCGCAGGGTTAACCGGGAGACGGTGTCAGCGCGCCGGGGGCGCTGCTGTCACTTGCGCCCTTCGAGCAGCTTGCGCAGCTCGTAAAGCGCCTCGAGTGCCGCTTTCGGCGAGAGCTCGTCAGGGTCGAGCGCTTGGAGCGCAGCGTGGATTTCATCCGGCGCGGCGAGCTCGGCTCGCACCTCCGGCATCCGTGTCGGTGCGGCAAACAGCGGCAGCTCCTTTTGGGGCGATCTGCCGCCTCCCGTGCTGCCGTTGGCGCGGTCGCGTTGCGATTCCAACGCTTCGAGATAATGACGCGCGTGTCCGATCACCTCGCGGGGCACCCCGGCGAGCTGCGCGACCTGAAGGCCATAGCTGCGGCTCGCGGGACCGTCCTTCACGGCGTGCAGGAAGACGATGCCGTCACCGTGCTCCGTGGCATCGAGGTGCACGTTCGCACAACCCTCCACCTCCGTCGCAAGCGTCGTGAGCTCGAAGTAATGCGTAGCGAACAGGGTAAAGGACTTCAGACGCGTCGCGATGTGGCGCGCGATCGCCCATGCGAGCGACAGGCCGTCGAACGTGCTGGTGCCGCGGCCGATCTCATCCATGAGAATCAGGCTGCGTGGCGTCGCGTTGTGCAGGATGTTGGCCGCTTCCGTCATTTCAACCATGAAGGTGGAACGGCCGCCGGCGAGGTCGTCCGCCGCGCCGATGCGGGTGAAGATGCGATCGAGCGGGCCCAGGACCGCCCGGTCGGCGGGCACGTAACTGCCGATGTGGGCGAGCAACACGATGAGGGCCGCCTGGCGCATGTAGGTTGATTTGCCGCCCATGTTGGGCCCGGTGATGATGAGCATGCACCGGCCGGCCTCGAGCCGCAGATCGTTGGGTACGAACGGCGCGTCCGAGAAGCGCTCGACGACGGGATGACGCCCGGCTTCGATGGTGAGGCGCGCCTCCGTGGTGAGCTCCGGCTGCGTCCACTCCAGCGAGCAGGCCCGCTCGGCGAGCGCCGCGATGGCGTCGAGCGCGGCGAGTGCCCCTCCGGTGGCCTGCATGGGTCCGAGACGATCGATGAGCTGTGTCAGGACTTCCTCGTAAATCTCTTTCTCACGCGCCAGCGCCCGGTCCCGCGCGCTCAGCACCTTGTCTTCGAATCCCTTGAGCTCCGGCGTGATGAAGCGCTCGGCGGACTTGACGGTCTGGCGGCGAATGTAGTCCTTGGGTACGCGCTCGGCATCCTTGCGGGTAATCTCGATGAAGAAGCCCTGCACACGATTGAAACCGAGCTTCAGTCCCGCGATGCCGGTGCGCTCGCGCTCGCGGCGCTCCAGCTCGAGGAGGAATTCGTCGGTATGGGTGGAAATCCGCCGCAGCTCATCGAGATCCGCGTCGTGCCCATCCGCAATCACACCGCCGTCCCGAACGAATGTGGCGGGCTCGGGCGCGATGGCCGCGGACAACAGCGCAACCACATCGCCGTGCTCCTCGATGTCCTCGCGCAGCCGCTGCAGCAGCGGCGAATCGATCGTCCCGAGCGTTGCGCGCAATGCGGGCAGCATTTCGAGGGAAGCGCGCAGTTGTGTCAGATCGCGCGGACGCGCGGAGCGCAGCGCGACTCGCGAGAGAATGCGCTCGATATCGCCAATGCCGTGCAAGTGCTCGCGCAATCCTTCGAAGCGCCGGCCGTCGCTGAGCGCGCCGAGGGCCTGGTATCTGGATCGCAACACGCTGTGGTCGGTCAACGGGCGATTGAGCCAACGGCGCAGCTCACGGGAGCCCATGGAGGTGACGCACGTGTCGATCAACGCGAGGACGGTGGCGTCCTCCTTTCCCGAGAGACTCACGTCCAACTCGAGATTGCGTCGGGTCGCGGCATCGATAATCAGCGCGTCGGAGCGCTCCTCGACGTGCAGGCTGCGGATGTGGGGTACCGCGGCCTTCTGCGTGTCGCGGACATACTGTAGCAGCGCGCCGGCCGCGCAGATGGCGAGCGGCAGCTCGTCGGCGCCAAACCCTTTCAAGTCGAGAGTGCCCATCTGGTCGGTGAGCAGACGCGAGGCACTCGCCAACTCGAAATACCACGGCGGCCGGGTCCGCAACGCCGTACCGTTGCGCGCGATCGCCTCGTTTGCGTAAGCCTCGGATACCAACAGCTCGGCGGGCTTCAGCCGCTCCAGCTCGGCCGCGAGCGCGAGCCGTCCTGCGGATTGCGACACGGTGAAGCGGCCGGCCGCGAGATCCAGCCACGCCAGCCCGAAACGCTCGCCTTCCCGCGCGAGGGCCGCGACGAGTGTTTCCTGGCGCTCTTCGAGCAGCGCCTCGTCGGTCACCGTACCGGGAGTGATGATGCGCATCACCTGGCGCTCGACGGGGCCCTTGGCCTTCGCCGGGTCGCCGAGCTGTTCACAGATGGCGACGCTCTCACCCTTGCGCACGAGCTTCGCGAGGTAGCCTTCGACGCTGTGGAAGGGCACGCCGGCCATCGGGATGGGCTGCCCGCCCGAGTGGC
>CAZDTG010000450.1:0-2642 GCA_964508005.1 uncultured Steroidobacteraceae bacterium
CGGGATAGCGCTCGAACGGCTGATGGGCGGAAAGCATGTCGTTATAAGCCGTGACAATGGCGAGGTTCGGCCAGCGCAACTCCTTGAGGGCATCCTTGTCTACCGAAGAGGCAGCCGCGAATCCGTGCGCCAAATTCGTGCAGGACAGGCGTGCCCGTGTCGGACCCTGGGATGCGCCTGCTGTCATACGATCGAGGTACGATGTACGCTCCGCGCGGCTGCGGTCCCTGATGCGCTCCGTGACGTCGCGCACACGTGGATTCAATGGCAATGGCATGGACATGGCAGGTACTCCGACCCGGTGTGAACACGAGCGAACGCGCGCTCCGGGATGAAAAAAATTCGACTGTAGTCGTGGCGGCGCGCCCCGATACTGTGCCAGCCTAACGCAATACGCCGCGGATGCTAAGTTCCCAGCCCGGGCTGGCAGCCTGGTCTCGACCCGTCGGCCAGGCTCTTACCTGAAGCCGCGTCACCTTCAAGGAGTTCTCAGTAGCGTGCAGAAACTCGACACGTTCGACATGGTGCTGTTCGGCGGCACCGGCGATCTCGCCTTGCGCAAGCTCGTTCCCGCGCTGTATCGCCGCCACGTTGCCGGCCAGATGGAGCCGGCATCGCGAGTCCTTGCGGTAGCTCGCACCGGGCTGTCCCGGGAAGAATACCTCGCACAGATCGAAGCCAGTTGCCGCAAGCACCTGGGTGCGGAGGAGTTCACGGATGCCCGCTGGCGTGCCTTCGCGGCGCAAGTGGACTACGTGCAGGTCGACGCGACCGACACTCGCGATTTTCGCAGGCTGTGCGCGAGCCTGGAGGGCCGTGACGACGCCGCGCGCGTCATCTTCCTTTCCACCGCCCCGAGTCTTTTCACGCTCACGTGTGACAATCTCGCCGCGGCCGGCATCGTGACGCCGAAGTCGCGCGTCGTGCTCGAGAAGCCCCTCGGTCACGATCGGGCCTCCGCGGACCTCATCAACCGCAGTGTCGGAGCGATTTTCGCCGAGCAACAGATCTATCGCATCGATCACTACCTCGGCAAGGAGACGGTGCAGAACCTGATGGCCCTGCGGTTCGGCAACACCCTGTTCGAGCCCCTCTGGCGCCGTGGACGAATTCGCCACGTGCAGATCACCATCGCCGAACAGTTAGGTGTTGAGGGCCGCGGGCAGTTCTATGAGCACACCGGCGCATTGCGCGACATGGTGCAGAACCATCTGCTGCAGCTCGTTTGCATTCTCGCAATGGAGCCGCCCACGAGCAGCGATCCGGACGCGGTGCGCGACGAGAAGTTGAAAGTGCTGCGCGCGTTGCGCCCCATCACGGGCAACGGCGTACAGACGAAGACAGTGCGCGGCCAGTACCGCGCCGGCGCGGTCAACGGCCAACCGGTTCCCAGCTATCTCGATGAGGCCGGCGTCGCCGCCGACAGCGCCACGGAAACATTCGTCGCGCTCAAGGCCGAGATCGACACCTGGCGCTGGGCCGGCGTGCCGTTCTACCTTCGTACCGGCAAACGGCTGCAGGAGCGGGTGACGGAGATCGTCGTGACCTTCGAGGATGTGCCGCATTCGATCTTCGATGCAGCGGGCACTCAGGGCCGCGCGCCGAACCGTCTCGTGATCCGCCTGCAGCCGCAGGAGAGCATCACGCTCACCATTCTCGCGAAAATGCCGGGCGAAACCATGCGTCTGAAACCTGTGGACCTGGCGCTCGATCTCACCGGCACTTTCAAGGAGCAGCGTCTCGATGCGTACGAGCGCCTGCTTACCGATGTTGTGAAGGGGAATCTCACCCTGTTCATGCGGCGTGATGAGCTCGATGCCGCCTGGCGTTGGATCGATCCCATCCGCGAGGGTTGGGCTCAGCACGACGAGCGCATCAAGTCGTATGTCGCCGGGAGTTGGGGACCCGCTGCCTCGAGCGCGCTGATCAGCCGCGACGGCTTCGCATGGCAGGACGAGATATAACCCGGCCCCGTCATCGTGCGCATGGCCGCGCTTGCGCGCAAGGGGAACTTTCACGACAGCTCCCGCGTTGCTCTGCCAGCCGAAGAACAGCAATCCGCCGAGGTGGCCACATGAACGCGACGACGAACAGTGACAATTCGACCGATACCGCTGAGGTCAAGGAGCACCTGCGCGCGGCCGGGGATGCGGCAGCGAGCGCAGCACGCGCGCGTGCGGCGCAGGCTCAGGAGTGGGCGAAGACTCGCGCAAACGAGGCCCAGGACTGGGCCCGCTCGCAACTGGGAGACGTGCGGCAGCGCATCGAACAGCAGCCCTACCAGGCCGCGGCGCTGGCGCTCGGAATCGGGCTCCTGTCGGGAGTGTTGCTGACCATGTTGGTGTCGCGCCGTCGCGATTGATACGCCTTGCAGCGATCGGCTGGCGTCGATGAGCGGACCGGGGCCGCCCCGCCGCTCGGACCTGTCTGAGCGATAGTGCGCCTTGGAGGGCGTCCGACGGCGTAAGTCGTGGAATACCAGGTCCCGTGACCATTCGGTGACACAAGACCGCCGCGCCCATGGTCTTCTACCCCCATGCACCAGATCGGTGTCGTGGGCCTTTCCTATCGCCATGCCGGCGTCGACGAGGTCGCTCGTTTCGCCCTCCCCAAGGCGGAAGTCGCGGCGCGCCTCCCGGCGC
>CAZDTG010000451.1:0-2632 GCA_964508005.1 uncultured Steroidobacteraceae bacterium
TCCATCCACTGCATGAAGGCGAATGTCGGGATTGCCGACAGCGGGATGGCGAGAGCGGAGATGAGTGTGGCGCGCAGGTCGCGCAGAAAGAACCACACGACCAGCACCGCCAGAACCGAGCCTTCGAGAAAGGCGCTCAACGCCGAGTCGTAGGTCTTCTTCGTGTACTCGACCGTTGTGAAGACCTGCGTGGCCTTGACCTGCGGGTTCTCCTTCGCGATCTTGGCGAGCTCTTCGTGCACGGCATCGAGGACGGTGACATCCGAGAAGCCCTTCGCCTTGAACACGCCGAACGTCGTGGCCTGACGGCCGTTGAGGCGGGAAATGGAGCGGATCTCGCCGACGCTGTCGCTGACATTTGCAATATCGGCAAGTCGCGCGAAGCGCCCGCCCGGCAACATGATCTGCGTGTTGGCGAGCTGCAGCGCCGTGCGCGCGCCGCCGAGGATACGGATCGCCTGCTCGCCGCCGCCCACTTGCGCGCGTCCGCCCGGCGAGTCGAGGTTGAGCTGCCGGATCTGTTGATTGACCTGCACCGCGGTGATGCCGAGGGCTTGCATGCGCGCGGGGTCGAGCTCGACCCGGATCTCCCGGCTCACGCCTCCGCCGCGGCTGACCTGCGCCACTCCCGGCACACCCAGTAATCTCTTGGTGATGGTGTTATCGATGAACCAGGAGAGCTCCTGCTCGGACAGCGTTGTGGTGCTGAGGGCGTAATACACGATGGCGCCGCCATCGACGTCCTCCCGTTGTACGGTGGGCTCCTTGATTCCGTCCGGCAGGTTCACCCGCACCTTGGCGACTGCGTCGCGTACATCCGCCACCGCGCGGTCGATGGGCGTGCCGATGTTGAATTCGATGAAAATTCTGGCCTGACCCTCGAGCGCAAGCGAGGTGATGTTGTGGATGTTGCCGATGCCGGCGACAGCGCCCTCGACCTTCTGGAGGATCTGGGTTTCGACATCGGTCGGCGCGGCGCCGGGCTGCAGGACCTGCACGAGGACGAGCGGGAAGGCGATGTCCGGGTTCAAAGTGATGGGCAGGCGGACGAACGACACCACCCCCATGAACAACAACACGACAAACAGTACGATGGGCGATATCGGATGCCGGATCGCCCACGCGGACATGTTCCTCATGAGTGCGTGTCCGGTGCGGATGTTGCGGCGGCGGGTTCCGGGGTGGCCACCGTCACAGCCTCGCCGTTGCGGAGAAAGCCGCCTGCTGTGGTAACGACCCGCTCGCTTCCCGTGAGACCTTCCGCAATGATGACGCCGGTATCGATCGTGCCGCTCACGCGCACTGCGCGGCGCTCGACTTGACTTTTGTCGTTGACGATGTAGACGTAAGCGCCCTGGCTATCCGACATGACCGCCGTCTGCGGGAGCACCGGCCGCTCTGCGTTGGCGACGGTCACCGCGCCACGCGCGAAGGCTCCGGGACGCAGTGCCGGATCCGGTTTCAGCGCTATCCGGATCTCGCCGAGCCGGGTGGTCGGATCGATCACAGCGCCGAGCAGGCGCACGCGTCCCTCGAACGGCCGCGAGAGTCCGGTGATGTACACCTTCGCCGGTTGGCCGGCCCGCACGACGGCGAGATCCTGTTCCGCGATCTGCCCGCGCATCTCAACCTCACCGCCGCTGGCGATACGGAACAGAGCCTCGCCTCCGGAGCTTGCGATCTGACCGACCTCGGCTTTGCGCGTGAGCACAGTGCCATCGACGGGCGCCACCACATGGGTGCGGTTCAGGCGGGCCTGGTATTCGGCGAGTTGGGCAGCGACTACTTTGACGTTCGCCTCGTCCGTTACGGAGGTCGCTCGCCGTTTCTCGACATCCTCCGCCGACAAGGCGCCGGCGGGTGCCACGGCCTGTGCCCGACGATATTCGGCCGCGGACAACGCTGCCTGAGCGCGTGCCTGCTCCAGAGAGGCGGCCAGGCGGTTCACCTGCGGCACCAGCACCGAATCGTCGAGTCGTGCGAGCAGCTGTCCACGCTTCACGTGGTCGCCAGCTTCCACGTAGATCGCGACGATCCGACCGGCGTCCCCGTCGATGCCAATGGGCATGTCGTAACGGGCCGATATCGCCCCGGTGAAGGTAACGTTCGAAGCAACGGCGGTCACGCCGGGCGACATGACGCTCACCAGGGGAACGGACTGCTGGTTCGCGAGGGTGGTCGTGACCGACGCCGTGGACGTACGGCTAATCCACACCGCAGCTGCCACCGCAAGGGCGACGATGATCGCCAGGGCGCCGAGCGTCCATTTCAGGCGGCCGGGAGAGCCGGCGACGCTTGCCGGGTGGTGGAGCACGGTCGCTGCTGCGGCCGCCGTATCGGCCGCTGGACCCGGGCCTGGGCTGATTTCCGGGGATACACGCTCCACAGGCGCGTGATCGCGGCTAATCCAGGCAACGGGCTCCCCATGGCTGCCTGAATGCTCGATTTTATGCTCCGGATTGGCACCCACGGGATGTTCCTTCTAGGTCCGCGGAAGAACTTTGTACTGTAGCGCGCCCCTTAGAAGCGGCGCCGGCTCGAAAAGTTTAAACAACCGTTAATCAAAAGCTGCAGTAAAGCGCCCAAGGGACCGCCGGGGGCGACCGGCCGACGCTTGTCCGGTGGGTCGGCC
>CAZDTG010000452.1:0-2631 GCA_964508005.1 uncultured Steroidobacteraceae bacterium
GCCATATCGCACTTCCACATGGGTGCGCTGTGCATGGTCGAGCAAATGGCGGTTACAATGCTCGGCCATTTCGCGCGCTTCGCGCCGAGCCCGCGCTGGCGCAACATCGCCGTGTTCGGCATGCTCGACGAAATCCGACACGCGCAGCTGCAACTGTTGTTCTCGCATGATCTGCTGAAGCACGATCCACGCTTCGATTGGTGCCAAAAGGCCTTTCACACGAACGAGTGGGGTATCGTCGCCATTCGCAGCTTTTGCGACGACTGGCTGCTGAACGCCAACTGCGTCGATGCTGCGCTTGCCGTGCACCTCACCTTGGAGCACGGATTCACGAACATGCAGTTCGTCGCGCTCGCCGCGGACGCGATGGAGTCCGGCGACATCGGTTTCTCGAATCTGCTTTCCAGCATTCAGACAGACGAAGCGCGGCATGCGCAACAAGGCTTCCCGACGCTGGAAATTGTGATGAAGCACGATCCACAGCGCGCCCAGCGGGTCATCGATGTGAGCTTCTGGCGCGCTTTCCGGCTGTTCCAGGCGATAACCGGAACGGCGATGGACTATTACACGCCGGTGGGAAAGCGGAAGATGTCGTTCAAGGAATTCATGCTGGAGTGGGTCGTCGATCAGCACGAGCGGACGTTGCGCGATTACGGCCTCGAGCGGCCGTGGTATTGGGAGACCTTCCTCAAATGCCTCGACCACGGCCATCATGCGCTGCATCTGGGCATGTGGTTCTGGCGCCCGACACTGTTCTGGAAGCCGAACGCCGGTGTGTCTCGCGCCGAGCGGCAATGGCTCAACGGCAAATATCCGGAGTGGGAAGAAAGCTGGGGCGTGCTCTGGGACGAGATCATCAAGAACATCAACAATGGGGACATGGCGAAGACACTGCCGGATACATTGCCCGCGCTCTGCAACCTGACGCAGCTTCCGATCGGCACACACTGGGACCGTCATCATCTCGAATGCTTCGAGAGCCGATACGCTGGACGGACCTACCATTTCGATTCCGACGTGTCCAAATGGTGCTTCGACCTCGAGCCGGCGCGCTATGCCGGACATCTCAACGTGGTCGATCGCTTCGTCGCAGGCCTCATTCAGCCGCCAAACCTCGCAGGCGCCTTGGCGTGGATGGGCATCACGCCAGAGGTGATGGGCGATGACGTTTACGATTATCGCTGGGCAGCGGAATTCGACCGCGACCGGCCGGCCGCCGCGTGACACGTATGGTGATGCTCCCGATCTATGGCCGCTTCATCGGCGACTTTACCGCCCACCTCGTGGCAGTCGACAGCGAAGACACGATCGGCGAAGTGGCGGCGAAAATCGCCGCGCATTCCATCCGCCGACGCTTGCCCGCCGAATCGGCGGGCAGCTACGAGGTCTTGATCGATGGACGCGCCATTCCGGCCGAGGTCCGCGTGAGCCACCTCTCGCTACGGCCGCTGCATTGGCTCGACGTACGATGGAAACGGTAACGGGCCCATGGCACCGACCGCCTCTTGTCGAGGTGTGCCGCGTCGAGGACCTCTGGGACGGCGAGATGGCGTCGTTTCGCGTCCACGATTTCGCGATACTGCTCGTCAGGCTCGGCGGGCAGATCCACGCTTATGACGGGCGCTGCCCTCATCAGGGTGCCGCGCTTGTCGAGGGTGAGTTGTCGGGCACCGTTTTGACGTGCCACTCGCATCATTGGCAATTCGATGCCGTCACGGGCGCCGGGATCAATCCGCGGAAGTCTTGTCTCAAGCGCCTGCGCCTGGAGATCGTCGAAGGGAAAATCTGCGTCGAAGGTCTCAGCGGATGAACGCCGCGTCTCGCGACAACCACGGCGACGGAGCGGCCAATTGGGTCGGTCCCGTGCTCCGTGTTGGCGATTTGGCCGAATCCGTTGCGCGCGCGATCGCCGAGGACAATCCCGGAAAGCGGGTCAGCATCCTCGATCGCGGCGATTACGTCCGCATCCACACGGAACAGAAATGCCGCCTCACCAGGCAGACCCTGGAGCGCCAGCTTGGGCATCCTTACGAATTGCCGCTGCTCGAGCTCGAAATGCCGTCCTTTTCGGGACGCCTTGAGACACGCGCCGACGAATACGTCTGGTATTACCGGAATTCATAAAGCACTTGCTGCCGCGGGAGAGAACTCGTGCAACGCGCGCTTAAAACCTGGTCCGCTTTCGGGGAGCTTGGTCGCAAGCCTAGTGAATACGAAGTGGTCACGCACAAGCTGAACCACACCATGCGCGAGCCCCCGCTCGAGCTGCCCCCTGATGCCCATGGCAACGTCTGGCTGAAAAAACACCGCGACGGCATCTCTCTGAAGGTCGCCGATTGGGACATGTTCCGCGATCCGGACCAGCTCACCTATCGTGCCTATGTGAAGGGCCAGGACGAGAACGAGACCGTTGTCGATGGGATGTTGCGCGAATTCGCGGCCCTGCCAGAACAAAGTCTGTCGCGCACCGTCCTTGATCTTCTGCAGACCTGCCTCACACCGACCCGCTACCTCGCGCACGGCCTGCTGATGATGTCCGCCTATGTCCAGCAGCTCGCGCCCTCGAGCTACATCGGCAATTGTGCGGCCTTCCAGAGCGCCGATCACCTGCGCCGTATTCAGCGCGTCGCC
>CAZDTG010000453.1:0-2625 GCA_964508005.1 uncultured Steroidobacteraceae bacterium
TTAGGGGACGGGTCGACTTCGGGGGCCGAGAGTCTCGAAGGCCGGCAGCCGCTGGAGAAATTGCGCCCGCTCGGGTGCCGTTACGTCCGGCCGCCGATTTCCGGGTCGCCCGGATCCGGCTCGGTGTCCGCGTCGGTTTCGGTGGCAGTGTCAGGTTGGCCCGAGGCCCGGTGCGCCTGAAGCACCGCCTGCAGCTCGCTCAGCTGGCCGGCCTCGCTTGCCGACTTGTCGGTGCGCCGGCGCAGAATGCGCGGGAAGCGCAGAGCGATGCCGGACTTGTGGCGGCTCGAGGCGGCGATTCCCTCGTAGGCGAGCTCGAAGACCTGCGTCTGCGCCACTTGCCGCACGGGACCGAACTTCTCGGTCGTGTGCGTGCGGATCCAGCGATCGAGATCCGCGATCTCGGTGTTGCTGAGGCCCGAATACGCCTTCGCCACCGGGACCAACTCGCCGTTGCTCCACACGCCGAACGTGTAATCCGTGTACAGATTCGAGCGTCGACCATGGCCCGGCTGGGCGTAAAGCATGACGCCGTCGAAGGAGTACGGGTCGACTTTCCATTTCCACCAGGAGCCGCGTTGGCGGCCGGTTCCGTAAGGGGCGGTGAGCGCCTTCAACATGACACCCTCGACGGCCCGGGCTCGTGACTGCGCGCGCAGTTGTGCGAGCTCTTCCCAGGTGCTCGCGCCAATCGCCGCCGAGATGCCGAGAAGGGCAGGAGCCGCGCGCAACAGGGCTTCGAGGCGTTCGCGACGCTCCCGCAGCGGCAGCGGCCGCAGGTCGATGTTGCTCTCCTCGAGCAGGTCGTAGGCAAGAAAGCGCACTGGCACCCGCTGCAGGATGGCGGGAGTCAGCTTCTTTCGGCCGATGCGCTGCTGCAGGTCGGCGAACGGCCTGATGGCGCCGTCTCGCCAGGCAACGATCTCGCCGTCCAGCACCACACCCTCGGGCAACTGCGCGGCCGCGGCCACGATCTCCGGAAACCGCTCGGTCACCAGGTCCTCGCCGCGCGACCAGATGAAGCATTTGCCCTCCCGCCGGATGAGCTCGCTGCGAATGCCATCCCACTTCCATTCCGCGAGCCAGTCGGAGATCGGCCCCAGTGTCGCAGGGTCCTCCTCCAGAGGTGAGGCGAGAAAGAACGGATATGGTGCCGCGGGATCGGACGCCGGCGGTGCTGCCGAGCGCAGACCTTCCCAGAACTGCCCACTCGGCCGCCATTCGCCCATCAGCCGGCGCGTGAGGTCGGCACGATCGATCTGCAGAGCTTCCGACAGGGCCCGCGTGACGAGCAGCTCCGACACTCCCACGCGGAGCTCTCCCGTGAGGAGCTTGTTGAGAATGAAGCACTCGCGGTAAGGCAGAGTGCGCCACCACTCGACAATGGCGGTGCGTTGCTGTTGCTCATCCACTTCCCGCAGCGGCAGCAGGCGATCCTCGATCCAGCTCGACAGGGACAGGTCAGGGACCACGGCGCCGGCGGCCAGATCGCTTTCCATGAGCAGCGCGACCGTTTCCGCCAGATCGCCGACGGTGGAGCCCGATTCCTCGACGAGCCACTCGGGTAACTCGCTCACCTCAATGAGCCAGCGCCACAACGTGGCCGGACCGATGAAGCGCTTCAAGCGGCGGCCCGAGAGAATGTAAGCCGCCCAGGCCGCATCCGCCGGTGCCGCGGTGTTGAAATAGGCGACCATTGCGGCGACCTTCAGATTCGTGGAGGTCGTCGTATCGAGGGCTTCATACAGCTCGCTGAACGCGCGCATCAGTCTTCGTCGCCGTACGACGTTCGCAGCGCGCTGGCCGCGATGCCCTTCTCGTTGAAATAGCGCGTGAGGGCGTCGGAGTAGCCGTGAGTGAGCAGAATCCGCTTCGCTCGCGAGGCGGTACAGGTCTCGATCAGCCCGGGCCAGTCGGCGTGATCCGAAATCACAAAGCCCCGGTCGTAGCCGCGGCGACGACGGTCGCCGCGCACGCGCATCCATCCCGAGCAGAAGCCGGTGGCGTGCTCGCCGAACCTGCGCATCCAGGGCGTGCCGGCGGCGCTGGGCGGAGCCAGGATCAGAGCGCCGCGATAGTCCGTTCTCTTTTGCGTGCCGACGGCCAGTGTGGGCAGCATGGCGACACCGGCCCTGCGGTAGACACCGGTGAGAGAAGCAATGGCACCGTGGACGTATATGGGCTCGTCGGTGAAGGCCCGCAGCTCGGAAAGCACCCGCTGGGCTTTGCCCAGCGCATAGCAAAACAGCGCGGAGGCGATGCCGCGCTCGCGGTTCGAGCGCCACCATCGGTACACCTCCTCGATCACCCTGGAAGTCTGCGGCCAACGGTAGACGGGGAGTGCGAAGGTCGCTTCACTGATGAAGACGTCGCATTCGAGCAGCTCGAAGGGCTCGCAGGTCGGGTCCGGCTGGCGCTTGTAGTCGCCTGAGACCACCCAGACGCGACCTTGGTGCTCGATGCGAATCTGGGCGGAGCCGAGAATATGCCCTGCCGGATGCAGCGATATGGTGGTGGTTCCCAGCGGGACGCGTTCTCCGTATTCGACCGGCGTGAGCTCCCGGTCGCCCCCCAATCGCTGGCGCGCGATACCGGCTCCGGGACGTGCGAGAATGTAACGAGCGC
>CAZDTG010000454.1:0-2622 GCA_964508005.1 uncultured Steroidobacteraceae bacterium
CTCCGTCGGGCGCTGGCGCAATTATGAGAAATTCCTCGGTCCGCTGCGGGAGCTGAGAGACCCCAGGTGAGTTTGCCCGGGCGATGAGCTGGAGCTTGCTCCAGCGCCGTGCGCGTCACTTGAAAACACCCTTGAGCTTGTCCATCAGTTTCTGTTGCAGCTCTCCTTTGTGCTTGTCGAGCTCCTGCTGCGCGCGCGCTCTGGCCAGTGCCTCGAGATCGGGACGCACGCTGGGGCTCGTCACGGTTCCTGTGACGTCGAGGGGAATATCCGCCAGCGTCCTGGCAGTCGCGCCGGGTGCTTCCTTGAGGATCGTGGCTTTCACCCGGTAAGCGATCGCGTTGGTGATCAGGTTCGTCGTGCCCTCGCCGGTCACCTGCAGGTTTCGTGACGCGATGTACAGATCCTTGGTGGAGGCGACTCCGTTGGCCAGGTCGGCTGAGGCTTTGAAGGCGTCGAACTTCGTTTGCCCGCTGCTCTGGCCCCCAGGGACGGGTTGTTTCTGAAGCAACGCGACGGCTCGATTGATCTCGAACCACAGGTCGACACCCTCGATGGCGCCCTTGTCCACGTTCGCGGCGATGTGGCCGTTCAGGGATCTCATCAGTGCATCGCCCCCGAGGCTGTGTGCCGTGAGATGGGTCGTGACGCTGCCGCGCCCCGAAACACGCCGCGACTTGGCGAAGTCCTCGAGCAGTTGCGCCATGTCGATCCCCGTCATGTTTTGATTCAGCTTCAGCTCAGGAATGGCGCCACGCTCGTCCAGAGTGATATCGCCCGAGTAGTTCCCGCCGTAGAGCTGCGCTTTCACCGGTGCGATATGCATCACTCCATCCTGCGCCGCGACGGTCACGAGCACCTGGGTCAAATTCACGCCCGCGACCTTCGCACTGCCGATCGTGAGCTTGCCATTCATCTGCAACGACTTGAGGGCGTCGCCGGAGGGCTCGGCGGCCTTCTCGGGCGGTTGCGCGGCCGGCTTCGCATTCTTCCGCGCGGGACTGCGGTAGCGATCGAGATCGATGTGATCGATTGCCAGGTCGAAGCCCGTCGCGTCGCTCGCGAGGTTGGTGATGGCCACATTGCCACTGATCCTCGAATCGTCCACGTGGATGTCGATATCCTGCGCCGCCAGCGAATTGCCCCCGGACGTGAGATTGAGCCGGCCGGAGAGCCTTACCGGTTGGGCCGCCGCGCCCGTCCTCAGATCGAGCTTGAATCGCAGTGGCGCCGGCTTGCCCGAGGTCACGTGACCTAACGACACATTGACGTTGTCGGCGAGGAGATCCTGGTAACTCACGCGACTGTCCTTGATCTCGACACCGCCGAGATCCGGTAGCGTTTGCGACCCCGGGGCCGGGCGGGCGGACGGTTGTGGCACCGTGCCCTTGCCGCCGAAATCCTGCCAATTCGCCTTGCCCGCCGCGTTCTTCCGGAGCCGCAGGTCGAGTCCGTCGATCTCGACGCGGCCGATCTGCAATTGCTTGCGAAGCAGCGGGAGCAATCTCACGCGGAAAGCGACGTGCCGTACGCTCGCGAACGGCTCGGCGTCGAAGCCCGGTGGATTTCCGAGACTCGCGGGACCGATCTCCAGCGCGATCCACGGAAATACCGACAGCTTGAGCGGTCCGGACAAGATGAGCTCGCGGCCTGTCGAATTCCCGACCGCCGCGGCGATCCGGTCCTTGTAATCGTTTGGATCGACGAACAGCCGCACGGCGAGGAGCAGGATCGCGAGCAATGCAATGAGGCCGCCGAGTACGATTCCGACGAGTTTCAAGGCCCGCATGTCATCCCCTCACCAAAAAGCCGGATGGCCATTTTAGCCCATCTTTGTCGCACACGTGTCCGCCCGCCGCGACACCGCGGTACTGAGTTGGTCCCCGCTCCACGTGACCGGGATGGCTGTAACAGCTCATTCGACGGATCGGACGACGGGGCTGCCGGAGCACGCGCAGCCATTTGGTATCCTCTTCTCCATGGACCGAGTATCCGCCATATCCGCAATGGACGAGTCGCCGCAAATTCGCGGTCGTGCCGGACAGCAGCGGCTGCGGAGATCTGCTTCGAGCATCTCCCCGCGAAGCGTGCTTGTCTGGATCGCGGCTGTGGCGGCACTGTTGACGGGCTGCGCGAGCGAGCGCCCCGCGAACAACGCGCCTGCGACGAATCCGGATCAGGCGCGCGCATTGATCGACCAGTCGCTGCCGTCCGGCGTGTCGGACCGCGCTGGTTGGGTTACCGATATCTACGACGGGTTCACCCTGCAAGGGTTGGAGCCCACCCGCCCAAACGTTTGTGCGGTCGTCGCAGTCATCGAGCAGGAGTCGAGCTTTCACGTGAATCCGGTCGTGCCGCGGCTTGGGGCAATAGCCTGGAAGGAAATTGACAGTCGCGCGGAGCGAGTCGGTGTACCTGTCGTGCTCGTGCACAGTGCGCTGGCGTTACGCTCGCCGAACGGGCGAACCTACAGCGAGCGCATCGATGCCGCGAACACGGAAAAGGACCTCAGTGACATCTACGAGGACTTCATCGGGTCGGTGCCGCTCGGCAAGCGGCTGTTCGCGGACTGGAATCCGGTGCGCACTCGCGGCCCGATGCAAGTCAATATCGCGTTCGCCG
>CAZDTG010000455.1:0-2611 GCA_964508005.1 uncultured Steroidobacteraceae bacterium
CTGCTGGTGGTGGACGACGATCCGGGCGCACGGGAGTTGATCAGCGGCATGCTGGGCGGTTTCGGTGCGCAGGTGAGGATGGCTGAAAGCGGACAGGCGGCGCTCACGATGTTGGTTGCCGAGCGGCCGGACGTGCTGATCGCGGACCTGGGCATGCCGGAAATGGATGGCTACACCCTGATCGGGCAGGTGCGGGCGCTCGAGCCGGAATTGGGCGGCCTGACGCCCGCCGTCGCGGTCACGGCCTACGCATCCCCCCAGGATCGGCTGCGGGCATTGCAGGCGGGATACCAGAATCACGTCGCCAAGCCCGTCGAGGCGGACGAGCTCGCCATTGTGATCGCCAGCCTGGCGGGACGGCCGGCGCAGGACAAGCGGGCCTAGTTGATTGGAAAAAGTGGCCTTCGGCCCAAATGGGCCAGCCTTTTTCGGACAGTGGCTTCGTTGCCGGCCTGGTCAGCTCGGATTGTCCGGGATCAGCACCGTGGAGCCGGTCGTGCGGCGGGCCTCCAGGTCACGATGAGCTTCCGGGGCCTCCGACAACGGATACTTCTGGCCGATGAGCACGCGGACCGTCTTGCTCTTCACCGCCGAGAAGAGCTCGCGGGCCCCGCTCTCGAGCTCTTCTCGGGTGGCGATGTAGTGAAAGAGCGTCGGGCGGGTCAGAAACAACGAGCCGCGCTTGCTGAGCTCGAGCGGGCTGACGGGAGGAGGCGGCCCTGAGGCGTTCCCGTATGCCACCATCATCCCTCGCAGACGCAGACAATCGAGCGACTCCATGAACGTGTCCTTGCCCACGGCGTCGTAGACGACCGCCACGCCTTCCCCTTTGGTGAATTTCTTCACGCTCGGGACGAGATCATCGCGCCCGGAAATCAGGACGAGCTTGCAACCATGCTTACGCGCGAGCTCGGCCTTGGCATCGCTGCCCACTACGCCGATCACCCGGGCGCCGAGTGCCTTCGCCCATTGACACAGGATGAGGCCCACGCCGCCGGCGGCGGCGTGCACGAGAATGGTCTCGCCTTTGGCAACCCGATGGGTGCGTCGCACCAGGTAGTGAGCGGTGAGCCCTTTCAACATGAGAGCGGCGGCTTGCTCGTCCGTGATCCCCTTAGGGACCTTCACGAGGCGATCGGCGGGGATGTTGCGCACCTCGCTGTAGGCGCCGGGCTTGGGGTACACGTAGGCAACACGATCGCCTACGCGGAAACCGCGGACTTTAGGGCCCTGGGCAACGATGACACCGGCCGCCTCACGCCCCAGCCCGCTCGGCAGCTCGGTGGGATACAACCCGGTACGGTCGTAGATATCGACATAGTTGACGCCGATGGCGGTGTGGCGCACCTGAGCTTCATCGGGACCGGGCTTGCCCGGATCGAGCTCCTCGAGGCGCAGAACCTCCGGACCACCATGATCGCAAAAACGAATGGCTCTTGGCATGTCCCCCGCGCCCGCGCGCCCTACAGCGCCGCGTCGTCCGTCTCGCCGGTGCGGATGCGAATGACCCGCTCGATCTCGGTAATGAAGATCTTCCCGTCGCCGACCTTGCCCGTCTTGGCGGACTTCATGATGGCCTCGATGACCTGGTCGACCAGATCGCTGCGCACCGCCACCTCGATACGGGTCTTGGGCACGAAATCAACGACATACTCGGCGCCGCGGTAGAGCTCCGTATGGCCGCGCTGGCGGCCAAAGCCCTTCACCTCGGTAACGGTCATGCCCGAAACGCCGATATCGGACAGCGCGGCACGCACGTCGTCGAGCTTGAACGGCTTAATGATCGCGGTGACCAGTTTCATGTGCGAGCTCTCCGTCGGATTTCCAATGCGTTATTTATAGATATGAAGGGGTTCGAGGATTTCGCGGCAGACGGGAATTTGCAGCTTTCATGCCACGCTCGGGAAGCAGTATAAACGGCTGACTCGCGGTCGTGTTTGGCGCACCGGAAATCGCTCTTGCACCATTCTGGCGCGGCATTTCCTGGCGCTTGCCCGCCGCCAGTGCGGTGACAGTCACCCCTCATAGGCTATCCTTCGCGGCGATGTTCGAGCAAATTGTCATCGTTGGTGCCGGTCAGGCCGCCATCCAGGCGATCGATACACTACGCCGCAAAGGGTTCACGGGGAAGCTTGCCCTGGTGGGCGATGAGCCATGGCTGCCGTACCAACGCCCCCCGCTCTCGAAGAAATACCTCGCCGGCGCCCTGGAACGCGATCGGCTAATGATTCGGCCCGCACACTTCTACACGGACCACGCCGTTGAGACGCACCTCGGCCGGCGCGTCGAGGAAATCGCGAGGGCCGGGCAGCGGCTGCGGCTGGATGACGGCTCGACGCTGGCTTATGACGCGCTGCTGCTGGCCACCGGAAGCCGGGCGCGCAGGCTGGCCGCCCCCGGCGCCGATCTGGGCGGCGTGCATTTTTTGCGCACCATCGCTGATGTCGAGCGCATCCGCGCCGACCTTGGACCCGGAAAACGCCTCGTGATCATCGGCGGCGGCTACATCGGCCTCGAAGTCGCGGCGACGGCGCGCGAGCTCGGCCTCGATGTCACGGTGCTCGAGATGGCCGAAAGGGTCATGAACCGGGTGACCTGCTCCGAAGTCTCC
>CAZDTG010000456.1:0-2608 GCA_964508005.1 uncultured Steroidobacteraceae bacterium
AGCTGCGCGACGCCGGGTTCATGGCATTCCTGGTCGGCGGCTGTGTGCGCGACCTCCTGATCGGCCTGGAGCCGAAGGACTTTGACGTTGCCACGGACGCTCTGCCGGAGCAGGTGAAAAAACTCTTCCGTAACTGCCGCCTGGTTGGCCGGCGGTTCCGGCTCGCCCATGTGTTCTTTGGGCGGGAGATCATTGAAGTCGCGACTTTCCGGGCTGCCAGCGCGCCCTCGCAAGCGGAGGAGCCGCTGCCGGACGCGGACCCCGAGGACGGTGAAGCAGCGGAGCTCGATGATCCGCAGCTCGAGGCGGACTCTCTTGAAGGCACCGCGGAGCTGGACTCGGAAGAAGAAGAGGAGGAGGCGGACAACGCCGCCTACGCAAAAAGGGACGCGAACGCTCGCACCAACGGCAACCTGGGCGCCGGTTCCACCGCCGCGCCACGGCCTGCGACGGCTCCCCGCGCAGCCAGGAGTTATGGCGTCGACGGCGGCCGCACCTTTGCCGCGTCCGACTCCGATACGGACCCCGACGTTGAGCGTATGTTCGACGAAACGGGCCGCATTCTCCGCGATAACGTATACGGCACGATCGACGCGGATGTCTGGCGCCGCGATTTCACGGCCAACTCGCTCTACTACAACATCGCGGACTTCTCTGTCTGGGACTATTGCGATGGCGTCCAGGACGTCGCGGCACGCAAGTTAAAGCTGATCGGCGACCCCGAAACCCGCTTTCGCGAAGACCCGGTACGGATGCTGCGTGCCGCGCGCTTCGAAGCGAAGCTCGGATTCGACATCGACCCCGCGACGGCGGAGCCGATCGGGCGCTTGAGCGATCTGTTGGGCGGCGTACCTCCCGCGCGTTTGTTCGACGAGACGTTGAAGCTGTTCTTGAGCGGCCACGGCGAGCGCAGCTTTGAAGTGTTGCGGCGACGAGGTCTGTTGACGGCGCTGCTGCCCACGGTGGACGCCTATCTGACTGCCCACCCCGGCAGCCTCGTCGAGAAGCTGTTGGTACAGGGCCTGCGGAATACGGACGCGCGTGTCCGGGCGGACAAGCCTGTGACGCCGACGTTCCTCTTCGCACTCCTGCTGTACGGCCCGATCGCCGGCATCATCGAGGCTACGCCGCCGGAGCGTTGGCACGAGCTCGGTACGATTCTCGATGCCTGTGACCTGGCTGCGCGCCAGGCGCAGACGAACGTCGCAATCCCGAAGCGCTTCTCGCTCGGCGTGCGTGAGATGTTTGCGCTGCAGCCGCGGCTGGAGCATCCGAGGGGGCGCCGTGCATTGCGCGTACTGGAGCACCCGAGGTTCCGGGCGGCCTACGATCTTCTGCTCCTTCGCGCTCAGCATGGGCTGGCGTCCCCCGAGATGGCGCAATGGTGGACCCGCATCCAGGAAGTTTCCGCGGAAGAGCGCGGCCAGATGGCTGACGCGATCACCGGGCAGATGCAGCGCTTCGAAGGACCTCCCCGGAGCGGTAACGGCGGGGGTCGTCGCCGGCGGAGGCGTCGCCGCCCCTCGGGGCCGTCCTGAATGGAGCTGTGGTACCCCGCTTACATCGGGGTCGGCAGCAACCTGGACGATCCCCGCGCCCAACTCGTGCGCGCCTTCTCCAAGATCGCCGAGATCCCGAGCACCCGGGTCGTTCTGAAGTCCCCGACCTATCGGTCACGACCCTTTGGCCCCGTGGACCAGCCCGATTTCGTCAACGCGGTCGTTGGTGTGCTGACGCAGCTCGAGCCGCAAGCGTTGCTCGCCGGCCTGCGGGACATCGAGGCCGCGCAGGGCCGCCCGCAGCAGCGCGAGCGGTGGGGCCCCCGGGTGATCGATCTGGACCTGCTGGTTTACGGGCGCGAGCGGCGCCACGATCCGCACATCACGCTGCCGCATCCCGGGATAGTGGAGCGCAACTTCGTTCTGTATCCTCTGGCGGACATAGCCCCGGATCTCGACATCCCCGGACTCGGTCGCGTGACCGAGCTCAAGGAGCGTGTCACGTCCGAAGGCATCAGGCTCCTGTGTGACGACGAGCACTAAGAAACGGCTAATCTCCAGCAAGTGCGCACGACTCTCTCGGGACGCGCTTTGGCGAACGCGACGAATCCAGCGCACCGCGCATGAAAACACCGGACACCCCGCACCAGTACATTGTGATCGAAGGCCCGATCGGCGTCGGTAAGACGAGCCTGGCGCGCCGTCTGTGCGCGAGCCTGGGCGCCGAGCCGGTGCTGGAGCAGGCCGCCGAAAACCCGTTCCTCGAGCGCTTCTACCGCAACCCGCGCGATGGCGCGCTGCCGGCGCAGCTCTACTTCCTCTTCCAACGCGCGCAGCAGCTCGCCGCGCTCAATCAGCAGGATCTGTTCGCGCCGCTGCGGGTCGCCGACTATCTGCTGGAGAAGGACCGGCTGTTCGCACGCGTCACCCTCGACGATGCGGAGTTCGGCCTGTACGAGCAGGTCTACGCGAAGCTCGACATCCAGGCTCCGAAGCCGGATCTCGTGGTGTACCTCCAGGCCCCCGTGGACGTGCTGCTCGAGCGCATCGCCAAGCGTGGCATCCGCTACGAGCAGCAGATCGAGCGCGCCTATCTCGAGCGGCTCAAC
>CAZDTG010000457.1:0-2604 GCA_964508005.1 uncultured Steroidobacteraceae bacterium
CAAACGTCAGCGCGCCGGCACAGGAAGTCTTGGTCAGCCGGGCGTCGGTGTAGGCCGCCGACAAATCGAGGGTCAATGCCTCCACCGGACGGTACAGCACTTCGATATCGCCGCCTTCGCTCTTGGCCTTGCCGAGATTGGCCGTGAACTGCTCACCGCAGGCGGGCAGGTAGACGTTCTGCTGGATGTTGGTCCAGTCGATGTAGAACAGGCTGGCGTTGACCTGCAGCTTGTGGTCGAGCATGGTGTTCTTGGCTCCGATCTCATAGCTCCACAGACTATCCGAGGAGTATTGGCTGGGGACTTGAGACAGACCCAGCGCCGTGAGATTGGAGGAGCAAATATCACCGACGCCGACGTTGGGTCCGCCGGGCCTGAACCCTTTGGTTGCGCTGACGTAGAACATGTCGTCGCGATCGGGCTGCCAGGACAGGAGCGCCTTCGGCGTCACCGGTTTCTCCGTGCTGCTCGTTTGCGTGACGATCGTGGTGCCCAGGAACGGACCTGTCTCGTTCACCGAGCCTGTGAAGTCCAGCTTCGACAGTCGCAAGCCCACCGTGGCTTTGAAAGTCTCGAGGAACTTGAAACTGACCTCACCGAAGACGGCGATCTGCTTGTCCACCACCTCATCGCCCGGACCGTAGAAGATCAGGCCATTCGGACACGGCTGACCGGTGAAACAGACGGAGTCGGCGCCGCCCGTGTAGGCGATGACTTCCTGGTTCAAGGTCGGATCGTAAATGCTCTCCGGCACGTCCTCCTTGAGGTGCGAGAAAAATATCCCCGTATTCCACACGATGCGCGCATTGGTATCCGCGGAGGCGAGCCGCACTTCCTGGTAGAAGTTACGCTGGTTGTCGTGGAACACCGCGTATCCCTGGTCTCCAGGCGCCGGAAAAGTGTTCGGCAGCTGGAACGCGGGAGTGGTCAGACCCGATGGGATGGATGCCCAGGTGGCTCGAAGATACTGAGTGTAATCGGATCTCGCATCCTGATTGCGATCGTAGAATGCCGTATTCGAGAACAGCGAGGCGAAGCCCAGATCCCACTTGATCTTGACGGCGCTCAAAGTGAACGGGTCGTCGCTGGGGTTGGTGAGCGCGTTGCCGTTGCGGTACACACCGCGGGCGGGATCGGATAAGGCAATCCAGTACGCCGCCGTGTCGTGGATCTGCAGCCGCTGATAATAGATGGAGGGCGTGATTTCCAACGCATCGCTCACTTTCCACTTCACCGCGAGTCGTGCTGTAGTCGTTTCCTGGTAGTTTGCATTCGCTTGCGTGGTGATGCCGTTATAGACCGGCGTCGGCGTAGCTGCGAGGTTGTCCGGCGAAAGCGTGTAGCCGACGCGATTGACCCAGCCGCCGTCGCGGCGAAACGAGACGCTGGCCCTGAACGCGAGGACGTCCTCGATGATCGGAGCGCCAAACGCCGCGCCACCCTCGTAGCTGGGTGAGCCGCCATCGGTCGTGGCGGCGTCCGCCCGGAAGTAGCCGGCTTGCTGCCTGAGGTTCGGCTCGGGAGCGATGAAGCGAACGACACCGCCTTCGGCGCCGGCGCCGAACAGGGTGCCCTGCGGGCCGCGCAGCACCTCGACCCGATCGAGATCGAACAGAGCAGGGAAGGCGTTGATGGAGCCGAATCCGATGTGCCGCGTCTGAATCGGCGTGTCATCGATATAGATGCCGGTCGTGGAGGTTCCCGCCGTCGAATCGACGCCGCGGATGTTGATGTCGGATCCTTCGTCGTTGTAATTTCCCGCCGAGCTCATGCCGTTGCGTTGGAACGCCACACCGGGAGACAGACGGGTCAGGTCGTCGATGTTGCGCACTCCCTCGGCATCGAGCTTTTCCTGGCTGAACGCGGCGACGCTGATGGGCACGTCCTGCAGGCGCTCTTCGCGCCGCGTCGCCGTCACGACGATCTCCTCCAGTCCGGCGCCGCTGCCGGCTTCAGCAGTGCCCGCGGTTTGTGCCCGGGCCGGACCGATCGGACTCACCAAGGCGAGAACGGACACGACGCCGAAAACGACAGGGCTCGCATGTCGACTCATACAAATCTCCCCGTGCACGACTGTTTCGTCATGCATCGATATGGCTCAAGTTGCCCCCTCGAAGTCCGGTCCCTGGTAGACGACCCGCCCACCGACGACGGTGAGCAGAACCTTCACGTCCGCGATCTGCCGCGGTGGAATCTTGAAAGGATTCCGGTCCAGCACGATCAGGTCGGCGAGCTTGCCGACCTCGAGTGATCCTACGTCGTGCTCCGCGTGCAGCTCGTAGGCGGAGTTGGCCGTTATGGCTCTCATTACGGCCCGTAATGTCAGTCCGACGTCGGTACTCAATCGACCCGCGTACTTCGTTCCGGCCGCGGGATCGTTCTCGCGGGTCACGCCCACTTTGAGCGCGAACCACTCATCGAAACGGTCGACCGGCCAATCGCTGCCATAAGCGATACGTGCACCGGCCGCTGCGAGATAACCCGCGGGCTCCATGTATTTGAAACGTGCGGGGCCCATGTAGTCCTGCGCGCCATCCAGCGTGTCGGGGGCGGGCTTTTGCCATTGAAACGACAGGACGGGAATCGCGCCTGCCCGGGCAAAGC
>CAZDTG010000458.1:0-2599 GCA_964508005.1 uncultured Steroidobacteraceae bacterium
CGGATCCGGTCCTGTGAGTCGATGACCAGGATGCTCTCGCGCAGGTGCTGCACGATATATTGCGAGAGGTGCGCGAGGTTCGCGAGGTCGAGTTCCTGCCGGCGTACGAGCGCCTCGCTCTCGCGCAGGCGGTTCGCCACGGGCCATAGAGACAGAGCGATTCCGAAGAGCACCACGCCGAGCACGCCGGCGGCCGTGTAATCGGTGTTCGGAGTACCGTCCGCCAGCGTGACGAACACCTGTTGCACCAGGACGCCAAGCGCCGCCACCGCGGAGATCAGAAACGCGTCCCGATGGTCCGCCAGGACGGCCAGCGCCGCGACCGGCAGAACCAGCAGGATGCCCAATCCGCTCCCGACGCCGCCGCTGGCATACAGGATCAGCGCAATCGCCACCGCGTCCACGCTCGCGTTGACTATGGTAACGATTCGCAGGCTGGCCCATTCCAGGCGCCGCGCGATGATGAGAAGGACCGCGGAGGTGAGATACGCGACGCAGGCCGACAGGAACAGCGGTGGGCGCGCGGCGCCGAGGACCCAGTGCGGCCCCGCGAGCCACTGCATCGAGACGAGCACGATCGGCACGAGCACCCGATAGAGATTCAACAGCCCGAGGACGCGCCACGCGAAGTCGCTCGGAGCCGAAGATGAGGTCGCCGGCATTGAGGTGGTGCTAGGAGCCTGGTTTCTCGAGCAGGTTCGGATCGGGTGCGAACTGGCGCTGGCCGTGAACTACTTTACCAGCTCGACCCGGGGGAGAGATGCGAGGCACGTCGCGCACGGGTTACTGAAGCCCGTCTGAGTATGATCGCCGTGGAAGGGCGCCGCAGGCTCCTAGTCACGCACGACGATTTTCGGGAGAATGCGCCTCTTTGCGCGGACGGCGGTGACGATGAATCTGCACGAGTATCAGGCCAAGGAAATTTTCCGGAGCTACGGTATCGCGGTTCCCGCTGGCCGCGTGGCCGCAAGTGCCGCCGAGGCCGGCGCGGCGGCGGAAGCGATCGGCGGTTCGGTGTGGGTGGTCAAGGCGCAGGTGCACGCCGGCGGCCGCGGCAAGGCCGGCGGCGTGAAAGTCGTTCGAGACGTCGGTGCCGTGCGTAATGCCGCCGAGCATATGCTCGGCACCCGGCTCGTCACGAAACAGACGGCGGAGGACGGCCTCCCGATCGAGCGTGTCTATGTCGAATCGGGCTCGGAGATCGATCGAGAAATCTACGTATCCCTGACGCTCAACCGGGAGCGCGGACGCATTGCCCTGATCGCCTCCGCCGCGGGCGGCATGGACATCGAAGAAGTCGCCGCCAGGACGCCCGAGAAGATCCTGACGGTCAACATTCATCCGGCGGCGGGTCTGCAACCCTATCAGGCGCGTCAGATCGCTTTCGGTCTCGGCTTCAAAGGCGCGCAGATCACGGAGTTCCAGTCGATCGCGATGGCGCTCTACGCCCTCTACATCGACAAGGATGCAAGCCTCGTCGAGATCAATCCGCTCATCGTGACGAAGGGGGGGGCGCTCGTCGCGCTGGACGCGAAGATCAACATCGACGCGAACGCCCTGTTCCGGCACCCGGATCTCGCCGGCCTCCGCGATCCGAGCCAGGAAGATCCGATGGAGCGCCTCGCGAGCGAGCACGACTTGAACTATGTGTCGCTGGACGGCGATATCGCCTGCATGGTGAATGGTGCCGGCCTCGCCATGGCGACGATGGACCTCATCCAACTTCACGGGGGACGCCCGGCGAATTTCCTCGACGTCGGGGGCGGCGCGACGAGCGAGCGTGTGACGGCGGCGTTCCAGCTGATCCTCTCCAATCCGAAGGTCAGGGCCGTGCTGGTCAATATTTTCGGCGGCATCGTGCGCTGTGACCTCATCGCCGAGGGCGTGATCAACGCAGTGAAAAACGTCGGCGTGAAGGTGCCCGTGGTCGTGCGCCTCGAGGGCACGAACGCCGATAAGGCGCGGGAGATGCTCGCCCGGAGCGGCCTCGCGATCACTCCGGCGTCCGATCTGACCGACGCCGCGCGCAAGGTCGTCGCGCTGGCCAAGGGCTGAGGTAGACAATGAGCATTCTGGTCAACAAGAACACCCGTGTCATTTGCCAGGGATTCACGGGCAAGCAGGGTACTTTTCATTCCGAGCAAGCGCTGGCGTACGGCACGCAGCTCGTGGGCGGAGTGACGCCGGGGCGTGGAGGACAGACCCATCTCGGCCTCCCTGTTTTCGACACCGTGCAGGACGCCGTTCGGGAGACGGGGGCCACCGCGAGCATGATCTATGTGCCGGCTGCCGGCGCGGCGGATTCCATTCTCGAAGCCGCGGACGCTGGCATCGAGCTGGTCGTGTGCATCACCGAAGGCGTGCCCGTGAACGACATGGTTCGCGTGAAGTCCGTGCTCGCGGGCTCTGCCACGCGGCTGGTCGGGCCGAACTGTCCGGGCGTCATCACACCCGAGGAATGCAAGATCGGCATCATGCCGGGCTTCATCCACAAAAAGGGCGCGGTCGGCATCGTGTCCCGCTCCGGTACGCTCACATACGAAGCGGTGTTCCAGACGACGAACATCGGCCTCGGGCAGAGCACCTGCGTCGGCATAGG
>CAZDTG010000459.1:0-2596 GCA_964508005.1 uncultured Steroidobacteraceae bacterium
GGGCAGACCTTGAGCGATGTGCAGTTCCTCGAGTTCGTGGTGGAGTGTCTGGACAGCACCGGTGTCAATCCAACACAGGTGTGTTTCGAGATCACCGAGAGCGCGGTGGTGGCGAATCTCGATCACGCGCGCCGCTTCGTCGGGGTGCTGCACGGCATGGGCTGCCAGTTCGCCCTCGACGATTTCGGCTCGGGCGTGGGCTCGTTCTCCAACCTGAAGAACCTGCCGATGGACTATCTGAAGATCGACGGCTCGTTCATGCGCAACCTCGAGCGTGATTCCGTCAACCAGGCGATGGTCACCGCGATGATCAAGCTCGCACGCACCCTCAACTTCAAGGTGATCGCGGAACAGGTCGAGGACGTCGCCACGCTCGATACGGCGCGACGCATGGGTGTCGACTACGTGCAGGGATTCGCCGTGGGCAAGCCGCAGCTGCTGTCACTGGCGGCTTAGAGCGTGTCCCACTCGCGGGCCGCTCAGCGCCTCAGCATGTACTCGGCTCCGCAGTAGGGGCACTTCGCCCAACCCGTCGCCTCGACCGGCAGGTACACGCGCGGATGCGAATTCCACAGATACATCTGCGGCATGGGGCACGACAGCGGCAAATCCTCCGCCGTGACTTCGTACTGGTTCTGTGCGTTCGGCTGAATGAGCGGCTGGGTCGTCGCGGCCATGAGAAGCTTTCTGGAAGGTTGCAGCGTTGCCGCGATTATACGCCCATCGCCTCATTCCAGATGCGGGTCACCGCCGTGCGCTCCACCATGAATTCACTTGCCGGGACAATAGCCTCGGCCCCCGCGAGCGAGAGGTGATGCGAGCGCGTCCTGAATGCCCGATAGGCGCCGGTGAGGACGTCGACGGTGGCCTGCGGCACCAGGTCGGCGGATGCGACCGATTCGAGCTGGCGAATCGTGTCGGAGAACAGCACCACCGGCGGATAATCCCGCGCCCACCGCAAAGCCCAGTACTGCGCCAGGAACTCGATATCGGCAACGCCGCCGGCGTCCTGCTTGATGTCGAAGAGGCCGGCCTTACCCTTCGAGAGCTCCTTGCGCATGCGCTCCCGCATGGTGCGCACCTCGGTCCGCAGAGTCTCCCGCCGCACGTGATCGGCGAGAACCTCGAGGCGAACGCTCTCGAACTGCCCCCGCAGAGTCGTGGCACCCGCCACTGCGCGGGCGTGCAGCAACGCCTGATGCTCCCACGTCCAGGCTTCGCGGCGCTGATACTCGGCAAAGGCGCTCATGCTCGTCACGAGGAGGCCGCCTTTGCCGCTGGGTCGCAGGCGGACGTCGACCTCGTAGAGACGGCCGGCGGCGGAATGCATCGTCAGCAAGTGCATGATCCGCTGCGCCAGGCGCACGAAAAAGAGCTGGTTGTCGATGGGCTTTGCGCCCGCCGTCTCCTGCCGGTCGCCGTGCGAGTCGTGCAGAAAGACGAGATCGAGGTCGGAGGAGTAACCGAGCTCCATTCCGCCGAGCTTCCCGTAACCCACCACACAGATGCTCACAGGCCGGCGGATCGAGCCGTCACTGCACATCGGGACGCCGAACTGTGCGGTGATCTGCCGCCAGCCGAGCTCGATCGCATGGGCGACGATAATCTCCGCGATTTCCGTGAGACGGTCGCTGACGCGCATCACCGCGAGCCTGCCGGTGAGATCGGCCACGGCAACCCGAAAAAGCGCTGCACGCTGGAAGTGGCGCAGCGCCTCGACCTGACGCTCCGGATCCTCCTCCCCCAACGGCCCGAGCCGCGAACGCAACTCGCTCTCGAGAGCGGCGCGGTCGGGCAACTCGGCCAACAGACGCTCGTCGATGAGCTCATCGAGGAGCAGCGGATGCGATGCAATCTGCTGCGTCAGGAAATCGCCGTGGCCGCACAACTCGACGAGCCGCGCACGCGCCGCGCCGTTCTCCTGCAGAAGCGCGAAATAGGCCGACCGCTGCCCGATCGCCTCGATGATCCGCAGAACCCGACGCAACACTTGCAACTGCGCGCCGTCCTCGGCGACCCCGACCCGCGCCACGTCCGCGAGCAGCGGCGGCAAGAGCGCCTGCAGCCGCTTGCGGCCGGGCTCATCGAGCTTGCGAACGAGGGCGGACGAGCGCAGCTCCAACAACAGGCGCGCCGCCTCGCCGCTCTCGGCGAAACCCGCGCGGGCGAGTGATTCCACGAGCGCCGCCGTCTCGGCCTGGGTATCCCAGAAGCGCCCGAGATCGATCCGCACGGCGCCATCGTCGCGCTGCGCCCCGCCAAACACTACCAGCCGGAACTGACGGCTCACACGCTCGCGGTGGCGATTGAGCTCCTCCAGAAAAGCCGTCCAACCGGCGGTGCCCATCGCGAGCGCTATCCGCTCACGCGTGAGCGCATCCTCCGGCAGCCGGTGTGCCTGCGCATCGGCCAACATCTGCAGGCGATTCTCCAGGCGGCGCAGATAGATGTATGCCGCGCGCAACTCCTTCACGACGCCGGACGGGAGCAGCTTCCACGTCCCGAGCAGCGCCAGCGCATCCAACAACGACGGAGTCTGCAGACGCCGGTCGTGGCCGCCGCGAATGACCTGGAACGCCTGCACGATGAACTCGAT
>CAZDTG010000460.1:0-2586 GCA_964508005.1 uncultured Steroidobacteraceae bacterium
GCATCCAGGTGCGGCCGCTCGTCAATCTCATCTGGCTCGCCGCGTTCATCATGGCGGTGGGCGGTGGAATCGCTGCATCGGATCGCCGCTATCGGCTCGCCAAGGCCGCCGACGCAGAAGCCGCCGTCCTGCCCGCAGCGGCGGGAGAACACGCCAGATGAACCGCTTCGCGATTCCGCTCGGAGTCTTCGCGCTGCTGGCTGTGGTGCTCGCGATCGGCATCAAGCATTCGCCCGACAAGGGGACCATCCTCTCGCCGCTGCTGGGCAAGCCGGCCCCGGAGTTTTCCCTGCCGAGCCTGACCGATACCAGCCGCATCATCAAATCGAGCGACCTGCGCGGCCACTGGTACATTTTCAACGTGTGGGGCACCTGGTGCGCCGGCTGCCGGCAGGAGCACAGCGTGTTGCTGGAGATGCGCCAGGCCGGCGTCGTGCCGATCATCGGCCTCGACTGGAAGGACAACGAGTCGGAAGCGCTCTCGCTTCTCCAACAGCTCGGCAATCCCTACGAAGTGGTCGCCGTCGACAAGGATGGCCGTGAAGCTATCGACTGGGGCGTCTATGGCGCGCCCGAGACATTTCTGGTGAACGATCAGGGCATCGTGGTTTACAAGTACATCGGCCCGCTCACGCACGAGGCATGGGAGAAGGAATTCCTGCCCCGGCTGCCGCAGCGGCAGGCGGCCAAGTCATGATGCGCAGCCCTGCCGCAGCCTGGACCATCGCCTTGGCGCTGACGGTTGCGTTGTGCGCCACAGCCGCCCGCGCGGTCGACCCGACACAGATGCCGACCCCGGCGTTGCAGGCCCGCTATCTCGCGCTCACACACGAGCTGCGCTGCATGCAGTGTCAGAACGAGGCGATCGCGGACTCTCCGGTGGATCTTGCCGCGGATCTGCGCCGGCAGGTGCGCGACATGCTGCTGGCCGGAAAGAGTGACGATGACGTCCGTAATTTCATGGTCGCCCGTTACGGCGAGTTCATCCTGTTCCGGCCGCGCATGTCGCTGCGGAACGCCTGGCTGTGGCTGGCTCCGGGCGTGCTCCTGCTCGTGGGGGCATTCATCGCCGTCCACATCGTGCGCCAACGTGCCGGCCTGTTGCCCCAGGACAACGAGCCTCTGGAAGAGGACATCCGCTCCTGATGGTCACCTTTGTGTTGTTGGCCGGCGTGCTCATCATCGCCGGCGTTGCGCTCGTAGCGATTCCCTTGCTGCGGCGTGGGACGGCGCAAACGGCACCGGCGCCGTGGGCCGCTCTTGGCGCCGTCGGTGTGCTGGTCATCGGCTCGGCGCTGTTATATGCGCGCCTGAGCAACTGGTCCTGGCACGCCGAGCCCGGCGCCGACTCTCCGCAGACGATGGTTGCGCGCCTCGCGCGCAAGCTCGAGCGTGATCCCCAGGACTTGAATGGTTGGCTGTTGCTGGGGCGCTCCTACGTCGTGTTGGAACAATACCCGCTCGCGCTGCGCTCCTTCGAGCGCGCGGACCGTCTCGCTGGCGGCAAGAGCGCGGAGGCGCTGGTGGGCGAGGCCGAGGCACTCACCATGAGCAACGAGTCCGAGCTCGACGGCCGCGCCGGGCGCCTCGTCGAGCAGGCGCTCGTGCTCGAGCCTACCTCGGGCAAGGCGTTGTTCTTCGGGGCGGCGGCCGCCGTTCGCCGCGGCCAGTTGGCGCTCGGTCGGGAACGCTTTCAAAAGCTGCTCAGCATGAATCCGCCCGAGGCCATCCGGCCGATTCTCGAGCAACAGATCGCCGCCATCGACCAGAGACTCGCGGCCAATGCACCGTCGGGAACTGAAAATCGCAACGCCACGCCGGGCGCGTCGGCCACGGTATCGTCGGGCGCCGCTGAAGCCAACAACAATGGAAGTGCTGCGGTACGAGTGCACATCGAGCTGTCCCCGCAATTGTCGAAGGCAGCGGCGGACGCGGCACCTCTCTTCGTGTTCGTGAGGGACCCCGGGCAACCCGGGCCGCCGCTCGCGGCGAAGCGGCTCGCCAGCCGGTTCCCACAGACTGTGGAGCTGACACCCGCGGACTCCATGATCCCGGGACGTGCGTTTTCTGCAGGGCAAAAAGTACAGGTGGTTGCGAGGATTGCGCGCTCGGGCAACCCGCTGGCCGGCAGCGGCGATCCATTCGGTGAGGCGGCGTATCTCGTTGGCCGCGACGGGCTCGTCAACATCATGATCGATCACGTCACGCCCTGAAATTCGTGGCGCGCGCCACGCGGGTCTCCCGACGGCGTTCCCGTCAGTCGAGCCTCCTAAGTCCCGCACGCGACGAGAATAGTTGCACCACGCGGAACGCAGGTTTATCACACCTTTGCTCATCCTCCGCCGACGGCGCGAAAATTCATTCCGCCCGCGCCCCCGCCCCGGCATGGGTCTTGCTGGTCTCCCCATGCTCGCTGGCCGAGGGCTATCTTCACGAGCTTTCAGTCTCCCGTGGGAGGTTCTAGGTCGCACATCGCTTGCTGCCGATTTCTGTTGCCCGCGAGCCTTAGCATTCACTGTGGAGGAGAGTAACGATGGCTCACGAACCAACTCAGGATGGACGCACGTCCAATCGTGGATTTGCGTC
>CAZDTG010000461.1:0-2582 GCA_964508005.1 uncultured Steroidobacteraceae bacterium
CGCAACAACAACGCATCCATGCGGGTGCGCAGGCGATGCAACGGTGCGCGCAGATCATGGGCGGCGCTGTCGAATGTCGCACGCAGAGTGCGCGCCTGGTCCTCGAGCCGCTCGAGCACGTCGTTGACGGAAATCGCGAGGGCGTCGAATTCGTCGTTCGCACCGGCCACCGGCAGCCTGCGGCCCAGCTCGCCCGCCAGGATGCGCTTGCACGTGCCCGTTACATCCCCGACCCGCCGCGACAAGCGGTAGCTGAACCAGAACCCCGTGAGCGCAGCGGCCAGCGAGGTGACCCCGGTCCCCCAGAGCATCGCGATACGAAATTTTTCGGCGAAGTGGCGCCCCTGCGAGATATCGGTCCCCACCAACAGCCGGTCGCCGCCCGGCAGCGTCCGCACCGCCGCCCTGACGGGGTGAACGGCCCGCCGCCCCGGCTCGATCGTCGCGATCTCGAACTCCGGGCGGCTCTCCGTGGGCATGCCATCGAACGGCCACTGCGTCACGTTGCCGGCCAGTCTCTCGAAGTTGCCGTCGACGAGCATGTACACCGCGCCGATACGGCCCCAACTGTCGATGCGCAGGTTGACTTCGTCGGTGACACCCGCGACACCGGCGCGGGCGTATTTGTCCTGAAGGCTCTTCAGCTCGGTGTCGATGATGAGGTCCACCTCATCGGTGATGAGACCGTCCGTGAGCAGATAGGCGCTGCCCAGGGTCACCGCGACGGCCAGGGTGACCAGGAACATGTAACCTACGGACAGACGGAACGCCGTCGTGTTGAGCAGGGTCCGGCGCATCATCGAGGCCGGAGGAGGCGCTGCATTGCTCAGAGGGACTCCTGATCTTCCATGCGCAGCACGTAGCCTGAGCCGCGGACCGTGTGGATGAGCTGCCGATCCGCGCCCCGGTCTATCGCCTGGCGCAGCCGGCTGATATGCACGTCGATGAGATTGCTCTGAGGATCGAAATGCAGATCCCAGACACCCTCGAGCAGCATCGTGCGCGTCACCACCTGGCCCGCGCGGCGCATGAGGAATTCGAGGAGCTTCAGCTCGCGCGCCGTCAGCTCGATCTCACGCCCGCCGCGCGTCACCCGCCGGGCGAGCAGGTCGAAATCCAGGTCCGCCACCTTGAGTTTGGTGGCGTCCGTTACGCTCGAGCGTCTGCGCGAGAGCGCCTCGATGCGCGCGAGGAGCTCGACGAATGCGAACGGCTTCGTGAGATAGTCATCGCCGCCCGCTTTGAGCCCGCGCACCCGGTCGTCCACGCTGCCGAGCGCGCTCAGGACGAGCACGGGCGTCGTGATGCCTTTCTGACGCATCAACTGGATGATGGCCAGCCCGTCGAGGTGCGGCAGCATCCGGTCGGTCACGACCAGATCGAACTGTCCTTCGGTGGCCCGAAACAGGCCATCCCGGCCGTCCGCCGCGTGATCGACCGAGTAGCCGCTCTCCCGCAATCCTTTGACGAGAAACTTCGCGGCCTCGGTGTCGTCCTCGATGAGTAGTATGTGCACGGGGTGCGAAGATTGGAGCGCGCGGGCGCGTTTCGCAAGAGCGCGCATGCGGCGGCTGCGGTCGGCCCCGAACGGGCATCACTGGCCGCGTCAACGAGTCGTCAGGCGTTGCTGGAGCTGGTCTCGCCGGTTTGCAGCCGGCCGATGAGCGTGCGCAGGAAGACGCGATTGAAACGCAGCTGGCACGAGGCGGAAACCTGCTCGAGCAGCGTGGAGCTCACTTTCAGCACGGTGACAGCACTCGCGGAGCGGATCGTTGCCGTCCGCTTGGCGCCGGGCACATAGCTGGCCTCACCGAAGCAGTCGCCGGTCTCGAGCGAGCCCAGGCGCCGCCCGTGGCGCTCCACCGTGCAATTTCCCGAGACGAGGATGTAGAAGCGGTCGTCCATTTCGCCTTCCTTGACGATCTCCTCGCCTTCCACGTAGTCCTGCCAGTTGCTCGCGCGCAGCACTTCCCAGATCTCGGCGTGCGAGAACTCATGAAAGAACTTCAGGCGCCGCAAGACGCCGAACTGCTCCTGCCGATCGATACGGGAGTTCGCCTCGCGCAGCCGCTGGTGCACACGGGTGAGCTCGGCGGCGAAATCGAGGCCGCTCTTGTAGCGCTTGCCCGGGTCCTTCTGCAGCGCCATGGCGACCACGGTCTCCAGCTCTTCCGGGATGTCTTTGCGCAGAACGTGAATCGGCGGCGGTGTCGCGTAGACGATCTGGTGCAGGAGCTTCTGCAGATTGCCCGCGCGGAACGGCCGCGAGCCGGTGAGCAGCTCGTACATGACCGCGCCGAGCGAATACAGATCCGAGCGGTTCGTGAGGTCGAGGCTCTGCACCTGCTCCGGCGACATGTAGGAAGGGCTGCCGGCAATGCCCTCGATGCGCGAGATGTCCGAGTCGGACACCAGCGCGATGCCGAAGTCGATGATGCGCACGTCGCTGTCCTGCGTGAGCATGATGTTCGACGGCTTGATGTCGCGGTGGATCACGCCGCGCGAGTGCGCATAGTGCAGCGCCTTCGCGCACTTGAAAATGATCTCGACGGTGTCGTCGATGCGCAGCAGGTTGTCCGGGC
>CAZDTG010000462.1:0-2573 GCA_964508005.1 uncultured Steroidobacteraceae bacterium
CGTTCGTACCGGCGCTCGGCTACACCTTCGCCCGCTACCCCGTGGAGATCGAGGTCGCCCATGCGGAGCGCAAGGTAGGGCAGTCGAAGTATTCGTTGTACCGGCTGATCCGGCTCAACTTCGATCTCATGACCGGGTTCTCGGTCGCGCCGTTGCAGTTCTTCACCATGGCCGGCACCGCGCTTGCCATCCTGTCCCTCATCGGGGTCGTCGCGCTCGCGATTCGCCGTCTCATCGTCGGTCCTGAAGCGGAGGGGGTGTTCACGCTCTTCGGCATCGCGTTCTTCCTGATCGGGGTGCTGCTGATCGGGCTCGGCGTCGTCGGGGAGTACGTCGGGCGTATCTATGAGCAAGTGCGGCAGCGGCCGCGCTACACCATAGCCGCCGTTCTCGAGGAAGAAGACCCGACCCAACGGCTCCATGCGTTACAGGTAAGTCTGCCGCAGCGAAGCGAGCACTCCATGGAGGAAAGGTAGTGGGCACGAGAGCTGTCGTGTTCGCGTACCACGACGTCGGCGTGCGTTGTCTCAAGGTGCTGCTGTCCGCGGGGGTCGAGGTGCCTTTGGTCGTCACGACCCCGGACGACCCGAAGGAGACACAATGGTTCGCGAGCGCTGCCGCGCTCGCACGCGAATACGGTTTGCCCGTTCTCATGCCGGCGGAGGCGAACACTTCCGAGCTCGAGCGCACAGTGACGCAGCTGCGGCCGGATTTCGTGTTCTCGTTCTACTTCCGTTCCATGATCGGGGCGCCTTTGCTGAAGGCCGCGCGGCTCGGCGCTCTCAACATTCATGGCTCGATGCTGCCGCGATACCGGGGCCGTGCGCCCGTGAACTGGGCGATCCTGCATGGAGAGCGGGAAACAGGGGCGACCCTGCACTACATGACGGATCGCGCCGATGCCGGCGACATCGTCGATCAGCTCGCAGTGCCCATTCTCGAGGACGATGAGGCGCGCGAGGTCTTCGGCAAGGTTACCCTGGCCGCGGAGATCATCCTGGCGCGTTCGCTGCGGGGCTTGATCGACGGGACGGCGCCCAGAGTGCCGCAGCAGCTCGAAGCCGGGCAGTATTTCGGCAGGCGCCGGCCGGAGGACGGAAAGATCGATTGGTCGCGCGGCGCGCGCGAGATCCATAACCTCGTGCGGGCGGTTGCGCCTCCTTTCCCGGGAGCATTCGGGCAGGTCGACGGGCGCCGCTGGGCAATCCACAGGACCCGGGTAGAGCCGCGGACCATCGAGCCGTCGGAGCGGGCCAGGCTCTTCGGGGCCGACGGACACTGTTATGTGGCCTGCCGCGACGGGGGTGTGCTGCGGCTCGTCGCCGCGGCCGACGACTCGGGCGTGCTGGATCTGCCGGCGGTCGCACGCCGGCTGCAGCAGCACCCGGTGACTTTGAGCTGACTTGGCCACCATCGCCCTCAAGATCGATGTCGACACCTTTCGGGGTACCCGCGAAGGTGTTCCAAGACTGGCGCAGTTACTGACACGAGTCGGTGCGCGAGCCACCTTCCTGTTCAGTGTCGGCCCCGATCACACCGGCCGTGCGATCAAGCGCGTCTTCCGCCCCGGATTCATGGGCAAGGTGAAGCGGACCTCTGTCGTGGAGCACTACGGGCTGAAGACGCTGATGTATGGCGTATTGCTGCCGGGCCCGCACATCGGCAGAGGTTGCCGCGAGGTCATGCAGCAAATCGCACGCAACGGCTTCGAAGTGGGGGTGCACACGTATGACCACATCAAGTGGCAGGACGGTGTGGCCGCTGCGAGTGCGTCGTGGACGCGGCGCGAGCTCACGCTCGCGCTCGAAGAGTTTTTGCAGGTGTTCGAGCGGCATCCGCTGGTGCATGGAGCAGCGGGGTGGCAGGTGAATGAGCACGTGCCCACTCTGGAGCGGGAGCTGGGGTTTCGTTATGCTTCCGACACGCGAGGAGTGTGTCCATTCGTACCGGTTGTAGAGGGCGCGGAGGTGGCGGTGCCACAACTGCCGACGACGTTGCCGACTCTCGACGAGTTGATCGGCCGACCGGATCTCGCTGGCGTGGACCCGGTGGATCATCTGCTCGCCTTGACTGCGCGAGATGCGCAGCGTGACCACGTGTTCACGCTGCACGCGGAGCTGGAAGGCGGCGCCTACCTGCAATCGTTCGAGCGCCTGCTGCGAACCTGGCGTGCTCGTGGGGTGCATCTCACCGATCTTGCGACCTATGCCGGAACGCTGGATGTCAAAAAGCTGCCACGGTGCAGAATCGTGGAGGGCAGCGTACCCGGTCGCTCCGGCGTGCTTGCCTCGCAAGCGCACTAGACCCAGTCCTCCCACCTCCTGTGAGGCCTCACCCAGGTCCGACGGCGGGAACGCCACGTCAGGCGGCGTGCAGACATGCGGTGAGATGAATGTCCCGCACGACTGTCCGGTGCGGGAACTTTTTGGTCCGGATGGGCGCGCCCTGTAAACTGCGATCAGCGGATTGACGTCCGAACGCCTGCGTTGCCGCCGCACTGGGCCCAATCGGCCCGCGTCAGGCCCGAAGGAACACTCATGTCGCTCTCCGGCTTGTCCATCTTCGCTTTGGTC
>CAZDTG010000463.1:0-2566 GCA_964508005.1 uncultured Steroidobacteraceae bacterium
AAGAGCACAGCCACGGCGGCATGCCTCCCGGAGGCATGGGCGGAATGGACATGTAAGAACCCCTCGAAAGAGGTATCGAATCTGTCATAAACAATCGGTACTCTTTCGACATCGGTTTAGGAGTTTGCGGCGTGCGCCCTGCACGCTGCGGCTCCGAAAGACGCGGAACAAGACCCCCTATTCCGCGCAACACCTCGAGCCCCGCTTTATGCGGGGCTTTTTTTTCAATTGGCTGAAAGTCGCCTGTCGGCGCTTTCAGCGTCTACGGAGTTGGCCTGGAGGAGGTTTGTGCCCATTCGGGGCACATCACCTGGCGCTTCGTTTTGCACCGCGGCGAGGACGCATCGCGTTTTTGCAACGCGCCGGTCGTGGCTGCCGTCCGGGTGAGGGCGCGTTCCCGGATGGACTTTCGGCCAGTGCGAGAACGGTTTATGTTGTGGGCATGAAGCGGGCTTGCCCGCGCGGCATGCATACGCTCGAAGGAGAGCTCACGATGGCGGCTTATGTTACCTACGGGCGTACGCGCCGGCGCGCGCCGCTGCTGGCGATCAGCTTGGTGGCTACCCTTGCCGGCATCAGCGCCTGCAGCAAGCTCGGTCTGGGGGGTGGGGGCGAGATGGGCTGGGCTCGGGCGGCGCTGGAGCGGAACGACCGCCTCGAGGTCGTTGCCGCCGATCCGCAGACAAGCACCTTCACCGTACGCGTCAGGGACACCGGGGAGTTGCGCATGGTTCGGGCTGACCAGGTGGTTGCCGGTCCGCCGGGGGTAACACCTGCATCGACCGGGGCACCGGCCGCCAAGCCATCAGAATCGTCGGGGACGGGATCGGCGGGAACGGGCGTGGCCGCTACCGCGCCGGCTGACGGTGCCCCGGGCAGCGGTGCATCTGAAGAGCGGAATGCGGAAGCGAACACCTGGCCGGCAAACGGCACTCCGGCTTCACAAGGCAGCCCGACGAACGCGCCCCGCGCGCGCGCAGGTTTCCGGCCCGAACCGGCTCCGCGCGCAGAAGTGCCTGACCCCAACAGCGACGTTGCATCGATTACCCCGGGCGGCCGAACGCTCGAGGCCGGCCCCGGCTATGCCATCAAGACCGCCTCGAAATCAGCTCCCGTAACCGCCCGTGCGGAGCGCGAGCGATCGTCCACGACCAGCGCCGTGGAGAGCCGTCATGAACCGATCGTCTGTCAGGGGAATCAGCTGCTGCACATCGACAACCGCAATCTCGAGTTCGACGGCGATGCGGTGACCGCCGAAGACGGCTGTGAGATTCACATCACCAACAGCCACATCACCGCAAAAGGCGTGGGAGTCTCCGCCCGCGCCGCGAACGTTCACATCGATAACAGCCAGATAGAAGGCGATACCGCCTCGATCGACGCCTCCGAGGGCGCACAGGTCTATGCTGCATCTTCGAAGTTCAAAGGCTTGAGCCGCCGCCTCGACAACTCATCGGTCCATGACCTCGGCGGCAATATCTGGAACTGACGCTGCAGCCGTTGCGGCCCGGTTTCGTCGCAAGCGATGAGTTGACCGCATTGCTGCGGCGCTCGCTGGAGGCGCTGCAGGCGAACGCTGCCGTCGCTGAGGCCGTCGGGCGCGCGCCGCCCGAGGTGCGCGATTCGCTGCCGCTCGTGTTTGCCGCAAGCGATTTTGTCGCGCAGCTCTGTGCGCGCGATGAGCAATTGCTGCCGGAGCTGCTGGCGCGGCAGGAGCTGCAGCGAAAGCTGGCGCCTGCAGACTTCGCCGCCCGCGCTGCGGCGCTGCAGTCCGATGTCGCTGCATCCGAGGCCGAGGTGCTGTCCGGGTTGCGCCGCTGGCGCCGGCACGAGATGGTACGAATCGCGTGGCGCGACCTCGCCGGTTGGGCCGATCTGACCGAAACCCTGGCTGATTTGTCCGCGTTTGCGGACGCAGCGATCGACACTGCCGTGCGCTACGCGCGGCGCGGTCTCGTTGCCCGATATGGGGAGCCACGCTCGCCCGACGGCGTGGCGCAGCCGCTCGTGGTGCTGGCCATGGGTAAGTTGGGCGGGAGCGAGCTGAACTTTTCGTCCGATGTCGATCTGGTGTTCCTGTTTCCCGAGCACGGCGAGACTGACGGCGCGCGCCCGATCGCGAACGAAGAATTTTTCACACGGCTCGGCCAGGCCGTCATCCGGCTCTTGGAGGCGCCAACCCATGAAGGGTCGGTGCTCCGGGTCGACATGCGGTTGCGTCCGTTCGGTGACAGTGGTCCGCTGGTAACGAGTTTTGCCTCGTTCGAGGACTACCTGCCGCGCCACGGACGCGACTGGGAGCGTTACGCCTACGTGAAGGCCAGAGCGGTCACGGCCCACGACTCTTACTCAGGCCTTTACGCCTCCGCGGTGCGGCCGTTCGTCTATCGCCGTTATCTGGACTATGGAGTCGTCGAGAGTCTTCGCGAGATGAAGGCACTGATCGAGCGCGAAGTGGAGCGCCGCGAGCTCGCGGATCACGTCAAGTTGGGCCCGGGGGGGATACGCGAGATCGAGTTCATCGTGCAGGCGTTCCAGGTCATTCGCGGCGGCCACGACCGGCGTC
>CAZDTG010000464.1:0-2560 GCA_964508005.1 uncultured Steroidobacteraceae bacterium
CAGTACGCCAACGCGCGAAGATAGCGTATCAGCGCCGCGTGCCATGCGCCGGCGGCGAGCGACGTTTCCTCTTCCCCGCCACGCGCTCGCGGTTCGCGTCCGCGTATTCGCGGATCATGTCGGTCAATGCGCGCAGCCCCGCAGGCACATGACGCCGGCCCGGATAGTACAGGCAGAGCCCGTCTAGCGGCGGCGTCCAGTCTTCAAGCACCCGCACAAGCGTGCCGGCCTCCAGATCCGCGTTGACGTGCCATTCGGTCAAATACGCAAGACCGAGGCCGGCGCGCGCTGCCGCCAGCATCAGACCCGGGTCGTCCAGCGTCAGCGCGCCGTTGCCGTCGATGCGCACCGTCTCGCCGTGCAGCTCGAATTCCCACTGATAGATTGACCCGCTCGGCATCCGGCTGCGGATGCACCGGTGCGCACTGAGGTCCACAGGCGCGCGCGGCGGCTTGTGCTGCGCAAAATACGCGGGGCTGGCAACGACGGCAAACCGCTGCCTGTCGCCAAAAGGCACAGCGATCATGTCCTGCGGCACGCTTTCCATCAGACGGATGCCCGCGTCGAACCCTTCGACCACGATATCGATCAGCCGCCCTTCGGTGACGATGTCGAGCTTCATCTCGGGATAGCGCTGCAGGAATGTGATGAAGACCGGCATCACCTGATTCGCCGCGCCCACCGACGTATTGATGCGCAAAGTGCCCGACGGCGTGTCGCGGAAGCTACCGGCCTGCTCCAGCGCGGCATGAATGGTCGACAGAGCGGGCGCGACGCTGCTCACGAATTGCGCCCCAGCTTCCGACAGCGACACACTGCGGGTCGTTCGATTGAAGAGCCGCACACCGATGCGCGCTTCGAGCGCCGCGACCGCGTGACTAAGGGCGGACGTCGACACGCTCATTTCGTTTGCTGCCGCGCGGAAACTGCGATGGCGCGCGACGGCCAGAACGGCTTCCAGTTCGCCCAGGCCGGATGTCCTCATCGTCCGAAATCCTTCAACAGGTCATCCTCGATTGTACGGCTAGTCAGTGCAATCGCGACGATCTATCTTGTGCCGTTGACAACGTTTTCCGGACCAACCATGCAGATCATCGACCAAATCTACATCGACGGCGCATTCGTTACGCCGCACGGCGACGAGTTCTTCGACCTATTCAATCCGTCGACCGAGCAGGTAATTGGCCGCGTCCGCCTTGCTGACGCCGAGGACGCGTGCGCCGCCATCGCTGCGGCGAAACGGGCATTCCCGGCGTTCTCACGCACGGACAAGCTCGAGCGCGTTGATATGCTGAAGCGCATGCATGCGGCTGTGGTCGCGAGAGAAAGCGAGCTTTTCGAAGTCATCGTTGAGGAATATGGCGCACCTGTGTCGCGTGGCCGCTGGATGGCTAAGCACGCGAGCAACGTGCTGCTGGAAGCGGCAAAGGTGCTTGAGGACTACTCGTTCGTCCGTCGCGCCGGGTCCGCAGAAGTGGTGATGCAGCCACTCGGCGTCGCCGGACTGATCACGCCATGGAACAGCGATGCGGGCTTTATTTGTGGCAAGCTCGCGTCTGCGCTCGCCGCCGGCTGCACGGCCGTGGTCAAGCCAAGTGAGATGAGCGCCATCCAGACGCGAGTCGTCACAGAGGCGCTGCATGAAGCTGGGCTCCCGCCGGGGGTGTTCAACATCGTCACGGGACGTGGTGAAACTGCAGGCGCGCAGATCATTTCGCACCCCGACGTCGCCAAGCTATCGTTCACAGGATCAACGGCAGTCGGCAAGACGATTCTGCGCACTGCCGCGGAGACGCTTAAGCGCGTGACGCTGGAACTCGGCGGCAAGTCCCCCATGATCGTGCTCGACGACGCGAACTTCGACGAAGCCGTGCCGCTCGCGCTTCAGGCGGGCTTTATGAACAGCGGGCAGGCGTGCATTGCTGGCACGCGCATTCTGGTGCCGCAGGCGCGGCTCTCAGAGTTCGAGGAGAGAATCGTGGCCGCAGTCGCAGACATTCAGTCCGGCGACCCGCGCGACCCTCGCACCAGTATCGGCCCGATGGTAAGCCAGAAACAGTGGGACCGCGTGCAGCGCTATATCCGCATCGGCATCGACGAAGGCGCGCACCTGATCGCAGGTGGTGAGGGGCGGCCACGCGACGTCAACGCAGGCTGGTTCGTACGCCCTACCGTCTTCAGCCATGTGAAGAACGATATGACCATCGCGCGTGAGGAGATATTCGGTCCGGTGCTCTCGATCATCGCGTACCGCGATACGGAGGACGCGATCGCGATTGCCAACGATACGCCCTACGGCCTGCAAGCCTACGTATGCTCGTCCGATGCCGGGCGCGCAAGCGCAGTGGCGTCGCAGATCGAAGCGGGACGCGTGCTTGTCAACACGCTCGCGCACGAACCGGCTGCGCCTTTCGGCGGGTTCAAGCATTCGGGTATCGGCCGCGAGTACGGCACGTTCGGGCTTGAGGCGTTTCTCGAGCCGAAAGCGCTGCTTGGAGCCGTGTGATCGAACTGCGCACCGGGTGAGCCTGATGCGCCCCGCCCTCCAGACCGGACGAAG
>CAZDTG010000465.1:0-2560 GCA_964508005.1 uncultured Steroidobacteraceae bacterium
CTAGAAACGGCAGGATTCCGTTCACTTGGTTGGGCGATATATTGAGGGTGCCCCCGACCAAATCGGGCTCTCGGACACCGACGCCTCAGGCCGTTCCTGCGATGAGTCAGCCGTCGGCGCTCGGGATCGGACCCGGGTCGGGGCTGGGGCGCTGGGTCCGCGGCATCGCCTGCGGAGATGATTGCGGCTCATAGTCTTTGAGTCCCACCAGCACTGCCTGAACGAACGGGAGATATCCCTCCCGACCTGACAGCCTGTCCTTCAAGTGGACGGTCGCACGATCGCTGGACTGGAAGACCTCCCGGATCACCGCGAGCCGGGTTTCCAGGCTAAGCCCCGCGCCGATGATGACGTGGTCAATGTCACCGTGTGCGAACGCCGACCGTACATCGTCCAGCCCGGTGCCGCCAAGTAGCTCGACATCGGCAATCTGCAGGCGTTGCCGCACGTCATCAACTGTCGTGGCCATTGCCACGAGAAGCAATACCCGCTTGCTCACGCGTGCTCTCCTTCATTTCTTGGGGCGCCGTTCGGCTCGCGAGGGGAACCCCAACCACCCGAAAGAACTGCCCCGTCACCGCGCATCATCGGAGTCGCTTCAGACCCATTCAGGGAACCGTGCTCATCACCTCGAGCAAGCGGTCCAGTTGGTCCGTTTCCGCGATACAGGGATAGGCCACCATCTCATCCGCCCCGACATCCTGCCACGCCCGGATGGTCTGCCGCAGCGCCTCCGGCGTCGTCTGCACTTGAATCACCTCCTCGACGCTCGGCCCTATGAAACCATAGTAATCGCGGATATAGGCGCCCGCTTTCTCGGCAGCGTTTGGCCCCAGGCCAAAGTAGACCCCACCCACGAAGCGCGGCTTGCCGGCGCGCCCCGCCTCCTTCCAGCCTTCTTCAGCTGCGCGAAACGCCGCTGCACTCGGCGCGGGCGGACCCCCACCACTCGTATAGCCGTCGCCCCAACGCCCCACCCGGCGGCGCAGCGCCGCCGGCGAATAGCCGCCAATCAGCACCTCCGGCCCACCGCGCTGCACGGGTGCTGGCCCGACCGGCTTGATACCGGGCTCTGGCGCCTCGCCAGACCAGATGCGGCGCATCAGCGCCAGCTGCTCGTCGAAACGCTGCCCGCGCGTCGCAAAATCGGCAGGCGCCACACGATAATCATCCTCGCGAGTGCCGACGGCGAGGCCAAGCGTCAGCCGCCCGTGAGACACCACATCCAGCGTCGCCGCCTGTTTCGCCAGGATTCCGCCCTCACGCAGCGGCGCGATCAGGATCGTCGTCATCAGGCGCGCGCGCTGCGTCACCACCGCTGCGGCAGTCAGCGCAATCAGGGGGTCATAGTTGGGAAACACCAGGCGATCAATCACGTTCAGGCTGGAGAATGGCCCCGCATCCACCCGCTGCGCCCACTCGCGGAGCAGCTCAGGGCGCACCCCAGGGATGTTGGCCGGTAATCCGATACCGATCTGCATACAGCGCCTCCAGGAGCTAATGTCATGTGCTCGGCTGCTCCAGCCAGCGCCTCTCACAGCGCCTTGGGGAAGTGTGCCGCAAACGATGACGGCGGACTGCTCGTGAGTGCGTGTTAGGCATATCCACCGTCGACGGGAATGGTGCAGCCGGTGATGTAACTCGCCTCGTCGGAGACGAGGAAGGCGATGACCGCCGCGATCTCCTCGGGCTGCGCAAGCCGGCCAAGCGCGATTTGCGACCGCAGGATGGCCTCGCGAGGCAGATGCAGGTCACGCAGTGCGGGCGGGATATACGATGCGTCATTCTCGCGGGCCATGTCGGTCGCCGTGCCTCCCGGCGCGATCGCGTTGACCGTGATGCCGCGCTGACCCAGCTCGGGGGCCAGATTGAGCACCATGGCCGAGACGGCCGCCTTCGTTGCGGCATACACCGTGTGGTACCACACGGCGCGAGTCGCACTTACTGAGGAGCTGAGGACGATCCTGCCCCCTCGTTTCATGAGCGGCACTGCCTGCTGAACGGCGAACAACTGGCCGCGCACATTGGTGGCAAAGAGACGATCGAAGTCGTCGCGCGTGATCTCGGCGAGGGGCGCAAAGTACTCGATACCGGCGTTACTCACCAAGATATCGAGGCCCCCTAGTTCGCTAACCGCTCGATCTATCAATTGCGACGTTTGGGATATATCAGTCACGTCGGCGCGCACAGCGAGTGCGCGCGCTCCCTGGTCGCGAAGCTCGGTCAGGAGCGCATCCGCGGCGTCTTGATCTGCCCGATAGCTAAACGCGACCGCCGCACCCATTGCCGCGAGCCGTTGTGTCTCGGCCCTCCCAATGCCTCGGCTGCCACCAGTAACCACAGCGACCTTGCCAGTGAGATCCATGTGTTCTCTTCTTTCTGATGACTCCACGCGCGGAGCGCCCGCCGTCCGCGTGCGTCGCTCCTCGCAGTCGACCGAGTCAACCCGGCTGCCGAACCGTGCGGGTCGGACCTCATCCGACGGAGTGTTCCTACTGCACCGCGGCATTCGTCCAGCCGGTGCGCCGCAGCCACTGCTCCAGGGTCGTCAGACCTGGAT
>CAZDTG010000466.1:0-2559 GCA_964508005.1 uncultured Steroidobacteraceae bacterium
GGGCCGGGCGCATCCGTCAGCCCAATAGCCGGTGCCCACCGGGCCAGCACGGGAATCAGTGCGGCGGTGACGGAGAGCGCGACGACGAATGCAAGGAAGAGCTGCACAGAAACCCCACGGTGTTCCCGCAGCGTATCGTCGGGTTACGACAGTTTAGTTAAACCGCTATTCACAAATTCATTCCGATGAGGTATCGCGGGCATCAATTCCAGACGTCATCCCGACGCGGACCTTATGTGTGTCGGTTGTCTTTGAACTGTCATCCTTGCCGGCGGATTCCCCGGTAACCTTGCGGCACTGACAATGATCGCTGCAGGAGTGACGATGAGTTTGAGGGGAATGGCGCGACGATGGTCCGTGCGGCTGAGCGCGGTGGGCCTTGCATGTGCGTCCGCGGTCGTAGCGGCAACCGCGGGGGACACCATTATCGCAAAAGGGGGGACGATCGAGCTGGGAGCCAATGATGTCCGGGCACTTCTCGACTCTCTTCCCGAATCCTCGCGGATCGCCGTTTCTGCCGATCGCAGCGCCCTCGAGCAACTCGTGCGTAGCGAGCTCGTGCGCCGTGCTGTGGCGGCGGAGGCCAAAGCCAGGAACTTCGAGCAGGATCCGACGACTGTGCGGGCGCTGCAGCGGATCCGCGAAGAGGCTGTCATGCGCCTGTGGCTCGCCAGTCAGTCCACTGTGCCATCGGGTTATCCCAGCGACGCGCAGATCCAGGCGGCTTACGACGCAAACCGCAGCTCGCTCGCCCCGCCGACCCAATACCATGTGGCGCAGATCTTCATCAGCGCGCCCGACGGGAGCGACGCGACGAAGCTCGCTGCGGCGCTCCATAAGGCCGTGGATGTGCAGGGCAAAATCGGCACCTCCGACTTCACGCAGCTCGCACGGGCGCAATCGGAGCACGCCGAGAGTGCGCCCAAAGGCGGCGACCTGGGTTTCGTGTCGGAAGATCACTTGTTGCCCGTGGTCGCGGCGGCGGTCCACGGAATGAAAGTCGGCGAGGTGATCGGGCCCGTCAAGACGCCTCAGGGGTTGCACTTCCTGAAGCTGATCGAAAAGAAGGACGGCACCGCACCCACGCTCGCCGAGGCGCGTGAGCGGCTCGTCGCGGCACTGCGGGCGCGCCGCGCAGAGGAGTTGCAGCAGGCTTACCTGAAGGATCTCGGGACGAGGCTCTCGATTACCGTCAACCAGATCGAGCTGGCCAAACTGCAGCCCGGACTTCGATAGGCGATTCCGCGCTTACGCCGCCACCGGCGCTGGCTTGCCGGCTTCCACCACGTAGGACACCAGCGTGCTGCGCCCCGAATCCGGCGTCTTCACCGTATCGAGGATCATGAGGTCCGCGCGCAGGTGATCCTTCGTGATGTCGAGCCGCACATAGCCGCGATGCAGGCCGGTGGCGGTGAGCAGATTGGGGTTGAGCTTGCGTGCGGTTTCGAAGTACTGCTCGGGCAACGCGTCGGAGCTCACCGAGGTCGCCACGAACTCCGGGGCCACGAGCGGCGAATCCAGATCGGCGGCTTTCAGGTGCAGGCCGCTCACGACGAAGGCGTGGATGTCCCCCGACAGGACGACCGGGTTCGCGATCTTGCGCTCCGCAAGGAATTTCATGAGTCGCTCGCGGGCGGCGGGATAACCGTTCCAGGCGTCCGTCCAATAGCGGTGTTCGGGTAGCGCGGCCTCATTGTTGTGGCCCATGAGTGTGCCCTGCGCGAGCAGGTTCCAGCGGGTCTGGCTCGCCAGGAGCTGGCCCTGCGCCCACGCTTCCTGTCGGCCGCCCAGCATGGTGCGGAACGGGTCGTCGAGCTCGGGACACTTCGCTTCATCGACGCGGTGTCCCCCTGCCCTGCCCAATGGCGGGCAGGCTTCGGGGGACCGGTATTGGCGTTGGTCCAACAGGACGATCGAGGCCAGGTCGCCAAAGCTTCGCGAGGCATAGAGACGCATCGCCGGGCCGGATGGCACGGCCCAGCGCGGCAGCGGCATGTGCTCGTAGTAAGCCTGGTATGCAGCAGCGCGGCGAGCGAGGAAGAGTTGGGGGTCGTCGTCCTCTTCGGAGACGTCGTTCGCGTAGTCATTCGCCACGTCATGATCGTCCCAGATCAGGAGCCATGGAGCCGCGGCGTGCGCGTTGGCAAGATCGTGGTCGGTTCGATACAGAGCGTGGCGCGCACGATAGTCATCGAGAGTGAACGCGACGGGCATGTTGTGATTCCGCACTTTCTTTACGGAATTGCCCTCGTAGATGTAGTCGCCCACGTGCACGATGAGGTCGAGGTCGTCGGCCAGCATGTGACGGTAGGCGGTGTAGTACCCCTGCTCGTAGTGCTGGCAGTTGACGAGCCCCAATTTCATGCGGTCGAGCGGCGCGCCATAAGTCGGAGCCGTCCGGGTGCGGCCGATGGGACTGCGCGCCCCGCCGGACTCGAAGCGATACCAATAGTCGCGGCCCGGATCGAGACCCGAGGGCTCGACGTGTATCGAATGCGCCCAGTCGGGAGTCGCGTAGGCCGTGCCATGTTGCACGACCGACCGCATGCGCTCGTCGGT
>CAZDTG010000467.1:0-2558 GCA_964508005.1 uncultured Steroidobacteraceae bacterium
GGGGATTGTTATGGCATGAAGCAGACACACCTGGGCGTAGGCCAATGTTGCGAACTGCGCGTGGCCATGTGAAAGTACGCGGTTGTGGCCAGCGAAAGTCCGCACCCTCGAGCGTCTGAGTTAGCCAACCTGGACGTCCCCCGGACCGGGCATTGTGGGGTTGCTTCAGTCCCACTCACCCGTCCGGAGGACGCACCTATTGAAGACGACGAGGGAGAGCTTGAACATCATCGACGCATATCACCAGCTGGGCAGCTATCGGGCGGCGGCGCGCGCATGTGGCACCACCGACAAGACCGTGAAGCGCGCCGTAGAACGACACCGCGCGGGCGGACCATGGGCGCGACGTCCGCGACCGGTCACAAAGAACACCGACCCCGTGCTTGCAGTCATCGCCAAGAAGGTCGAGGCGAGCGACGGGCGCATCTCGGCGAAGCGACTCATGCCAGTGGCGAGAGCGGCCGGTTACACCGGGTCGGCGCGCAACCTGCGGCGCGTAGTCGCGAAGATGAAATCGGACTGGCGGCAGAAGCGCCGGATCTACCGGCCATGGGTGGCGACGCCAGGTCAGCACCTGGTCATCGATTGGACCAAGGTCACGGCCGGGCTGCACATGTTCTGCGCGGTGTTGGCGTGGAGCCGATATCGGTTCGTGCGCTTCGCGAGCAATGAAACCCGAGAGACCACGCTCGGTCTGCTCGCCGAATGTTTCGAGGAGCTCGGCGCGGTGGCGGCGGTGGTGCTCAGCGACCGCATGGCTTGCCTCAAGAACGGGGTCGTCGCCAACGTCGTGGTGCCTCATCCCGAATACGTTCGCTTCGCCGCTCACTACGGCTTCCGTCCCGACTTCTGTGAGGGTGGTGACCCGGAATCGAAGGGCGTGGTCGAGAACCTGGTCGGTTATGCGCAACGCGACCTGGTCGTGCCCGAAGACAACTTCGGCGGCGACATCGGCGCCGGCAACCGTCAGGCCAAGCTGTGGGGCCTGGAGGTCAACGGCCGGGTGCACAGCGAGACCCAGGCCGTTCCCATTGACCGGCTCGACCAGGAGCGTCAGCTGATGCGGCCACTGCCATCGCTGCGACCAGCACTCTGCCGCGGCGAGCTGCGCAAGGTGAACAAGACGCAGACGATTCGCTTCGGTTCCGCGCGCTACTCGCTGCCGATGGAGTGGGTGAGCAAGGTGGTCGAGGTCTCGGTCGTGGACCACGAGGTGGTGTTGGCCCACGACGGTCGGGAGATTGACCGCCATCCGCTCATGGCACCGGGCGAGGTTTCAATAAAGGACGAGCACTACCAGGGCAGGGCCCGGGTCCCGGCGCGTGCGATTCGCATCCGCACCCAAACCGAGCGAGACTTCATCGCCCTCGGTCCCCCTGCCGAAGCATTCCTGCGTTCAGCGGCGGCAACTGGTACGTCGCGCCTGGCCGCCGAGCTCGCCGACATCGTCGCCATGGAGCGGAGCTGGGGTCGCGAGCAGCTGTTGTTTGCTCTCGAGCGCGCGACCGAGTTCCGTCGCTTCAAGGCTCGGGACGTACGCGACATTCTGGCCGCGGGCTTGGTCGCACCCAAGCCAGCACCTCCCGGCAAGCCGCTGCAGTTGAACCTGCCTGAGGTCCCGGTCCGGCCGCTGAGCGCCTACTCGTTGGACTCGGTTCGATGACCGCGCCCGCTCCACCGCTGACTGCCGACCTGGTCGCCGGACTGCGTCGACTCAAGCTCGCCCGCATCCGTGTCATTGCACCTGAGGTCTGCCAGACCGCCAAGACTCAGCGCTGGGCACCCGATGAGTTCTTGCGCACGCTTATCGACGCCGAGATTGCGGCTCGTGACGAGTCCAACCTGCGTGGTCGCATCAAGCAGGCCGGATTCCCTGTACTCAAGAACCTCGAGGACTTCAAGGTCCAGGCCTCATCGGTCCCGCAAGCAACCTTCAACTACATCGCCGGCTTGGAATGGATCCGGGCCAAAGAGAATCTCTGCCTGGTCGGTCCCGCCGGCACCGGCAAATCGCATCTCCTCGTCGGTGTCGGCCACGCAGCCGCGCACGCCGGTCTGCGCGTTCGTTACTTCACCGCCTCCGACTTGGTCGAGATGCTGTACCGCGGTCTGGCTGACAACTCCGTCGGTCGCGTCATCGACAACCTGCTCCGCGTCGACCTGGTCATCCTCGACGAGCTAGGCTTCGCCCCGCTTGACCCCACGGGCAGCCAGCTCTTCTTCCGTTTCATCGCCGCCGCCTACGAACGGCGCAGCCTTGGCATCGCCAGCCATTGGCCCTTCGACCAGTGGGGGCACTTCCTGCCCGACGAGACCACCGCAGTTTCAATGATTGACCGCATCCTTCACCACGCCGTCGTGGTCGTCACGGAGGGCGAGTCCTTCCGAATGAAAGAGGCCAAGACCAGAGGGGGTGGCGAACCTAAGAAGAAGGGCTGAGGAACCCTACAGGGTGCGGACTTTCAGTTGGCCAAACCTGCGGACTTTGAGATGGCCATTGACAGCGAACCCGCCTCGGTCAGTATCGAGCCAGCTCTTAAACGGCCGGCGCCGAATAC
>CAZDTG010000468.1:0-2554 GCA_964508005.1 uncultured Steroidobacteraceae bacterium
GCTTCAACCCCCGCCGCACCGTGGTCCGGGCGGGAAGGATCTCATCATGACGGACGGTTCCTCCATGCAGCTCGGCTCTCGTCCTCTCACACTGCGCGAGTTGCGGCGTGTGTACACGGGCCCCGTGCCCATACGCATCGATGACAGTGCCATGCGCGCGATACGCGATTCGCACGCGGCGACATCGCGGCTCGCCTCCGGCGACCAGCCTGCCTACGGAATCAACACCGGCTTTGGCCTCCTCGCGCAGACGCGGATTCCGGCCTCCCAGCGCACGCTCCTGCAAAGAAACATCATCCTCTCCCACAGCACGGGTGTCGGGCCGCTGCTCGATGATTCCATCGTCCGCCTCGTCCTGGTGTTGAAGCTCGCCAGCCTCAGCCGGGGGTTCTCGGGCGTGAGTGAGAAGCTCGCGCATTTTCTCGAGCGGCTCATCAACGAAGAGCTCTATCCGTGCGTACCCGCGCAGGGCTCGGTCGGCGCCTCCGGAGACCTCGCCCCGCTCGCCCACCTGTCGCTACCGACACTCGGGCTCGGCAAGATCCGCTCGCACGGGGAAATCCGCCCGGCTGCGGAATGCCTGGCGCTGGCGGGGATCGAGCCGGTCGAGCTGGGCCCCAAGGAGGGCCTGGCGCTTCTCAATGGAACTCAGGTCTCGACCGCTCTCGCGCTCGCCGGCCTTTTCGAGATCGAAGCCGCGTTCGGCGCCGCGATGGTGAGCGGCTCCATCTCTCTGGATGCGCTCCAGGGAAGCGATGTGCCGTTCGATCCTCGCATCCACGATCTGCGCGGACACGATGGGCAGGCGCGGGTCGCCGCGACCTACCGCAAGCTGCTCGCCGGCAGTGAGATCCGTGAGTCGCACAGGACGTGCGAGCGCGTGCAGGACCCCTACTCTCTGCGGTGCCAGCCGCAGGTCATGGGCGCGTGTCTCGACCTCATGACGCAGACGGCGGCAACGCTGGTCACCGAGGCTAACGCCGTCACTGACAATCCACTCATTTTCCCGGCCACGGATGAGGTGCTCTCCGGCGGCAACTTTCACGCCGAGCCCGTCGCGTTCGCGGCGGATATTCTCGCCCTCGCCAGCGTGGAGATCGGCTCGATCGCCGAGCGGCGCATCGCGCTGCTGGTCGACCCGAAGATGAGCGGGCTGCCCGCATTCCTCGCCCAGGACAGCGGCGTGAATTCAGGTTTCATGATGGCGCAGGTGACCGCGGCGGCGCTGGTCGCGGAGAATCGCATGCTGTCGCATCCGGCGAGCGTGGACAGCATTCCCACGTCTGCGAACCAGGAAGACCATGTCAGCATGGCGACGCATGGCGCGCGCCGGGTACTCACGATGGCCGCGAACACTCTCAACGTCATTGCCATCGAATTCCTCACCGGCTGTCAGGGAATCGACTTCAGGAAACCGCTGCGGACCTCGCCATCACTGCAGCAGGCCCACGAGGCGCTGCGCGCGCAGGTGCCTTTCGCGACCGCCGACCGGCTCCTCGCCGAGGATATCGAAGCCGCGGCGAGCCTCGTGCGGCTGCCGCCCGTGCAATCGCTGGCCACTCACCTGTTGCCCAGCTTTCGCTGACATCGCGCGCGGTTGTGCCCTGGGCACAACGCTCCGGGCGGTGCACACTCCATCGCACTGCAGCACGGGAACCATTTGTCTTCTCCGCGGGTTGTAGGGGTGTCTGACCAACGCGGGGCATGTGCCTGTGGCGGCATCGCAACGGACACGTACGAGCCTCGCGCAGCTTGCGACACACCCCGGGAGGAGCTTGCAGATGAGACGTTTCCCCTTCTACGCGCTCGTGGCCTGTGCGCCCGTGGTCGCCTCCGCCGGCGATGAGGCCGGGCATTTCTATTTCGGTCCTGAGGTCGGCGGCATCGTGGCCAGCGGCGCGCGGGGTACCAGGGAGCACGACTGGGTATACGGGGCCGACCTCGGATACAACTTCAACAAGGACTGGACCGCCGAGGTCAATCTCAACACCGTGCGCCTGAAGGACGAGCTGGATCCGGGCCACCTGCGCCTGTATGCCGCCTCGCTGGACGTGCTGCGGGTGTTCAACCGCTCGGGCACGTTCGCTCCCTACATCGCGGTCGGCGCGGGCAACCTGCATTACGACACTCCCGGCGGGCTCAAGGGACACGACAATATTTTCGAGGAGGCCGGCCTCGGCGCGTTCATCAAACTCTGGGAGAACGGCGATGCCTCGAGCAGCTTTTCCCTGAAGCCGGACATCCGCGTGCGTTGGGACGACGCCGGCCCCACCGGGCATCTGCGCGACTACCTTTATACGGTGAGCTTCGTGTTCAGCTTCGGACCGGGCACGAAGCCGCCGCCGGCACCGGCCCCGCCGCCACCGCCACCTCCGCCGCCGCAGACGCAGCCGGCTCCGCCGCCCCCGCCGGTTACCGCAATTCCGGACAGCGACGGTGACGGGGTGCCCGACAACATCGACCGCTGCCCCAACACTCCACACGGGGTCGCCGTCGACGAGTTCGGCTGTCCGCGCAAGGGCTCCATCGTGCTCGAGGGTGTGACGTTCGAGAC
>CAZDTG010000469.1:0-2548 GCA_964508005.1 uncultured Steroidobacteraceae bacterium
GTCTCGCCTACCCGATTCGCGACGACGTTCCCGTCATGCTGGAGGAAGAAGCGCGTCAGCTCGCCGCCGACGATCCTCTTCTGGAACGCTGAAAGCGGTCGCCGCGTGTTCCGTGTTGTGATTCCAGCGCGGTACGCCTCGGCGCGCCTCCCTGGCAAGGCACTCATGTCCATCGCCGGCAAGCCCATGGTGCAATGGGTCTACGAGCGTGCGCGTGCCTCCGGAGCCGCCGACGTGTTGATTGCCACGGACGATCTGTTGATCGTCAGCGCCGGCCATTCATTCGGGGCGGAGGTGATCCTCACCGCTGCGACCCACAGCTCCGGAACCGATCGCATCGCCGAGGTCGCCCACAGGCGCCGTTGGTTCCAGGACGATATTGTCGTGAACGTGCAGGGCGACGAGCCTCTCATTCCGCCGGCCCTCATCAGGCAGGTCGCCGGGCTGTTGGAATCGCATGCCGGCGCCGCTGTCGCGACACTCGCGACGACGATCGATTCACTCGAGGAATTCCTCAATCCGAACGCGGTGAAAGTGGTGACCGACGCGCAGGGCAGGGCGTTGTACTTCAGCCGTGCGCCGATTCCGTGGAACCGCGACGGCGCCCCCGCGGGCCTCGCCAGCCAACGCGTGTTTGCCGGCGCCCGGCGGCACATCGGAATTTACGCATACCGCGTTGGCGCGCTGTTGCGGCTTGCCACGCTCGCGCCCACAGCGTTGGAGCAGGCCGAGCGGCTGGAGCAACTGCGCGCGCTCGAGAACGGGCTCGAGATCCGTGTCGCCGATGCCGTGGAGCGGCCGGGCCCGGACGTGAATACACCCGAGGATTTCGGGCGCGTCGCGGCGCTGATGACCCCTCGAATTTGACATTTCAATCCTCACCTACGAGGAGCAGGGCCGGGCGTGTTTTGACAATTCTTCACAATCGGCGCGAAAGTATCGGTGGCAAGGGGCCAAGTTTCCCGCATACGGGCGTAGCAGGAACTTGGCTGCCGTGAAGATCGTCAAAGATGGAAGGGTCCCTGGCGGCGGGGCCGGGGACGAAGACCCGGCGTGTCAACTGGATCCCGCTGGCCGCGTTCTCGCATCGCAGGCATCGCTTCACTGACGGAAGCTCAAAAATGACGATTCGAAACAAAGCGTTCTCGCGTGTGTCGCTCGCCGCCGCGGCTTGTGCCGTGCTCCTGGCGGGCTGTGTGGAAGCGCCGCCGCCACGGCCGTATCCGCCCCCGCCGCCGCCGGAGAGGCCCGTGACCGACATCTATGCGTATCCGCAGAATAATCAGACTCCGGAGCAACAGGAGCGGGACCGCTACGAGTGCAATACGTGGGCGGTGAAGCAGACCGGCTTCGACCCGAGCGCTCCGAACGTGCCGCCGCATGACCGCTATCGTGTCGTGGCCGCCGGGCCGCCGCCCGGTACCGGCACCGCGGTCGGCGCCTTCACGGGCGCGATTCTCGGCGCAGCCGTGGCGGGTCCCCGTGACGCCGGCGCCGGGCTGCTCCTCGGCGCAGTCGCGGGCGGCCTCGTCGGTACCGGCGTCGAGCAGCAGCAGCGCGCGGCCGCCAACCAACAGGCCCAACAGATCAACGAGGCGCGGACTGCGCAGCAGCTCGCTGCGATCGATGCGCGCGCCTCCAACTACCGCAGAGCCCTGAGCGCTTGCCTGGAAGGCCGCGGCTACACGGTGAAATGAGTCAACATGCCGGACACGCACATGTCGAACACGCAGATGTCGAGCAGGAACATGAAAGCGAGGCCGTGGATGGCGATGTGGGGTGCCGTGGCCGTGGTCTTCGCGCTCGCGGCGGGCACCGCGAGCGCGGACCCTCCGCGCGGCGGTCCGCGCCCGGGCTACGACCACATGGACGGTCGGTTCGGTCACAACCATTACTACCCGTCGCGTGGCTACGAGGTTCGCGACCTTCCCCGTGACAGGGTCGTCGTAGGCGGCGGCCGTTATTACTATTCGGGCGGCGTCTGGTACGCCCCGCGTGGACCGAGATACGTGGTCGTAGGCCCGCCGGTCGGCGTGTTCGTGCCGGTGCTGCCGGCCTATTACACGACAGTATGGTTCGGCGGCGCTCCGTACTACTACGCGAACGACACCTATTACCAGTGGGTTCCCGAGCAGAACCAGTACGAAGTCGTGGCTCCGCCCGCCGATGAAAATTCCGCTCAGGTGCAGACCGCACCCGCGAGCGACGACATCTATATCTACCCGAAGAACGGGCAGAGCGAGGAGCAGCAGGCCAACGACAAGTACGAGTGCCACAAGTGGGCCAACCAGCAGTCCGGGTTCGACCCGACGCAGGCCGGTGGCGGGGTGCCTTCCGGGCGGAACACGGATGCCCGCGCGCAGTATCAGCGCGCGATGGCCGCTTGCCTCGAAGGACGCGGATATAGCGTAAAATAAAGCCTGTGAAGATCCTCTTCGTCTGTCTCGGGAACATCTGCCGCTCCCCGGCCGCGGAGGCGGTATTCCGCGCCGCCGCGGCGCGCGAGGCGCCCGAGCTTGCGGTCGAAGTGGATTCCGCCGGCACCGCC
>CAZDTG010000470.1:0-2543 GCA_964508005.1 uncultured Steroidobacteraceae bacterium
CGCTGCGCAGCCGGTCCCACTGCTCGAGACTCCAGCCGCGCGGCAGGTAGCCGTTGACAGGATCGTGGGCCGAGGTCTGGTCGGTGACGGCGTCCGGCTTTATGCCCCGGCGCAACAGCTCCGGCAACACCTCGCACGCGTTACCCAGGAGGCCAACCGAGATCGGCCGGCGATCACCCCGCGCGCGCTCCAGAATCCCGAGCGCCTCATCGAGCGTCTTTGCCTGAACGTCGAGATAGCGCGTCCGCAGCCGCTTGGCAATGCGCTCGGGGCGGCACTCGATGGCCAACATGGAGGCACCCGCCATCGTCGCCGCGAGCGGCTGCGCGCCGCCCATGCCGCCAAGGCCGGCCGTCAGAATCCACTTGCCGCCCAAGTTGCCGCCGAAATGCCGGCGGCCCATCTCGACGAAGGTTTCGTAGGTGCCCTGGACGATGCCCTGGCTGCCGATGTAGATCCAGGAGCCGGCCGTCATCTGCCCGAACATCATCAGGCCCTTGCGGTCGAGCTCGTTGAAGTGCTCCCAGGTGGCCCAACGCGCCACGAGGTTGGAGTTGGCGAGCAGCACGCGCGGCGCATCGGCATGCGTGCGGAACACACCGACGGGCTTGCCCGATTGGATCAATAGCGTCTCGTCCTCTGCGAGGGCGCGTAAGGACTTCACGATCTGCTCGAAGCACTGCCAGTTGCGGGCGGCCTTGCCGATGCCGCCGTAAACGACGAGCTCGTCCGGCTTTTCGGCGACCTCCGGGTCCAGGTTGTTCATGAGCATGCGCAGCGCGGCTTCCGAGAGCCAGTTGCGGCAGCTGAGCACGGAGCCTCGGGGGGCGCGCAGAGGCGCGCGGAGTTGGGTGTCAGACATGGGATGACCTCGGCTGAAAGGCTCCGGACAGCTCGTAGCGAGAGCCCGGATGATAGAGATCCGCCACGGTGGCGATCCGCCCAAAACTCCAGGTGCGCCGCATGATGAGCAGGCAGGCATCTCCCGCCTCGAGCTTCAGCATGCGGCGGATGCGGCCATCCGGCACCATCGCGCGAACCGTGTGCTCGGCGCGCTGCAGCGGCGCGGCCTGCATGAGGTACTCGTGCGGAGTGGTGACGGAGAAGTCGTTCTGCAGATAGCCGGGTACCACGGTCGGGTTCACGTAGCGATCCTCGACCTGCAGGGGTACGCCGCCTTCGAAATGAACCAGGAGGGTGTGATCGAGCTTCGCTCCCGCGGCCACACCGCAGCGCTCGGCCAGCTCGCGCGAGGCGCTCACCGAGTCGTGAAACACGACCCTGGCCCGATAGTCGTGGCCGCGCGCGCGGATCTCGTCCGCGATATTGCGAACCTCCAGCGGGTGCGCCTGGGCGCGCTGCTCGGCGACGAAGGTGCCGACACCGGCCACCCGGACGAGCACGCCATCGGCGGCCAGCTCGCGCAGGGCACGATTCGCCGTCATGCGCGAAACATCGAGCTCACGCACCAGCTCGTTCTCCGAGGGCACGCGGTCGCCCACGGCGAGCGTGCCCGTGGAGATCCGTGACAGCACGAACTGTTTGACCTGCAGATAGCGGGCGGCAACGGGCGGGGAGGTCACGATACAGGCTCGCTCTTGGCGCCAAGGGGTGCCGTTTCCCTGCAGCATATCCTGCCACGCTGGCCGGAGCTTGTCTATACAGGTATAGGCGAGCGGAGGTGCGCATTATGGGTTTCGTTCCCTGTCGGCTTTGGGTAGAATGCGCGCCCCCTCGAGCCTCGGCCGGGGGAGCGGTGCGGTGAGTGAAGGTTCGAAGGTACGCGAGCTTCAACCTGGACGAACGGTGCCGAAAGTGCTTGTCCAGAAAGCCCCCCGAGGGGCTTTTGTTTTTTTGGGCCTCGCGGCCCATTTTTGTTTGTGGCGGCGGGAAGATGCGATGACGGCGACCTTGCGAGAGCGGCTCATCGTCCTCATAGAACCTCTCCTCGGGAGGCTGGGGTACGAGCTCGTCGAGCTCGAGTACGCCGCCGGGCGCAGCAGCGCGATGGTGCGCCTCTTCATCGATCGGCCCGAGGGGATCAAAGTGGAGGACTGCGAGCGGGCCAGCCGCGAGGTGTCGGCGCTGCTCGACGTCGAGGATCCTATTCCCACCGCGTATACGCTCGAGGTGTCATCGCCCGGTCTGGATCGGGTGCTGCGCACTCCGGCGCATTTCCGGCGTTTCGTCGGCGAGCGGGTGTTTGTCGAGCTGCGGGCACCGCGCTCCGGACGCCGCCGTTATACGGGAACGCTGCAGGCGGTGGATGATTCGGGCATTACGGTTGAAGTCGATAAAGAACAGGTAGAGGTGCCGTTCGGGGAGATTGGCAAGGCCAGATTGGCTCGTTGAGTAACCGGTCGGCTTTGCAGTTGCTTTTTTCCCGGCGCGCTTCGCGCCGCTAAACCTACGGGCTGCGCGCGCTTTGGCGCAATGCCCGTAAGTCCCGCGCTTGGGCGCGCAGAGAGCTATATGAACAAAGAGATTTTGATGGTTGTCGATGCCGTCTCGAACGAGAAGGGCGTCGACAAGGAAGTGATCTT
>CAZDTG010000471.1:0-2536 GCA_964508005.1 uncultured Steroidobacteraceae bacterium
CGGTGGCGAGCACGATGCGGTCCATCGCCGTCAGGAGCTCGATGGCCTCCCGCTCCCGCTGCCGAAACCCTGCTTCGCCCTCCTTCTCGAAAATGAAGGGCACATCGACCCCGGTGCGGCGCTCGATCTCAGCATCGCTGTCACGGAAGGTCAGGTCCAGCAGCCGGGAAAGATAGCGGCCCACGGCGGTCTTGCCGGAACCCATGGGGCCGATGAGGAATACGTTCGTCTTGCCGAGCATGAATGAAGAATAGCAAGCCGGAACGCGACCGCTCAGCAAACGCTCACCAGGTCGTATTGACCCCTCGAGCCTTCCACGGCATGAGCAGGCTCCCGGGCTGAGCAAGTGAAACGGCCGCCCAAAGGCGGCCGTTTTGCGAGGCACTACAGACCGAAAGTCAGGTTACGTTCACCGGGATGACGGCCTGGCTAACGGTCTTTGTCCCAGGCGATGTCACCGAAATAGTGATGCTGCCCGAGGCACCGGCGCTCGTACCCGCGGTAAAAGTCACGCCAAGTGTATCTGCGCCCGAGCCGCCGGGCCCGCCCCCTGATCGACAACCAATTGTCCAGCTGGTCTGCCCACTCACGCTTCCGATGCCTGAATCGGCGCCGACTGAAACGGTAGTGCCCGCAGCCATCGGATTTCCATTGGTGTCCTGAACGCTGAACGTGAACGAGGTGGCGCTGGTCGCCCCACCGCTGACGCTGTGAGCGATGGATATCGAGGACACGCTCGAACTGATGCTCGCTCCTGACGTCGACATGATCAGCAGGTGCGACGCCCCAATCGCCAGGGTGGAGGTGCTGCAGCTAGCGCCGGGTGTGCTTCCAGTACAGGTTATACCGATGAACTGGCCGCTCGGACCGTCTCTCGTGCCGTTGTGGTTGAAATCGAGGTAGTGCTCACCAAGGTCGTATTTGCCGTTCTCGTTGTCATCTCGATACGGCTCCCCAAGGTCGGCGAACGGGTCGCCCGCAACGTAGTAACCACTGCCGCTCACGTCATCGAAGTACTCTTCCCCGATCGCCGTCGCCAGGATCATCGCACGTCCCTTCCGGTAGCTGGGCGGAGCATTCGCAGGATCGGGCAGCGGATTTCCGCTCGTCCAAGTCACCTTGCATGCGCCATCGCCCGGAGTTGCCAGCGGCGTCGTACAGCTACCGACAATGACTCCGCCAGAAGAGGTGAAAGCGACCGCGGTGCCATCGGGTGCCGGGTTGGCGTATCGGTCGGCGAGCTGCACGGTGATAGGCACGGTGATCTGGTACAACGAGTACGCTTCAACATTTGGGCAAGCGGGTCCGTTGCTCGCGTAGCTGGGCGCTCCCACCGATATCGAGAAGGCGTTGGAAGTCGGGAGGCCCGTAGTGACGGTCAACACGCCCGACTGCGTGCTGAGCGCGGGCGAGGCGATGCTTGCCGTTACGCGGACAGCCGTATGGACCGTACCGGCGCTCACGACAGTCTGTACCGTGCCGTCTGCCCCTGACGAAGCCGTAGTCGGGGAGATACTCAAGCCACCTGCCGACGTATTCAGGCTGAACGAGACGCTCGTGTTCGCCCGAGGTCCGCCGCTCGCATCCACGACTTTGAAAACCACGGTGGATGTCTCGCCCAATCCGGTGCCCTTGAGCCCTATCGTGGTCGGCGTCGCGGAGACGAACTGAATGGACCCGATCGCTGCCGCTGCGACGGTCACTGTACCGCCCGCCGTCAATGTCTGATTGCTGACCAAGGCCTGGGCGGAAATGACGTCGGGACCGCTGCAACCCTTGGCGGTGTAAGTGGCAGTTGCAGTGCCGGACGTCGTCGACACCTGACCGGCGGCACTGCCGGGAGTGCTCGTTCCAGAGGCCACGATTGTGGCGAGGCCCTGAGAGAAACACGGGGAGCTGAAGGTGACGGTAACGGCGGTCCCGCTGTAGAGAGTACCGGTCTTATCGACGATTGTTACCGTGAGACTCGTAGTGCCGCCGGCAGACAATGAGGTGCTCGACAGCCCCATCATTCCCGCCTGGAAGGCGCTCCCGGTGCCGCTACCCATCGAGTACACCGGCGGGGCGCTGGTGCTGCCGCCGTTGCCGGTCGTATTGCCGGCACCGGAACCGCTCCCGCTGCCGCTCCCGGAACTGCCGCTTGTCAGACTGCCATTGCCGCTGACACCACCGCAGGCGGTCAGCGTGAGAGCGGCAATGCCCGTCGCCAATATAGACGCTAATGTACGCATATTCCTTACCTGAAACTGGTGTCGACGCGGTTCCCCCCCGCATCAATACACGTTGACCCCTTCGCGAACGATCTTCGGTGTCACGAAGATCAACAATTCATCCTTGTCGTCGGTCTTGGTCGTCGTTTTGAAGAGATTCCCGAGCACCGGCACATCGCCGAGGTATGGCACCTTGGTGGCCGTGTCGCGCGAGGTTGTCTGGAGGATGCCGCCCAGAACGACGGTCTGACCGTCGTTCACCAGCACCTGGGTCGCGATCTCCTGCGTGTTGATCGAAGGCACGTTCACGCCGCCCGAAGTGACGA
>CAZDTG010000472.1:0-2519 GCA_964508005.1 uncultured Steroidobacteraceae bacterium
AGGAGCGTACCTGAGCAATGATCGCCGTAGCGAGGGCGACCTCCTCAAGGTCGGGCCATTGGACCCGAACCACGACTGCCGTAAGAACGTGCGACTGCTGCTAGTAGAAGATGATGCCATGATCGGCGAGGCAATCCGTACCGGCCTCAAGCGGGACGGCTTCACCGTGGATTGGGTTCACGACGGCGAATCCGCCGAGCAGGTGCTGCGAACCGACACGTTCGATCTGCTGTTGCTCGACCTCGGCCTGCCACGAAAGGGGGGGCTGCAGGTGTTGCAGGGCCTGCGGGCGCGGCAGCAGACCCTCCCCGTACTCATCATTACTGCTCGCGACGCGGTGTCGGACCGCGTACAGGGACTCGACGCCGGTGCGGACGACTACCTCGTAAAGCCGTTCGATCTCGATGAGCTCGCCGCGCGCATCCGCGCACTCCTGCGCCGCAAGTCCGGCCGCACGGCGCCGGAAATCGAGCACCTCGGTGTCGTGTTGAATCCCGCCACACACAAGGTCACCCGTGACGGGCGGGAAGTCGCGTTATCTCCCAAGGAGTTCGCGCTGTTGCAGCTGCTGGTGGAGCGCCCGGGGAACATCCTGTCGCGCGCGCAGATCGAGGAGCGTCTCTACGGCTGGGGCGAGGAAGTCGAAAGCAACGCCATCGAGGTCCACATTCACGGGCTGCGGCGCAAGCTGGGAACCGACTTCATACTCAACGTCCGTGGCGTGGGTTACCGGGTGCGGCCGGCGCAGTGAAGATTCGCAGGCATCGCCATCCCCTTTACGTCTGCCGCATCCGGTTCCGGGCACCGGCGGAGCCGTCGCTTTGAGCTCCATCCGCGCGCGCTTACTCGCCTGGCTCATCGGCGGTGTCGTGTTGACTGGGGTGGTGGGCGGCTGGGTCGTCTATCGCAACGCTCTCGCGGAAGCCGACGCGTTCTTCGACTATCACCTGCGGCAAACCGCCCTCATCCTCAGAGACGAGCCCGTGGAGTATTCGCTCGGGCCGCGAATTCCCGCGAATGACGCGGCTTATGACTTCGTGGTACAGGTCTGGACTCTCGACGGCATACGCATCTACCTCTCACGTCCCCACACGGCCTTGCCGGAACCTACGACGCTGGGCTTTTCGACCGTCACGACCAAAGAAGGCCTCTGGCGCGTTTACGGCGCGCAGGCGCTGACGAAAGTCGTCCAGGTCGCGCAACCCATGCGTGTGCGTGAGCAGCAAGCCGTCGATCTTGCCCTCAAGACACTGCGACCCTTCGCACTCCTTCTGCCGGTGTTGGGGTTTCTCATATGGCTTGCCGTGGGCAGCGCGCTCGATCCGCTGAGGCGTCTCACAACTCTGGTGAAAGCCAGACGCGTCGACGCGCTGGATCCGCTTCCGAATGAGCGCCTGCCCGACGAGGTCCGGCCGCTCGTGGGTGCGCTCAATGACCTCCTCGCGCGGCTCGGAGCTGCATTGGATCGCGAGCGTGCGTTCATGGCGGACGCTGCGCACGAGTTGCGCACACCGCTCACGGCCCTGCATCTGCAGATGGGAGCGTTGGCGCGCGCGACGAACGAAGCGGAGCGCAATGACGCCATGGAGAAGCTCTCCGCGGGGGTGCAGCGCGCCATTCGACTGGTAGAGCAGATGCTCTCTTTTGCCCGGCAGGAACCCCGCGCGGAACCCGGACGCGTGCGAGTCCCGCTCGCCGACATCGTGCGCGAGGTCGTCGCGGAGCTGGTTCCCTTCGCCGACGCAAAACGCATTGACCTCGGCATGTCCAACTCACAATCCGCCGTCGTCCTCGGAGATCCTGACGCACTGCGCACCCTCACGCGCAATCTCGTCGACAACGCTGTGCGCTACACCCCGGAAGGCGGCCGGGTCGACGTCTCCGTGGAGAACTCAGGGGGCACCGTCCTGAAAGTCATCGACAACGGCCCAGGCATTCCGGTGGAAGAACGCTCTCGCGTGCTCGATCGGTTTTATCGCCGACCGGGTACTTCGCCCCCTGGTAGCGGTCTCGGGATGGCCATCGTCAAAGCCATTGCCGACACGCACGGCGCGACGCTCGCGCTCGATTCGGGCCCGGACGGCCGAGGCCTGGCGGTGAGCGTCCGTTTTCCCGCCCCTGCGGCGGGGCCGGCTCCCTCAGCGCCATAAAGAGCAGCAAATCAACTACTTAGCGTACGCAGAAGGAACGCCGGCGCCGGCTCCTTAAGGGTCGCTTAAGTCTACCTGCCTACGGTACCCGGCATGGCATGGACCCCCCTGTGACCCGTATTGGTTGGAGAGAGCAAAGATGAGCCCCAGAACCCTGATCCGAAAGCCGCTGGCAGCGGCAGTACTCGGCGCGGCGGTCATCGCAGCGCCGGTGAGCGTTTTATATGCGTTCGGCGTAACGCCAAGAGCAGCGGCGACGGCCCCGGCGCCAGCCGCCGCCGTGGGACCCGTTACCTCGGTTCCCGCGACCGGCAACCCTTCCGCGGTGTTGCCCGACTTCAGCACCATGGTGCAGAAGTACGGCCCTGC
>CAZDTG010000473.1:0-2513 GCA_964508005.1 uncultured Steroidobacteraceae bacterium
GTCGGGTACCCATGGGGCCGCGACGATGCGGCGCTCAGGGATCGGGCCCGCGAAGATCCTCATCCCATCGCCTCGCGGCCGCTGCGTGCCGCAGACAAAACAGGTCGGGAAGCGGTGCGCGACGAAGCCCGCATAGCGACGCGACGCCTCCACAGCCTCGAAGTAACTCGTTGCCGGGGGCAGTTCGAGCTGCAACCCGGTGTGCGTCGCCGCGCCGACCGGAATATCACCATGGCGTATCTCGATAGTGCCATCCGCGCCCTCTACGACGTCCAGCTCGGTGTCGAGCGGTGGAGGTTTCAGGAGCCGCACGGCGAGCGTGTCGGAGGCAAGCGCAGCAACGAGTCCCGCGAAATATCCTCCATTGGAGGAGTTCGGCGGTCCACAGAATCGTCGTGCAACGGTGATGGTTTTCATGAAGTCACGTCGGGGGTGTCGATGTGCGAACGATACCCGATGTTGCGCGGCTCGCCACAGAGCGAATCCGACCAGCCCGGCGCACAAGGATGTTTCGCTCAATGTCAACAGGGAGCCGCTCGCCAGCGGCGCGAGAGCGCCGAACACCGCTGCCGAGATCACGATCGAGATGCAGGATTGCACGGACGCGGCGGAGCCGCGGGCGTGCGGAAACAGATCCAGCATGCGCAATGTCAGGACAGGTGATACCAACTGCACGCCGACGGCAACGACCACGAGCAGCAGCTGCTGGACCGGAAGCGGTGGCATCGCGAACAGCGCATGCAGCGCGGCCGTGATGCCGGATCCGGCCAGCGAAAGCCCGAACCCCAACTCGCATTGCCGGCTCGGCGCGACCTGGCCGGCCATCCGGCCCGAGATCCACGCGCCGATGACAAAACCGGAGATGATGGGCAGGAACAGCCAGGCGAACTGCGTCTCGCGCAAGTGCCAGTGATCGATCACCACCATGGGCGCGGCACCCACGAAGCACATCATGGCCGCGAAATTCGCCCCCATGGCCAATGCGAGCAGCACAAACTCGCCGTGACCGGCAACACGCAGGGCGGTCCGTGTCAGCTCGGGCACGTGCAGGCGCGGGCGCCGCTGCGGAGGATGGGTTTCCGGCAGCTTGTAGTAACTCGTCAGGGCGAGAATGGCGCCAAATGAGGCCATGAAGCCGAACACGGCACGCCAGCCCAGCGTGACGTGAATCCAGCCTCCGATGACGGGAGCCACCGCCGGCGCGAAGGCGAAGATCATGGTCACGAGGCTGAGCAGCTTCTGTGCTTGCGGTCCCTCATAGAGATCGCGAATGACCGCGCGGCCGACGATCGTGCCGACACCTGCGCTGGTTCCCTGCAAAGCGCGGAACAGCAGGAGTGTCCCGAAGGTCGGTGCGAGCGTGCAGCCGATCGATGCAGCGGTGTATACCGCCAGACCGGCGAGAATGACACGCCGCCGCCCGATCGCATCGGACAACGGTCCCTGCACGAGCGACATGAAGGACAGCGGCAGCATGTACGCAGTCAGTGTCTGCTGCACTACCCACGGGCTGAGCGAGAACTGCGCGGCGATGGCGTGAAAAGAGGGAAAGAACGTGTCGATCGAGAACGGGCTCACCATGGACAACGCGGCCAGGAGCGCCGCGAGCGCGCCGTGGCGGCTCTTCTTTCGATCCACCGTGAGCCCCCCTTCTACGATCATCTCGACGCGTGTGGCGGGCTCCCTGACGCAGCGCCCGGCTTGCGAAGCCTGCGCAGCCACTCCGTAGCGTCTTCACCGCGCTCGAGGACTTCGACGAGCGCCGAGCCGATCACGACCCCGTCAACATGGCCGCGCAGTAATTCGACCTGTTGGCGGCTGCGGATGCCAAATCCTGCGCAAACAGGGACGGTGGCCAGCTCGCGAACCCTGTCGAAGTAGCGGGCCAGGTCCGGGGGCACTGCGACGTTGTGTCCCGTTGTGCCTGTCATGGTGACCGCATACACGAAACCCTGGCTGCCGGCACAAAGCTGCCGCATGCGCTCGGGCCTGGTCACGGGGGTCACCATCTGCACCAGGGCGATCTGATGCACATCCAGCGCCGCGCGCAGTTCCCGGCTTTCGTCCAGCGGCAGGTCGGGCACGATGAATCCCGAAACGCCCGCGCGCGCGGCAGCCTCTGCCAGCCGTCGCAGGCCAAACGCCAGCAACGGATTGAGGTAGCTCATCAGCAGAAGCGGCGTCTGCAACCGCGGCATCGCTTCGAGCTCCGCCAGGATCCAACGCAGGCTCACGCCCTGTGCGAGCGCCGCCTGACTCGAGCGCTGTATGGTCACACCGTCGGCCATGGGGTCCGTGAACGGCACACCGATTTCCACGACATCGGCACCGGCCGCGATGGCCTGCAGGTGTTGGCGAAATTTCTCGCGGCTCGGATATCCCGCGGTGAGAAAGGCAATGAGGGCCGGCTCACCCTGGGCCGCGGCGGCGCGAATCGCGCTGCTGATGGCGTCTCGCCCGCTCATTTGCCGCCCTCGCCGGCGAGCAAGGTCGTTTGCAGCGTCGGCATGTCC
>CAZDTG010000474.1:0-2506 GCA_964508005.1 uncultured Steroidobacteraceae bacterium
CGAGCTCGCGCTCATCGAGCAGCCGCGCATACTCGTTGGTGGCCACGAGCCGCAGCCGAGCGAACAGCGCAACCACGTTTATCGCGAATGCGACGTAAAAGGGATAGCGCCAGCCCCAGTCGAGAAAGTCCTCGCTTCCGAGGCTCGAGTACAGGAAAGCGAACAACCCGCTCGCCACGGTAAAGCCGACAGGGGCGCCGAGCTGACCTAACATGGCATACCAGCCGCGGCGCTGTTGCGGCGCATTGAGCGCCAGCAGCGAAGGCAATCCGTCCCAGGAGCCGCCCAGGGCGATTCCCTGGCCGAGGCGGAAAACCGACAGCAGCACGATGGAGGTGGCGCCGAGGCTCGAGTAGCCGGGCAGGAAGGCGATGCCCGCCGTGGACAGGCCGAGCAGGAAGAGGGCGAGAGTCAGCTTCGTCTCGCGGCCGTAGCGCCGCTGGATCGCCATGAATGCGACCGAGCCGACCGGCCGCGCGATGAACGCGAAGGAGAAAATCACGAACGCATACAGCGTGCCTTCCAGCCCCCGCTCGAACGGAAAGAACACGGCGGGGAACACCAGCACCGAGGCGATGCCGTACACGAAGAAGTCGAAATACTCCGAGGCGCGTCCGACGATCACGCCGATCGCGATTTCGCCGGGGGCAATCTTCGAGCGATCGCTGTGGTGAGTGTCGAGTAATGTCATGGGCACAGGCAGGATCGCATCCCGGTACGGGCGCGCGCGATAGGACAAAACGTCCAATCCCCAGTCCGGGCCGCCGCCCGTACAGTGACTGCCATGTCACTCCCGAAGAAGGCCCGGCTGCCGCTCGCACTGCCCGCTGCACTGTTTGCGGGCTGCGGCCTGTTGTCGATGCACCCTGCGGGTGCAATGGTCGTGTTACACCCAGCCGGTGCAGTAGCCGCGCAGCAGGGTCATCTCATCGTCGTCTCGACGGTGCTGATGCTGCTCGTGATCGTGCCCGTGATCGCACTCACGCTGCTGTTTGCCTGGCGCTACCGAAAATCCAACACCCGCGCCACCTACGCCCCGGACTGGGACCACTCGACGCAACTGGAGCTGGTGATCTGGGCTGTTCCGCTGTTGATTATCATCGCCCTGGGCGCGGTGACCTGGATCAGCACCCATACGCTCGATCCGTATCGTCCGCTGCAGCGGCCGGATGCGGCCCATCCGGCGGCGGCCGGCACGCAACCGCTGATCGTCGAAGTGGTCGCGCTCGACTGGAAGTGGCTGTTCATTTATCCGCAGCAGGGCATCGCGGTCGTGAACGATCTCGCCGCCCCGGTGGATGTGCCCATTACGTTCAAGATCACGGCTTCCTCGGTAATGAACTCCTTCTTCATTCCCGCGCTGGCGGGGCAGATCTACGCCATGCCCGGCATGCAAACCGAGCTGCACGCGGTCATCAACCGCGCCGGCGAATACGATGGCTTCTCCGCCAATTACAGCGGTGCGGGCTTCTCCGACATGCGCTTCAAGTTTCATGGCATGAGCGCGGGAGACTTCGACCGTTGGGTGCAGGCCGCCAGGGCCAGTGGCCAGATGCTCGACCGTGACGGCTATCAGCGGCTGCAGCAGCCCAGCGAGCACGATCCCGTGCGCCGCTACGCGAACGTGGCGGCCGGCCTGTATGACGCCATCGTCGACCGCAGCGTGACGAGCAACGCAACAACCGCGGCTCGGGAGCCCTGACGATGGACCATTCGCAACTGACACACCTCGTATTCGGCAGGCTGAGCTGGGACGCCATCCCTTTCGATGTGCCCATCCTGGTGTGGACCTTCGCAGGCGTGGCGCTCGGCGGGGCGGCACTTCTTGGCGCCGTGACCTATTACCGCCTGTGGGGCGTCCTGTGGCGCGATTGGATCACGAGCATCGATCACAAGAAGATCGGCATCATGTATATCGTGCTCGGGCTCGTCATGCTGCTGCGCGGCTTCGCCGATGCCATCATGATGCGCCTGCAACAGGCGATCGCCTTCGGCGGCTCCATGGGATACCTGCCGCCGCACCACTACGATCAGGTCTTCACGGCGCACGGTGTCATCATGATCTTCTTCGTCGCCATGACGCTGGTGACGGGACTCATGAATTTCGTCGTGCCGCTGCAGATCGGCGCACGGGACGTGGCCTTCCCCTTCCTCAACAACTTCAGCTTCTGGATGACCGCGTTCGGTGCCGGCCTGGTGATGATGTCGCTGTTCGTCGGCGAATTCGCCCGCACCGGCTGGCTCGCCTATCCGCCTTTGTCCGGCATTGCCGGCAGTCCCGATGTGGGCGTCGATTACTGGATCTGGTCGCTGCAGATCGCCGGCGTGGGCACGCTCCTGTCCGGGATCAATCTCATCACGACCATCATCAAGATGCGCGCTCCGGGCATGACCCTGATGAAGATGCCGGTGTTCACCTGGACAGCCCTGTGCACGAACGTCCTCATCGTGGCCGCCTTCCCCGTGCTGACCGCGGTACTGGTGCTGCTCTCGCTCGATCGCTACC